>DHGD01000147.1:45831-59962 GCA_002402575.1 Syntrophomonas sp. UBA4807
TTCACCCTGGCCACCGCTCAGGCTGTTTTTATATATGCGCTGCCGGTCGTCTTATTCCTGGCTGTGATAGTGATGCTGACGGTCATGGGGGGAATAGTCTTGACTTCTTTACCTCTGTTTTAGCAGGATGTTGACTATTAATGCAGAAATGTAAAATAATGCTTAATGTGGGGGAGGGGTTCACAGATGCGGCCTGAAATATTGATTGTCGACGATCAGAAGGGCGTGCGGCGCTTATTGGAAGAGCTTTTCAAGAAGGACGACTGGATAGTTCACACCGCCTCTGATGGCTTCGAAGCCATAGCCAAAATCGAGGAGATTACACCCCATATCATTCTGATGGATATGAAAATGCCTAATATGAACGGCCTGGAGGCTTCACAGAAAATCCTCGAAAACCATCCTCATTTGACTATAGTTATGATGACCGCCTATGGGGAAATGGACGTCATCAAAAAGGCCCTGGATGCTGGAGTCAGAAGATGTATAACCAAGCCGTTCGATATCATGAAACTGCGCCAGGTGGTGCTGGAATTGGTGACCGCTTAAAGACTTAAAATAAATGTTACGAGGTGATTGATATGCCGCTGGTAGGGGTTGACGTTCTGTTGCAGCAGGCCCAACAGGAAGGCTATGCTGTAGGCGCCTTTAATGCCAACAATATGGAGATAGTCCAGGCCATCATCCAAGCTGCGGAAGCGGAGAAGTCCCCGGTAATTATGCAGGCCAGCCAGGGGGCCATCAAATATGCCGGCCTGGAATTCATCACCGGAATGGTCAAGATCGCGGCGGAGAACAGTCCGGTCCCGGTGGCCTTGCATCTGGATCACGGCACTGATTTTAACCAGGTCATCAGATGTATCCGCAGTGGCTTTACTTCCGTCATGTTTGACGGTTCCAAACTGAGCCTGAAGGATAATATCGCCACCACCAGAAAGATTTTGGAGATTGCTAATCCTATCGGGGTATCCGTAGAAGCCGAATTGGGGAAAATAGGCGGAACCGAGGACGAGGTGCATGTGGAAACGCGTGAGGCTGCTTTTACCGACCCTGAAGAAGCCCGCTATTTTGTTGAACAGACGGGAATAAAAAGTCTGGCAATAGCCATCGGTACCGCTCATGGGCAGTACAAAGGCGAACCTCGGCTTGATTTTGAGCGCCTGGCCACAATAAAACGACTGGTCAACATCCCCATTGTCTTGCACGGGTCATCCGGGGTCCCTGATGAAGCTGTCCGCAAAGCCATCTCCCTAGGGGTTTGCAAGGTAAACATCGACACCAACATTCGGGAGGCCTTCGTTGGGGCGATCAGAGCAGTGGTGCAAGCCAGGCCCAAGGAAATTGACCCCAGACAAATACTGGGTCCGGCCCGTGACGCTGCTGTAGCCATAATACGCGAGAAAATGCGGGTTTTCGGCAGCAGCGGCAGAATTTGAAAAAGGAGATAATAGTGCGCATTTTTATAGATTCAGCCAATATAGAAGAAATTCGTGAAATCAATGCCATGGGATTCTTGGACGGAGTAACTACCAACCCTAGCCTGGTCGCCAAAGAGGGGCGCGACTACCATCAGGTGGTCAAGGAAATCTGCGCACTGGTGAACGGGCCTATCAGTGCCGAAGTAATCTCCCTGGAGTATCAGGGCATGATGAATGAGGCCCGGCAACTGGCGGAGATACATCCCAATGTAGTGATCAAGGTGCCCGTCACCGAAATAGGATTGCGGGTCATATCTGACCTGGCCAAGGCGGGTATTAAAACCAATGCCACTTTGATTTTTTCGTCCAACCAGGCCATTCTGGCGGCGCGTGCCGGGGCTGCTTATGTCAGCCCCTTTATAGGCCGCATAGATGATATAAGTTACGACGGTGTGGCATTACTGACGGAAATGATCGAGATTTTGGACCAGTATCTGTTTGATACCGAAGTGATCGCCGCCAGTATAAGGCATCCCCGTCATGTCACCGCCGCAGCCCGTGCCGGCAGCCACATAGCTACGGTGCCGTTTGCGGTCATCAAACAGATCATTAAACATCCCTTGACCGATGCTGGTATCGAAAAGTTTATGAACGATTGGAAGCAGGTTTACTAAACCTGAAATAGGGGGTATTTACTGTGGAGAGGGAATTGGCCTTAGAATTTGCCCGGGTGACTGAAGCTGCTGCCCTGGCAGCATCGCGTTGGGTTGGCAAAGGCAACAAAGATGCCGCTGATGATGCGGCTGTTACTGCTATGCGGGTTATGTTCGACACCGTAGCCATAGATGGCACCGTCAAGATAGGCGAGGGGGAAATGGATGAAGCGCCTATGCTCTACATCGGTGAGCGGGTGGGGATGGGAGTCCCACCGGAGGTCGATATCGCGGTAGACCCGCTGGAAGGGACCAATATCGTCGCTAAAGGCGGTGTTGGAGCCATTGCCGTACTGGCGGCGGCCCCTCGCGGTTCGTTACTCCATGCTCCAGATATGTATATGGACAAGATCGCAGTAGGACCGGAATGCAAGGGGCGCATCCACCTGGATGCCCCGGTCAAGGAAAATCTCAAAGAAGCAGCCCGAGCACTGCACAAGTTGATCAGTGAAGTGACCGTGGTCATTTTGGACCGACCCCGCCATGACCACATCGTGGAAGAGGTGCGCCGCGCTGGAGCGCGCATCCGCCTGATCAGCGATGGCGACATTTCTCCGGCGGTAGCCGCCGCCTACGATGACTCTGGGGTAGATATATTGATGGGCATCGGGGGTGCCCCGGAAGGGGTCATCACTGCTGCGGCCTTGAAGTGCTTGGGCGGCGATTTCCAAGCCCGCCTGGTGCCGGAAGGCGAGGAAGCAGAGGAAGAGATCAAGCGCTGCCGGGAGATGGGCATTGAAGATATTAATACCCTGTTCACCATTGATGACCTGGTAAAGTCCGAAGATGTTATCTTTGTGGCCACGGGCATAACCGGCTCCTTCCTGCTCAAAGGGGTGCGCTATCACAAAAGACGGGCCACTACCGACACACTGGTGATGAGAAGCCTTTCCGGAACCATTCGCCGCATAATTGCTGATCATCATCTTGATAAAAAGCCCTTATTCAGAGATAATCGTATTAAGTTCAGAATGGACTGAGATGTTAATTTTGCACATTATAGGACTAATTTGCCTCAAAATATGAGATAATACCTGACGAAGGCGTTTTGAGATTTCATCTTACCTCCACCCAGTTGCATCTACTGGGAATCAATCTGATAAAGCAACCCTCATAAATAGCATGTCGGTTCGCCCAGCGGCAATAATCAGATCAAAATCTGTTCGCCCATTTTTGAATAACTAGAAACGATTTAATAGCGGTGTACCGCTGAATAAAAGAATAATAAAACGAAAGGATGTTGGTATGAAGGGAGGACAACGGGAAGACAAGGTGAGTATCTCTGAACTGGAAAACAAGAATATGCTGGAGTTATACCAGATCGCCCGGGATTTGAATCTGGGCGGATATTCCAAGCTGCGCAAAAAGGAACTGGTATTCGAGATTACCAAGGCCTTAACCCATTCCGATCAGCTCCTGCAGGCCCAGGGCATACTGGAAATAATGCCGGATGGATACGGATTTCTAAGGCCGTTCGGCTACCTTCCCAGCCAAGATGATATTTACGTTTCACCTTCCCAGATAAGAAAATTTGAATTGCGTACCGGCGACCATGTCAGCGGCCAGGTGCGTTCTCCCAAGGACAATGAGCGCTTTTTTGCCCTGCTCAAAGTAGAGGGTGTTAATGGGTTCCCCCCAGAAGAATCAATTAAAAGGATTCATTTCGATGCCCTTACCCCCTTATATCCTACTGAGAAGATACATTTGGAAACCAGCCAGCGGGAGCTGTCAACCCGCATCATCGACCTGATCGCCCCTATTGGCAAAGGACAGCGAGGACTGATCGTCGCGCCTCCCAAGGCCGGCAAGACCATTCTCTTGCAGAAGATTGCCCAGGGGATCAGCGAAAACCATCCGGACATCGTTCTGATCATTCTGCTGGTAGACGAGCGCCCGGAGGAAGTTACCGATATGCAGCGCTCCACCAAAGCCGAAGTGGTGGCTTCTACCTTCGACGAACCGCCGGAAAATCATGTTAAGGTTACCGATATGGTTTTAGAACGCGCCAAACGGTTGGTGGAACACAAGAAAGACGTGGTTATCCTCATGGACAGCGTGACCAGGCTGGCTCGCGCCCATAACCTGGTGGTGCCTCCCAGCGGACGCACCCTGTCCGGCGGTATTGATCCGGCCTCCTTGGATAAGCCCAAGCGTTTCTTCGGGGCGGCTCGAAATATTGAAGAAGGAGGCAGCCTGACCATCTGTGCCACCGCTCTGGTGGAAACCGGCTCCAGAATGGACGAGGTCATTTTCGAGGAATTCAAAGGGCGGGGCAATATGGAACTGGTACTGGAAAGGAAACTGGCTGAAAGGCGCATCTTCCCGGCCATCGATGTCAAACGTTCCGGCACCAGAAAAGAGGAATTGCTCTTAAGCGGCGAAGAGTTGGAATTGATGTGGAATCTGCGTAATATGTTCAGCGATTATAACCCGGTGGAAACCATGCAGATGATACTGGATACCATGAAAAAGACCAAGAGCAATCAGGACCTGTTGCGAGCGGCGCCGCTGGTATTCGGGAAGACGGATAATGCCCGCAAAGCCTACTAGATATGGGGAAATAACCCATCTGTGCTGCGGTTTCTCATTTATGGATGAATAAATCCCTCGCTGTATGTGGAGACTATGGTATAAGTTGACTATTGGTCTCTAAAAGCGAGGTGTATTATGAAAAACAAATGGATCAGCTCACTGCTGGTTGGCTGTCTCCTTATGGGTACCGTAGCGGGACCGGTTGCGGCCGCATTGTGCCCGGGAGATTTTGTTCCATGGGCTTCTGCAGTGATAGAGGAGCCGGAAGAACGGCTCGTTATCAGCAGGGACTATGTGGTCAAAGCAGGCGACACTTTGTGGGCCTTGTCCAGGGAATACCATGTCGATTTGGAATCACTGCTGCTGATGAACAGCATAGAAGAAACCACGTTGCTGACGGTGGGCAGAACACTTAAAATACCGCTCTCAACCTGTACGGTCAAAGAGGGCGAAACCATGTCCTTACTGGCCAATAAGTACCAGATTAGCGTGGAGGCCCTGATGACAGCCAACCAGGATAAAGACCCGGAACAACTTGAGGTGGGCGCTGTATTAGTGATTCCTGCTCTGGAAGACAAAGCCGTGCCTGTATCCGGCTCCCCTTCCCGGGGGCAAAGCGAAGCGTTATCATTGGGTTGGCCGGTCAACGGCGCAATTACTTCCGAATACGGGTGGAGAAAATCCGGATATCACCACGGTTTGGATATAGCTGAAGAAGCGGGCGCCCCGATCAAAGCAGCAGCCGATGGGACCGTAATCTTTTGCGGAACTAAGGCGGTTTACGGCAAAACCGTAATCATCCGGCATAGCGACGGCAAAGAAACTCTCTACGCCCATGCGCAGAGCATTCTGGTGAAAAAGAATCAGAAGGTGCGTAAGGGGCAGACCATCGCTCTGGTAGGAACCACCGGCCGGACTACCGGACCTCATGTGCATTTTGAGGTTAAGAAGAACGGCAAGACCGTCGACCCCATGGAATACCTGCAATAACAAATCCGCCCCCATATGGGGGCTTTTTTTATGGGCGATTTTAAGATAGGCTATTACTAGCCACAATCAGCCAGAGAGGTTATTGAGCAATGTATTATGTGATGTACAGCAATGAGAATGGCGAATGGATAGAGAATCCGGAATACGCTATGTTGGGGAGGAGCGGCAACAGTTGGGTTATTCCCGAGCGCAGTGAAATGATCCCCCTGCCATCCGGGTCGTCACTGGTGAGCATTCCAGGTTATTACCCGGTGGGCCTGGGCAATAACAATGAGGCTATCTGCCTGAATAACGATCCTTATCGGCCTGGCAGGAGAGCTGAAGCGGTAGCCGCTTTGCTGCCGCAAGGTTTTACCCGCACCCTTTTGCCGGCTTGCGTTCCAGGTCCTCAACCGGGCGGCATCCCTTTGCTGGGATATACCGCGGTGGGTTTCAGGGGCGATAAGGTGTTTGCTGCCGCCGTACAGAGCGACCGCCACCACTCCTGGCATCCGCGCTATTATAATACTGAAAAAATAGGCGTCCGGATTCACCGTATGCTGGAGAGGTTTCCTCACAATCGCATCCTGCGCCAGCTGGCGAAATGTTCGCTGCAATACGGATGCTTTACCGCCCAGAACCTTTTTTATCAGCGCTGGGAAGCGGGAATTCCTACCACCCCGGCGTGCAACGCCGATTGCCTGGGATGCATATCGGAACAGCACGGTGAGGCTGATTCACCTCAGCACCGCCTGGATTTCATTCCTTCATCCCAGGAGATTGTGGAATTAGCGGTAAATCACCTGCAAAACGCTCCTGAAGCCATTATTAGCTTTGGACAGGGCTGCGAGGGGGAGCCTTCCCTCAACGCTGCCCTCTTGGCCCCTGCTATTGAACAAATCCGTGCCCGTACAAAGCGAGGGACTATTAATATAAACACTCACGGGGGCAATGACCGGCAGCTGCTCAAAATGTTTAAGGCCGGACTGGACGCCATCAGGGTGACCGTATTCTCTCTGCTGGAAGAACATTATAATTTGTACCACCGTCCTGGCAATTATGGTCTGGCCCAGGTGTTAAACACCGTCCAGGCCGCATTGGATCATAATATACAGGTATCCCTCAACCTCCTGGTAATGCCTGGGTTTACCGACCATCCCCGCGAGGTTGAGGCCCTGCTGAAGTTTATTCAGGCCAATCCCATATATATGATTCAACTGCGCAATCTCAATCTTGATCCTGAAGTGATCAGCCGCAACCTGGGATTTGAGAGCGGCTCCCTGGGCATAACAACCATGCTGGGGATTCTGCAGAAAGAGGCTCCGCAGGTCAGGTTGGGATCATACACCCATGGAGTCGAAAGATAATGCCACGAAAGCGAGGTATATTTAGTGAGCATCCCCGGTCCTTATAACAGCAAACAGGTTGCCGAGTTGGCTCCAGGCTCAAAATTCTGGGGCAAGTTTATGGTAAGCGAAAAGAACCAGCGCAAGACACGCACTGGAGGAGAATTGACCACCCTCCGCCTGGTCGACCAGACCGGTTCATTAGAGGCGGTGGTGTGGGACAATTGCCAGTTGCAGGGCGACTTGAGCAAGGGCGCAGTGATAGCAATGCAGGCCGATACCAGCCTGTACTTCAACCGCCGGCAGATCACCGCCCGGCGCATCAAGATCTTTGACGAGGACCCCACTCCCTATATGCCCTCCGCTCCAGTACCCCGGGATGCTCTGGTAGCGGAATTGCACCTCTTGACGGAGTCGCTGGCTGATCAGCATCTATCCGCCTTGATGAACACCATATTAACCCCGGAATGTGTTAGTCAGATGAGTATCACTCCGGCGGCCAAACGCATCCATCATAATTACTTGGGGGGGCTGTTGGAACATACCCTGGCGGTGGCCCGGCTATGCGAACAGGCCTCCCAACAGTACCATGATATCAACCGCGACCTTTTGATAGCGGGAGCTATTCTGCATGATATCGGCAAAATAAAAGAATTTGAAACACAGGTTACCCCGGAATATACTGTCTCGGGCAAACTGCTGGGGCATATCGTGATGGGCTGTGAAATGGTCGATCAGGCTATTGCCCAGCTGCGCCGGCAAGGCCATGATTTTCCCGCTATGCTGGAAAATATGATCAAACATCTTATCCTCAGCCATCACGGCAGCCTGGAGTTTGGCTCCCCGGTCAAACCTCTTTTCCCCGAGGCCTTTCTGTTGCATGTTATGGACAATCTGGATGCTAAGATGTTCGTTTATTTTGAGAAAATGACCCTGAGCGAAAATGCGGAGCAATATGTCACACCTTATGACAGCTTTCACCAACAGCAATTCTTCACCTATCGTTACCAAGGCACGGAGGGGCAAGAAGGGGAATGAGTGTATTGCCGCTTGTGTTTTGAACGTAGAATTGATATAATCGTCTTTGCAGCTATTAAGGCTATTATTATCTGTTACCCGAAAGAGGTGAAACCGTGAAAGATAAAATTCATCCCCAGTTTGCTAAAACCACCGCCAGGTGCGCGTGTGGCAATGAATTCGAAGTGGGATCAACCAAGGCCAATATCAAAGTTGAGGTCTGTTCCAAGTGCCATCCCTTTTATACTGGCAATAAGAGCCGGGTGGTGGACACCACCGGAAGAGTAGATAAATTCAAGAAGAAATATGGTTTAGGATAATAGTAAGCAGCAGAGAAAGGATTCTGTGCGCTTTTTTATGTGAACATCAGAGCCCGTTTGAGGCTCTGATTGTGTTCTCGGCATGGTCAGGCGGTATCTGCAAATGAATAAAAAATTTCCTTACGGAGGTATGGCGGTAATCGAGGGTGTAATGATGCGCGGCCCCGCCAAAACCTCAATTGCTGTACGCAAAAGCGATGGCAGCATACAGTTGGACGAACAGCCCAACAGTGATTGGAGCAAGCGCTGGCCCTTCCTCAAGTGGCCTTTTATCCGCGGCAGCTTCGTTATGATCGAGTCTTTGGCGGTGGGCATGAAAATGCTCAATTACTCCGCCAACATGGCCTTGGATGAGGATGAGGAAGAATTGAGCTTCTGGGAGATCCTGATCACTATGGTGGTAGCTTTTGGTTTGGCTATACTGTTGTTTATGGTTTTGCCTACCGCCATTGTGCATTATCTGCAGGACTATTTGCGCGGACCGTGGGCGCAGAACCTGGTAGAAGGCTTCATCCGCATCGTTTTTTTCTTTGTCTATGTATTGTCTATTGGCAGGATGCCGGATATTACCAGGGTATTCATGTATCATGGGGCGGAACACAAAACAATCTTTGCCTATGAAGCCGGGCAGGCTCTTACCGTGGAAAATGTGAAGCAGCATTCCACCCTGCACCCGCGCTGTGGCACCTCGTTTTTGCTCATAGTGATGATCATATCAATTGTGGTTTTTGCCCTTTTAGGGGAAGGAACCTTGTGGTACCGGGTGTGGTCACGTCTGGCGGTCCTGCCCGTGGTGGCAGGTTTGGGTTATGAATTCTTAAAAATGAGCGGCAAATACTATGGACAGGGATGGCTCAATTTCATTATAGCCCCGGGATTGTGGATGCAGCGCCTGACTACCCGTGAACCCGACGAAAATCAGATCGAAGTAGCTATCGCGGCCTTGCAGCGCTTGCTGGATGAGGACTGTCAAAATATGCCGGAACCGCAAGCCGGCAGTGCCGCGGGATAAATAATCACCGCTCTTTTCAGGAGGTATGAGTGTGCTTTCCAAGCTGGACAACCTGGAAGAAAAATATAATGAATTGACTGAACTGCTCAGCTTGCCTGAGACTATTTCCGATCAGCAAAAATATCAGAAGATAGCCAAAGCACATGCTGACCTTGCCGAAATTGTCTCAAACTACCGGCAGTATAAATCGGTCTGCTCACAATTAGAGGAGGTCCAAGAGCTGCTCGGCGAAGAACATGAGCAGGAATTTCAGGCCATGCTGGAGAGCGAACTGGATGAACTCAAAACATCACGCGCCGATTTGGAAGCTGCCTTGAAAATACTGTTGCTGCCCAAGGACCCCAATGATGATAAGAGTGTTATTATGGAAATCCGGGCTGGAACGGGCGGGGAAGAGGCGGCTTTGTTTGCCAATGATCTGTTCCGCATGTACAGCCGTTACGCTGAGGAACAGGGCTGGAAAATCGATATCATGGATTCGCATTACACCGACATTGGCGGCATCAAAGAGTTGATTTTTGTGATCGACGGGCAGGGAGCCTACAGCAAACTGAAATTTGAATCCGGAGTGCACCGTGTACAGCGGGTGCCTACCACTGAGTCGGGAGGCCGCATTCATACTTCGGCAGCCACCGTGGCGGTATTGCCCGAGGCTGAGGAGGTGGAGGTAAATATAGACCCCGCTGAAATTAGAGTGGATGTTTATTGTTCCAGCGGGCCGGGAGGTCAGTCGGTCAACACCACCCAATCTGCGGTGCGCATCACTCACCTGCCTACCGGGCTGGTGGTAACCTGTCAGGATGAGAAATCCCAGCACAAGAACAAGGCCAAAGCCTTGAGAGTGCTCCGTGCCCGGCTCAAAGAGATGCTGGAGGAAGAGAAAAATGCCGAGTACGCCGGCAATCGCAAAAACCAGGTGGGAAGCGGCGACCGCAGCGAGCGCATCAGAACCTACAATTTTCCCCAGGGGCGGGTTACCGATCATCGCATTAACCTCACCCTGCACAAGCTGGACATTATACTGCAGGGACAGCTCAAAGAGATCATCGAGGCCTTGATTGCCCATAACCAGGCCGAACGCTTGAAACAGGTGGAGTAAGTGGCCCAGGATTGGACAATACAACAGTTATTATCGTGGACCACCCGGTATTTTCAGGACCGGGGCATCGCCGCAGCTCGTCTTGAAGCCGAGATTCTGCTGGCTTATGTCCTTAGTCAAGACCGGGTGTTTTTGTATACCCATTTTGACGCGCCGGTAAACCAGGATGAGCGGGAAAAGTTCCGCGCCGTTATTCGGAGAAGGGTTCGTCGCGAGCCGCTGGCCTATATAATAGGCCAGCGCGAGTTTATGTCGCTCAGCTTCCTGGTCAGCCCGGAAGTGTTGATACCCCGGCCAGAGACAGAGCTGTTGGTGGAGAACGCCATTTCCTGGTGTGGGGACAGGGATTTGTGCATATGTGATATGGGGACCGGGAGCGGGGCCATTGCGGTAAGTCTGGCCTATTACCTGCCTGCGGGGCGATTTGTAGCGGTTGACATCTCCAGTACCGCCCTGGACATAGCGCGGCGCAACGCGGAGAGGCATGGGGTTAATGTGGAGTTTTATTGCAGCGATCTCCTCAATGATCTTGACCACCAGAGAGAATTTGACCTCATCACCGCCAACCTGCCCTATATACCACAAGAGGAATATCTCTCACTGCCTGAGGATGTTCGCGGCTTTGAACCCAGACTGGCATTATTGGCTGGAGGTGATGGCCTGGATGTATACCGGCGGTTTCTGCCCCAGGCTATGGAGCGCCTAAAGACAGGGGGATGCCTAATGCTGGAAATTGGAGCCAAGCAGGGAAATGCCGCTCTCAACCTGACCCGGGGATTTGGAGTCAGCCGCTTGGCAGCCGACCTGGCCGGACGGGATCGCTTGCTTATCCTTAGGAAGGAATAAACGTGATGATTACTATGCGCTGGCCTATCGACAAAACCAATCCACAGCCAGAGCTGCTTAATAAGGCCGCTGATCTGCTCAAAAGCGGGGAACTGGTGGCTTTTCCCACTGAAACGGTCTATGGCCTGGGAGCCGACGCCTATAATGCGCCTGCGGTAAAAAAGATATTCGAGGTAAAAGGCCGGATGCCACAAAGCCCGCTCCTGGTACACGTCAGCAACTATTCTCAGGTGGAGGACTTGGTTGCGGGGATTCCTTCTCGGGCGCGCCAATTGATGGAGCAATTTTGGCCCGGGCCGCTGGCGGTTATACTATCAGCATCAAACCGGGTTCCAGATGAGGTGCTCGGTGGCAACACCACTGTGGGTTTGCGTATGCCTGCCCACCCGGTGGCTCTGGCCTTAATCGAAGCTGCCGGACCGATAGCCGCCCCCAGCGCCAATCTCAGCGGCAGACCCAGCCCGGTGTCAGCCCAGCATGTGCTGGACGACCTGGGGGGGCGCATTGCTGCCATACTAGATGCAGGACCTACCGGATTAGGATTGGAATCGACCATTCTTGACCTGAGCCGGAGCGTCCCGGAGATATTGCGCCTGGGAGGCGTGCCCGCAGAGCAGCTGGAAGCTGCCCTGGGCTGTAACCTGAAGGTTGCTTCCGGTTACAAAACGGCTTATCATACCGGGGAAATGAAAATTATTTTGTGTGAAGATGAAGAACAATGGTTGAGCCTGGCGGCCCTAGCTGAATCGGAACGGGTGGCATTGGTGCATTATGGCCGTATCCCCGGCCCGAGTATGGACGCAAATAAAAAAGCATATACATTGAGCTTAGGGGGGCAAGGTCCGGATTTGTTCACAATAATCCGCGAGGCCGAAACAAGAGGCTATAAACAACTCATCTTCGCACCGCTGCCGTCAACTCTGTCCGGGTTAGGCAGCGCGCTGGCAAATCGCATCAGACGCGCCGCGGGCAGCTAGTTTAAATTGTCTGAAAGAAACGGGTAGGCTATGGCAGAAGAATTCATTACTGTAGCACTGATAGCAATAGTACTGGGAATGGATGCCTTTTCCCTAGCCCTAGGCTTAGGGCTAAAGGGAGTAACTTACGGCTATGAACTCAAATTCTCCGCTCTGGTAGGCATTTTTCACATATTTATGCCTCTGGCGGGGCTGTACCTGGGAGTGGTGATAGGCAGATTTTTAGGCATCTGGGCGCAGCGGCTGGGGGCGGTTATACTGGTGTATATAGGTTTGAGTTTCCTGATCAAAGGATGGCAGGAAATCCGCCCGCGGGGTTATTCGTTCGCTGCTGCGGCCGGCCTGAGCAGAACGCCTGAGCCAGACAGCATTAGTAACATATGGCTGTTGGGCTGTTCCGTTAGCATGGATGCTCTGGCGGTGGGATTCGGCCTGGGGACATTTCAAATGCCTCTTCTGGCCACGGTCCTGACCATGGGTTCCATAGCGGCGGTCATGACCTGGGTGGGCTTTTGGGGAGGGCGCATGTTAAACCTTTTGGTGGGTGGCTACGCCCAGATGATAGGCGGCTTGGTGCTGATTGCCCTGGCAGCCAAATTGTTATGGTTCTAGAGGTGATGATATTGTGAAAATCCTTCTGGTATGTACCGGCAATACCTGCCGCAGTCCGATGGCAGCGGCCATGCTGCAGCGGCTCTTGGAGCAAAGAGGCGCAGATATGGGGGAATACCAGATAATCACTGCCGGGCTGGGAGCAGGAACAGGCTGGCCGGCTTCTCCCGGGGCGATGTATGCCATGCAGCTTATGGGGCTTGATATCAGTCAGCATCGCTCCCAGGCTCTGAACCGTGAAATGGTGGAATCAGCCGATATGATTCTGACCATGACCGCCACACAGCGCGAATGTCTGGCGGACAAGTATCCTCAGCATAGCTTGAAAATTAACACCTTGGCGCAAGCGGTAGGGGAGCAGGCAGACATCCTCGACCCCTTCGGACAAGATGCGGTAAAATATGTGGAGAGCGCCAGGGAGATTAAACGACTGTTGGAGAAGTTGGTCGAGCTGGTTGTAAATAAATAAAAAATCCTACAGGAGATGACGCCATGCGGGTAGTTATAGGCAGCGATCACGCCGGAGTGGATTTAAAAGCCCACTTGATTGATAAGCTCACCAGCTGCGGGATACAGGTTCTGGACTGCGGCGCTTTCAGCAGCGAGTCGGTGGATTACCCAGATATCGCCGAAGTGGCAGCACGGCAAGTGCTGGAAATGAAATGTCCGGGCATACTAATTTGCGGCAGTGGCATCGGAATCGCCATGGCTGCCAATAAGATACCGGGAATCCGTGCCGCTTTGTGCATGACTCCGGAAATGGCTAAGCTATCTAGGGAGCATAATGATGCCAATATCGTAACCCTTGGAGCGCGCCTGTTAGATGCCGGACTGGCTGAGGAAATTGTAAAAACATTTTTGTATACTGAGTTTCAGGCAGGTAGACACCAGATAAGGATCGAAAAAATACATCAATTGGAACAAAAATGCCGAGAGAGGAGTTAACCACAGTGGACTATATCGAAAAGTACGTCAAGGAGGTTGACCCGGAGATTGCAGCGGCCATCTCTGCGGAGGAAAACCGCCAGGACCAGAAACTGGAACTGATCGCATCCGAAAATTTTGTCTCCCGGGCGGTTATGGCCGCGCAGGGATGCGTCATGACCAATAAATACGCCGAAGGCTATCCGGGCAAGAGATACTATGGCGGTTGCGAGTTTGTCGATGTAGCCGAGGAACTGGCCCGTGAAAGATTGAAGACTTTGTTCGGCTGCGAGCATGCCAATGTACAGCCCCACTCTGGTGCTCAGGCCAACACCGCGGTCTATTT
>DHGD01000147.1:60001-61216 GCA_002402575.1 Syntrophomonas sp. UBA4807
TCCGGAAAGTACTTCCGCTTTGTGGATTATGGCGTTTCCCCACAAACTGAAACCATCGACTATGATCAGGTCAGGGAGATAGCCCGGGAGTGCCGGCCGCGCATGATCGTTGCCGGAGCCAGCGCTTATCCGCGCACACTGGATTTCGCCAAATTCCGAGAAATCGCCGACGAGGTAGGAGCTTACTTATTTGTGGACATGGCTCATATTGCCGGACTGGTCGCCGCGGGTTTGCATCCCTCTCCCATCCCGTATGCCCATTTTGTTACCACCACCACACATAAAACCCTGCGCGGACCCCGCGGAGGGGTTATTTTATGCGGACAAGATTGGGCGCAAAAGGTCGATAGCGCGGTATTTCCCGGAATTCAAGGCGGCCCTTTGATGCATGTTATCGCAGCTAAAGCAGTATGTTTTAAGGAAGCCCTAAGTGAGGAATTCAAACGGTACCAACAGCAGATCGTTACTAATGCCGCCGTCCTGGCAGAATCACTGTCCGCTTACGGCCTGCGCCTGGTTTCAGGCGGAACTGACAACCATCTCATGCTGGTTGACGTCCGCCCTAAACAACTGACCGGCAAGGCAGCCCAGGTTATTTTGGAAACGGTCAATATCACGGTCAACAAGAATACCATACCTTTTGACCCGGAAAAACCGATGGTTACCAGCGGAATCCGTATCGGCACTCCGGCCGTAACCAGCCGGGGAATGAATAACGATGATATGAAGCTGATTGCCCAGGCGATAGTCCTGGCCTTGGAGAACCCTGAAAACGGCAGCAAACTGGACGAGGCTAAAAGCATTGTAGCCGGGTTGTGCCAGAAGTATCCGCTCTATAAATAGACGGGAGCTGATGATATGGAAGCGAAAACCCTATCTTTGCCCAAGCTCAATCAGCTCAAACCGACCCTGGAATCGACCGCGCTCAAACTGATGGAAGAAGCCGGAGAACTCGCCCAGGTGATCGGGAAATACCGGGGCTTGTCCGGAGAAATGATTCATCTCGATGAAGAAACCATAGTGAATGAGATTGCCAAGGAGCTTCTGGACGTGGCGCAAACGGCAGTCACCATGATGTTCGTTATGGAGGAGCAGTTCGATATCAACATCGACTCCCTCCTTAATGAACACTGGCAGAAGATGGAGCGCAAAGGCTACCTGCTGCGTTAAGTCGAAAAAATAAAAATTGTCAACGCAGATATTGGGGGAGGATTT
>DHGD01000147.1:61325-91603 GCA_002402575.1 Syntrophomonas sp. UBA4807
AATGACAGACAAACCCAAGTATACATGGGCCCGGGCTCTAAGCGACGCGGTCAATCTGGCAACCACGGCAGCAGCTTCAGTTGGTATCTGCCTATTTGCGGGGTGGTGGCTTGACAAGCGTTTTGGCACCGAACCCTGGTTTGTAGTTCTGGGAGCCCTCTTAGGAGTGGGTACAGCCATCAAAGCCATGTGGGATAAAATGATGGCCGGCAGCGAACGTCAGAAAGCAGACGTAAACAAAAAAGATAGAGAGAACTAAGACGGCGATAGATAAAGAGCTGGTTTTAGAGAAATTCCGCAATAGAGAGAAATATTATTCCACTCAGGTTTTGTTACCAAAATTATATATGGCTTACTATTTTATAACTTATTTTGTATACCAATATATATGGTAGTATTAGTTTTTGAACCTGGCTGATCAATCGAACGGCTGTCAAAAACTCGACAAATTTAATAAGGGAAGGGGGGATATAGAGAATGTTATTTGGAATGTGGGATGGTGTCTTTTTCCATCTCGGACCGATCCCGGTTGACCATTTGGTGGTAACCGAGTGGGCTATTATAGCCTTGGTCGGTATCATCTCCTTTATGGCTACCAGGAAAATGCAGTTGGTTCCATCAGGCCTGCAGAATGGCTTTGAAGCCATCATATTGTTCACCTATGATTTCTTTACACAATTGATGGATGAAGAGCATGTGGCCAAGAAGTGGGCGCCTCTGCTTACTTCGTTTTTCCTGTTTATCCTGATCAGCAACTACAGCGGCCTGATACCCGGTGCAGCCCATGTAGAAGGTTTTCAGCCGCCAACCAGTAACTGGAATGTTACCATGACCCTTGCTTTAATCACCTTCTTTTCGGTGCACATCGCCGGTTTCTCCGAACATGGAGGACATTATCTTCACCACTTCGTCAGCCCAAGCGTAGCCATGTTGCCACTCAACCTAGTTGAAGAAGTGGCCCACCCGTTGTCCCTGACAGTCCGACTTTTCGGCAATATTTTTGGGGAAGAAATGGTACTGGCCTTCCTGTTATTCCTGGCGCCATTTATTGTCCCAACTGCGATCATGGGTTTGAGCATGCTGCTGGGAGCAATCCAGGCAGTAGTCTTCACTCTGTTGTCAGCCAGTTACATAGGGGCGGCAGCAGGCAAAGGGCATTAAAAATTAGCTCCGATGTAAATATCATTAGAGCTTGAAAGGAGGGAAAATGTAATGGATATGTTAGCATTAGGTGCTGGTCTTGCCGTATCAATCTCCGGTATCGGTGGTGGTATTGGTATGGGTGTCGCCGGTGGCAAAGCGTTCGAAGCTATTGCACGGCAGCCCGAGGTGGGTGGAGACGTAAGAACTCTTCTCTTCATCACCCTGGCCTTTATCGAAACCTTGACCATTTACGGTCTACTGATTGCGTTCATGTTAGTTGGTAAAATTCAGTAATTATACGGTGGACTCAGATTTGAGGGCGATGGAGCTTCATTAATTTAATAATTTGGCTTCATCGCCCCAAAAACTATTTGCTCTTAGAGATTGGAGGTAGCACATCCGTGATAAGGAACAGAAGGTTTACGTCATTAGTCCTCCTTTTAGCCATATTTATGGTGATGGGGTTTGCCGCCTTCTGCATGGCCTCTAGTGAAGGACCGGCAGTGCCGGTTCCGGCGCCGGCCGGAACGACTCCCGCCTTTGGTAACTGGTATGTAATCGGCTGGTCAGCAGTCAACTTTTTAATCCTGCTGGCTTTGATTTACAAGTTCGGTTATGGCCCCATTAATGCCATGTTAGAAGAACGTTCGGCAACCATTGAAGGCTCCCTCAAACACGCTGAGGAAGTAAAAACCGAAGTAGAACAGATGCGCAAAGAGATGCAGGCCAATCTCCAGGATTCCCGCAAAGAATCTCAAGAGATCGTGGCCCGTGCCACTAAAGCTGCTGAAGATGTTAAAAATGAGATGATAGCCAAGGCACAAGAAGATGCCACCAACATTAAGAACAAAGCTCACGCGGAAATCGTGGCGGCAACCGAACAGGCCAAGGCGCAGTTGAAAGACTCCGCGGTTGTTCTGGCCATTTCCGCGGCTGAAAAGGTATTGGGACGCGCCATCAATGAAGACGACCACAAGCGTATGGTCAAGGATTTTGTCAATGAGGCGGGCGATCTGTTATGTTAAATAAGAGCGTCGCTAGGCGCTATGCTGAAGCATTTTTCAGTATTGCCCGGGAGGCCGGCAAAGTTGATGAGTACCAGCAGGAATTGGAACTGGTGGTGCGTACCGTCGATGAATCCGAACTCTTACAAGAATATTTCGCTCATCTGCTTATCCCTGCCAAAGAAAAAAAGGAAGTGGCCAACAAGATTTTTGCCGGACAGGTGTCCCAGGCCACTATGAATTTTATTTCCATCATAATCGACAAGAAGCGTGAAGCCTATTTGGCCTTGATAACTGAACAGTATACTGAAATGGCTGATGAGCAAAGGAACATACTCAAAGCAGAGATGTATTCGGCTCGCGAGATTCCGGATGCCGATGTCCTGGAACTGGCTGAGAAGCTCTCCGCCTCCACCGGTAAGACTGTGCAATTAAAGCCCATGGTTGATCCGAGTCTATTGGGGGGAATAAAGGTCCGAATCGGCGACCAGATAGTGGACGCGACGGTTGCCAAAAAACTAGAAATGTTAAAGAACGCCATGAAACAAGCCAAGATAAGTTAAATCGATAGGGGTGACACATAAATGAGTATTAGACCGGAAGAGATTAGCGCGATTCTGAAACAGCAGATCGAGCGCTACCAATCCGAGGTCGAGGTCAGCAATGTGGGCTCTGTAATATTTGTCGGTGACGGTATCTCCCGTGTATACGGACTACAGGGCGCAATGGCTGGCGAATTGTTGGAATTCCCGGGTGGAACCGTAGGTATGGTTCTGAACCTTGAAGAAGATAATGTCGGTGCGGTGCTTTTGGGTGAATATGGACATATCAAAGAAGGCGACGTAGTAAAAGCTACCGGAAGAATAATGGAAGTGCCCGCCGGCAATGCCATGCTGGGCCGCGTGGTGAACGCTCTGGGACAGCCTATTGACGGTAAGGGTCCCATCGAGCCCGATGCTTACAGACCTATTGAGAAGGTTGCCCACGGCGTTGTTACCCGTTCGCCGGTTGACACTCCGATGCAGACCGGCCTCAAGGCTATCGACTCCATGGTGCCTATCGGCCGCGGACAGCGCGAGTTGATTATCGGTGACCGCCAGGTGGGAAAAACTGCCATCGCTCTGGACGCCATCATTAATCAGAGGATCAAGAAAGACATGATCTGCATATATGTGGCGATCGGGCAGAAGCAGTCCAGTATCGCCGGCATAGCAGCCAAGTTCGAGGAAATGGGGGCAATGGATTACACTGTAATCGTAGCCGCAACCGCCGCCGAACCGGCACCGCTGCTGTATATAGCCCCCTACGCCGGTGTGGCTATAGCTGAAGAATTTATGGAAGCACAGGGCAAAGACATTCTGATCATCTACGATGACCTGTCCAAGCACGCGGTGGCTTATCGCGAAATGTCCCTCTTGCTCCGCCGTCCTCCCGGACGTGAAGCATATCCCGGCGACGTTTTCTACCTGCACTCCCGTTTGTTGGAGAGAGGTTGCAAACTGAATCAGAAAATGGGCGGAGGCTCCATCACCGCATTGCCGATAATTGAAACTCAGGCCGGTGACGTTTCAGCTTATATACCCACCAACGTTATTTCGATTACCGACGGCCAGATCTACCTGGAGACCGACCTGTTCTACGCTGGCCAGCGCCCGGCCATAAACGCCGGCCTGTCAGTCAGCCGAGTCGGCGGCGCGGCGCAGACCAAGGCCATGAAGTCGGTTGCCGGCCAGTTGCGTCTGGACCTGGCGCAATACCGTGAATTGGCGGCATTCGCTCAGTTCGGCTCCGACCTGGACAAAGCCACTCTGGCACGGCTGATACGCGGCGAGCGGGTTACCGAAGTTCTGAAACAGGGCCAGTACAAGCCGATGACTATGGAAGAGCAAGTGGTATCCATTTACAGCGGCGTCAATGGTTACCTGGATGAACTGCCGAAAGACCGGGTCTTGGAATTTGAGGCCGACTTCCTGCAGTATATCCGCAGCAACTATGGCGAGATCCTCAATTCCATCAGGGATACCGGCAAAATCGAGAGCGCAATCGAGGAAAAATTGATCAAGGCGATAAATGAATTCAAATCCACGTTTGCAGTTTAGGGTGGTGAAATAAATGGCAGGAGCAGGTATAAGAGAATATAAGCGCAGAATCCGCAGTGTTAAAAACACACAGCAAATTACTAAGGCTATGAAAATGGTTTCTGCTGCCAAACTGCGCCGGGCTCAGGAAGCCGCCGAAGCTTCACGCCCCTACAACGAGACCTTAAGAGACACCCTGGCCAGACTGGCAGCGGTCACTTTTGATGTGCGTCACCCCCTCTTAGCCAAGCGGGAAGATATCAAAAAAGTGGGCTATGTTGTTATTACAGCTGACCGGGGCCTTTGTGGCGCATATAACACCAATATAATCAAAGCCGCTAACGCTGCTATCGAACAGGACGAAAGAAAAATAGACAGCGGTATTGTTGCGGTTGGCAGAAAAGCCAGAGACTTTTATCGCAAGCGCTCTGGTCTGGATGCCGAATTCATAAACCTGGGCGACAATATCTCCTACGCAGATGCCAGAGAAATCGGCCAGTACATAGTCAATGCCTATGAGAACGAAGAAGTGGATGAAGTATATCTGGTATACGCTAAATTCATCAATGTTCTCCGCCAGGTTCCCACGGTAACCCAGTTGCTTCCCATAAAGCCTCCGGAAAAGGAAGAGGAAGAAAAGGATATCGTGATTGACTATCTGTACGAACCAAGTGCCGATGAGATACTCCTGGCCCTGCTGCCGAGGTACATTGGAAGCCAGATATTCAACGCATTACTTGAAAGTAAAGCCAGTGAGCACGGAGCTAGAATGACGGCCATGGGCAACGCCACTGAAAATGCTGGCGAGATCATTGATAGCCTTACTCTGGCCATGAATAAGGCCAGACAGGCTGCCATTACCGATGAAATCCTGGATATCGTCGGCGGCGCCGAAGCTCTCAATAAAGGAGGAAAATAGAGGATGGCGAATGTAACATTTGGAGAGGTAACCCAGGTTATAGGCGCTGTTGTTGACGTTCGCTTTAAACCCGGGGAACTCCCTGACTTGATGAGTGCTATCACCATCAAAGCCTCGGAACAAGAGGCCAGCTATAAGGGATCTGACAAAATCAATGTAACCATGGAAGCGATGCAGCACCTGGGTAATGACACTGTCAGATGCGTGGCCTTAAACCCCACCGATGGCGTATCCCGGGGCATGAAAGTCGTCAACACTGGAGCTGCCATCAAGATACCGGTGGGAGACAATTGCCTGGGCCGGATACTCAATGTTTTGGGCGAACCGGTTGACGAAGCCGGACCGGTGGATGCTGCTGACTATTGGGAAATCCATCGCAGACCACCGGAACTGGTCGATCAGCTTCCGGCAACAACCATACTGGAAACCGGTATAAAAGTCACCGACCTGGTCTGCCCCTATGCTAAAGGTGGCAAGATAGGCTTGTTCGGCGGCGCTGGGGTCGGCAAGACCGTTATTATCCAGGAACTTATCCGCAACATAGCTTATGTCCATGGCGGATATTCAGTGTTCACCGGTGTTGGTGAAAGAACCCGTGAAGGCAACGACCTCTGGGGTGAAATGGTGGAATCAGGGGTTATCGAGAAGTGCGCTCTGATATTCGGTCAGATGAACGAACCCCCAGGCGCAAGGCTCAGGGTAGGCTTGACCGGACTGACCGTTGCTGAGTACTTCCGCGATGTGGGTGGCCAGGACGTGTTGATATTTATCGACAACATATTCCGTTTCGCCCAGGCCGGCAACGAAGTATCCGCACTGCTGGGCCGCATGCCTTCCGCGGTTGGTTACCAGCCCACCCTGGCAACTGACATGGGTAATTTGCAGGAGCGCATCACCACCACCCGTAAAGGATCAATCACCTCCGCGCAGGCCGTATATGTGCCCGCTGACGACTTGACCGACCCGGCCCCGGCCACCACTTTCGCTCATCTTGACGCGACACTGGTTTTGTCCCGGTCCATATCTGAAAAGGGTATATATCCCGCGGTGGACCCGCTGGATTCAACCTCCCGTATATTGGACCCGCAGATATTGGGTGAAAAGCATTACTTCACTGCCCGCGGCGTGCAGCAGATTCTGCAAAGGTACAAGGAATTGCAGGACATCATCGCTATACTGGGTATGGATGAACTGAGCGACGAAGACAAGATCATCGTTGCCCGGGCCAGAAAACTTGAAAGATTCCTGTCCCAGCCCTTCCACGTAGCGGAACAGTTTACAGGCCAGCCCGGTATCTATGTACCGGTTAAGGATACTGTAGCCTCCTTTTCTGAAGTGCTGGAAGGTCGGCATGACAATCTACCTGAGGCAGCCTTCCTGATGGTGGGCAGTATCGAAGGCGCGGTGGAAAAAGCTAGAAGACTGGAGGTTTAGTCTATGGCAGACAACACCTACATGCTAGAGGTAGTGACGCCTGAACGCGTACTTCAGTCCAACGAGGTTTCTTTTACGGTCGTACCCGCTATTGACGGTGAACTGGGTGTCATGAAAAATCATGCCCCTCTGGTGGCAGCTTTAAACATAGGGGTTCTGCGCTATGTGGACGCTGCTGGCAGCGAAAAACGCATTGCCATAAGCGGCGGCTTTATTGAAGTATTGGATAATGAAGGCCGGGTTCTCGCTGAAACCGCCGAGCACGGTCATGAGATTGATGTGTTGCGCGCCAAAGCAGCCCGCGAGAGAGCTGAAAGAAGACTGCAGCAGCGTGCTGAGAACATCAATTATGTTCGTGCCGAACAGGCCTTAAAAAGGGCTATTGCCCGCTTGAAAGCGGCCGGAGCTTACTCTGACTGATATCAGTGGGACAGCAGCTGGTAAAAGCCGGAAGGCATTATTAAGTGCTTTCCGGCTTATTATCTTGATTAAATAGCTGCAGATATTAGCCGGTATTTTGTATAAAATAGAATCATAAGCTGTAGGGTTATAAACAGTTTTGAGGGCTTGCCATGACTGATATAGTAAGGATACTGATAATAATAATCTTGATTTATTACCTGGTGAAGGGCTTACTGTACCTTTTGTTCTGGCAGGCGGCTCTCAGAACTGAGGCGCGCGGTATGGAAATAAAGCGAAAACGCATGGAAGCGCGGGAACGCATAAAACAACGGCGGGCCCGGGAGAAAAATCAGGACGAATAACTCATCCCCATATGGTGTTTTTCGAAAAGGGGGGTGGCAGGTTGTACAGGGCACTGCTTATTATAATTGGCCTAGTATTCGTATTAACCTTGGCTTTTGCATTTCTAATATGGTATCAATTAGGAAAATTTGCGGACAGAGCTTTGGCCGCCAAAAAGCGCCAGGAGGAATACGTGGCCGAGCTGACCGCCAGAGATCCGGACCATCCGGTTGTTGTTTTAAGAACGGATGCGGGATGGGACGACATTGATGATGAGGATCGTTCCGGTTGGATTTAAATTTGTTAGCAGTTTATAAGGGAGCCTCCTCGAGGCTTCCTTTTGCAGTGATAGGATTGCTTCCGCATGGGGAGATGAAGCTATGTCAGCAGACATTACAATAATCAGCTATTCCGCTGAGGAAATAACCAAACGCAGAGCACAGGTTGGCAAAGGACTCCTGGATATATCGGCAACTATTGACAGCCCGGATTTTAGCACTATCAGTGTTGCTGATTTGGAGATTCTATTGAATCTCTATGACCAGATCTTCATGAAAGGCTGGGTAAAGCAGAATCTGCCCGGAAGGCTTCAATTCAGCATATCCAGGCAAATGACCAAAACTGCTGGGAAAACGATATGCAAGAGAAAAGCGACCAGTCGCGACATGATCATGGAAGTGAGGATAAGTCTCCCCATATTGGCCAACTACGGCAGGATTGAAGGACTTGACCAGGTGGGGGGGATAAAGAGCGCGAGCAGGCTGGAAGCTTTGCAGCTCATTTTTGAACACGAGCTGGTCCATGTTCTGGAATACAGCGCTTATGGCAGTTCAAGCTGTAAACGCCAACGTTTTCAGACTATGGCCGGGAATCTTTTCGGACATACTAACAACTATCATCAACTGTCCACCGACCATGAAATCGCGCGCCGCGGGCTCGGATTGGCGCCGGGGGTGAGAGTGGCGTTTAATTATGAAAATGATATCCTGGAGGGGACCATATACAACATCAGGAAGCGCGCTGCGGTGATGGTTTTGGATAAAAACGGGTCTTATCAGGACCAACAAGGCAGGTGTTACAGTAAGTATCTGGTGCCCTTGCAGCTGCTGCAGCCGCTGCAAGGCTGAAGCGCGCCGACCATTGATAAGAATTAAGGTGATGATTATGCTTGACAGGTTGGATATCGATACCCGGCTCCATGTTGAATTTATTGACATAACGGCGCGCATTGAGGAAATGCTGAGCACATTAGGTGCGACCGAGGGGACTATATTGTTGTACTGCCCCCATACTACAGCCGGATTGACCATCAACGAAAACGCCGATCCCAATGTGGTCCGGGATATATTGCGGAGACTGGAAGGGATGGTTCCTTGGAACCATCCCGACGACCGCCATGGCGAGGGCAACTCCGCTGCTCACCTCAAGGCCTGCATAATGGGATTTTCCCTGAACATTCCGATAACGCGGGGAAGACTGCTCCTGGGCGCCTGGCAGGGAATATATCTATGCGAGTTTGACGGCCCCAGAAGGCGCACCTGTTACCTAAAGGTGCGTTCAGACTAAAATTGAAAAAACTTTGCGTTTGCGCACGGGGAAGAATCTCCGGTATGATGCCAATCTCATACCGGTTTTTTTATTGGGCGGCGTTATTGGCAGGGATTCTGACAGGACCAAAAGCGGGTGAAAATCGCAGTAGAAGCAATTATTTACAAGACTGTAATAATCGACGGCAAGGGAATAAAAGCTGCCGCCCCCGGCAAGAATCATTTTAGCTAAGCATGCTATTGCCGGGGGGAGATTATCATGAAAAAAATATTAATGTATGTCATTATTTTTGCGGCTTGTGTGGCTTTTTGCGAACAACGCATCGATTATACCAGCGGAAACATCACCGCCGCACGTTCTCCAATTGCACTATCTTTTGCATCATTCGGTGCAATTTCCTTCGAATCTCGACTGGACAGTTGGGCCAAAATAGACTCAGCAGCATCTCCGCAGGAATTAGATCAGATCGCCAAAACAATCCTGAATAACCTTGATTTGAATACTGCCAGGGTTAATAGTGAGGACTCTGCACAGATTTCTCGCCGGGAATATCAAACTGAACAACATAACGACTGGCTCAAGCTGACCGTAGAAGCCGATTATCAGAAGGGCCAGACCAGTATAGTTTTTGCCTGGAGCAGCACCAGGCAGGATGCCCAGCCAGGCGCATGGGTGCCTAAATTGGAAAAACTGCCCGATTGGGATTGGCGCCATTATTATCTTTACAAGGCTTATTTGCCAGGTACGGCTGATGCACAAGAGCGGCAGGCTATCGTTGAGACCGTGATGGACGATCTTCAGGCCAAAACCAAAGAGATATACGCCGACGAGCGGGCGTCCAGTTTATCAGGTTACAGCCCGGCACTCAAACAGCTGGTTGAACCAGTGTGGGTGGGAAATCACCAGATAAACGTGCAAAGTGCAGCGCGTAGCCAGTCGGATGGCAAAACTTTACTGCTGATAGGCACTCCCTTGATTCTGGGCGATTACTGATAACTATCTGAAGAGTCGATTCGGAGGTTGAAATTGTGAAAATGCTGGTTTCCGGGTCAGCCCGACTGCAAGGCCAAATAGTGGTGAGTACATCCAAAAATGCCATACTTCCGATTCTTGCCGCCAGTATGCTCAGCAGCGGTACGGTAATCGTACGTCAGATTCCGCTGATTCGTGATGTTCATATTATTTTAGCTTTGCTGCATCAGATGGGGCTGAAGGTGGACCATGACCAGGATAGGATAGCCATATCTGGTTCTCCGCAGCATCATGTACCTGATTATGAATTGTGCCGACAAATCCGGGCTTCGTTTTTGCTGATGGGGCCGCTTTTAGCCCGGTGCGGACAAGTACAGATCTCCCTGCCGGGGGGATGCGCTATTGGCACCCGGCCCATAGATCTGCATCTCAAAGGATTCGAGGCGTTAGGGGCCAGCATAACTATGAGCGGCGGGTGCGTGAACGCTGCCGCCCGACGTCTCACGGGAACGCACGTCTACCTGGACTTCCCCAGTGTAGGCGCCACGGAGAACATCATGATGGCGGCCGCTTTGGCTCGTGGCACCACCTATATTGAAAATGCTGCTTTAGAGCCGGAAGTTGTTGATCTGGCCGGATTTATCAACAGCATGGGCGGTCGGGTCAGTTCAGCGGGCAGCAATGTAATAAAGGTGGATGGCGTCAGTTCCCTGGGGGGTACCACCTACACTCCCATTCCAGACCGCATCGAGGCCGGAACCTATATGGTCGCCGCGGCAGCCTGCGGCGGTGACGTTCTCATCAACAATGTCATCCCTGAACATATCAAAGCCACCACTGCCAAATTGCTGGAAAGCGGCGCCAAAATTGAGGAGCAGGCCGATGCGGTACGCGTTTCCCGCTGGCAGGAAATTAGACCGGTATATATCAAGACCCTGCCTTACCCCGGTTTTCCCACTGATATGCAGGCACAGTTCATGGCTTATCTATGCTCTGCCAGGGGCAGCAGCATAATTACCGAATCAGTGTTCGAAAACCGCTTCATGCACGTTAACCAGCTGTTGCGCATGGGTGCGCAGATTATCACTGAGGGCAGAACCGCGGTAGTAAGAGGGATACCTCAATTGAGTGGCACCACAGTCAAGGCTACCGATCTCAGGGCCGGAGCAGCCTTATTGATAGCGGCTATGGCCGCCAGCGGAGAAACTATTATTGAAGAGAGTGAACACATTGACCGGGGATACGAGAATATTGTCAGCAAACTAAATCATCTGGGCGCGAAGATATACTATTTGTGAGTTCTAATTATCTATTATTGCCATATGAATAGACTATGAGACTATGCGGCCGTAGGAGAAAAAATACCAGGCTTATTTTTTTTGTCCTAATAATGGCTTTACTGGTATTGGGGCTGGTTTTGCTGGGCCACCGATTGAGAACTCCTCACATATCTGAAGAACCGCGGATAAAACTGTACCTCTCCCAAGAGGAGCGGGTCATCGAGATAGGACTGGAGGAGTATCTTTTGGGTACGGTGGCAGCGGAAATGCCGGCTAGCTTCGGGAAAGAAGCCTTAAAAGCCCAGGCGGTATGCGCACGTACTTATGCCATCCGCAAAATAATAGAAAAACGCAGCTACCCTGGCGGAGCGCAGCTATCTGATGATATCAACAGCTGTCAGGCCTATATTTCACCACAGGAGTTCGCCCGTCGCAATCCTTCCAACTACCGTGAATTATGGGCGAAAATAGAGACGGCGGTGAGGGAGACCCGGGGCGTGATTATGGTTTACCACGGCGAACCTATTGATGCTCTCTATCATTCCACTTGCGGCGGCAAGACCGAAAGCGCTGCGGCCACCACCGGCAGGGACATACCTTACTTGCGCTCGGTTGATTGCGAATATTGCCAAGCCTCTCGTTATTACCAATCACAACAAGTTTTCAGCCTCAATGACTTGAAGCTCCTGCTTAAACCTGCGTACGCGGGACAAAAAATAAACATTAAAGTGGCTTCGCGTACCGATTCGGGAAGAGTGTCCAAAGTGGAGATAAACGGTCAGTTCCTATATGCTGAAACCATGCGCCGCACCCTTAACCTGCCTTCCACCTGGTGGGAATTCTCCCTGGATAACGGCAAACTGATTGTCAACAGCCGCGGATACGGGCATGGCATGGGCCTCTGCCAATTCGGGGCCGGAGGTATGGCAGGCCGGGGGAAAAGCTGCCGACAGATACTAGAGCATTATTATCAGCATATCGAGCTCGTGGAATTAAAGTATTGATTACTGTATATTTTACCTATTGCACTCTTGTTCTTGACCTCCGGGCTGGTGAATATACTGTAACAATTCTCTAGTCGGGAGGTTTGAAATGCAAAACTACATCAGAAAGAGAGCGGTTAAGATAGCGCAATACATTCTCCAAACTTCCAGCACAGTCCGACAAGCGGCAGAAGTATTCGGCATTTCCAAGAGTACGGTGCATAAAGATGTAGCAGAAAGACTACCGCGGATCGACGAAAAGCTGGCTGATCAAGTTAAAGTAGTCCTTGATAAGAATAAGGCTGAAAGGCATATCCGTGGCGGAGAAGCCACCCGGCAGAAATATGCCTCATCGCAGTTCAGCGGCTGATTCTCCAGCAAAATCATAGCATTCCCTAAGCATAACAGTTAAAATGTTAATAATTGATCATATTTACTGTAGGAGGGCATTGCTTTTCATGTGGTTTGCCGGAGAGGATATCGGAATCGATCTTGGTACTGCCAGTGTTCTGGTTTTTGAGAAGGGTAAAGGGATCGTGCTGCACGAGCCTTCAGTAGTAGCTATCGATAAAAGCACCAACCGAGTCATCGCGGTGGGAGAGGAAGCCCGCCAGATGTTGGGCAGGACGCCTGGTCATATCGTTGCCATCCGGCCGTTAAAAGACGGAGTAATAGCCGACTACGATACGACCGAAAAGATGCTTACCTATTTTATCCGCAAGGTGATGGGCCGCAGGCTGTTTTTTAAACCTCGTGTAATCGTGTGTATTCCTACCGGGGCCACTGATGTGGAGGAACGTGCCGCCAGTCAGGCTACTATGTCTGCGGGGGCCAAGCATGCCTATTTAGTGGAGGAGCCGTTGGCTGCTGCCCTGGGAGCGGGGGTAAACATATCTGACGCCACTGGCAATATGGTGGTGGACATAGGAGGAGGCACTTCGGATATCGCGGTTCTTTCTCTGGGGGGTATCGTTTGTGACACTTCGCTCAGGGTGGGAGGGGACAAGTTCGATGAAGCCATCATCCGCTTTGTTAGGCGTGAACATAACTTGCTGATCGGAGATCGCAGCGCAGAAGATATTAAAATTCAAGTGGGGACCGCTTTTGTTACTCCCTACAACCGCGATCGTTCCATGGAAGTGCGGGGTCGGGATCTGCTCACCGGCCTGCCCAAGAACATTAAAATCACTTCCGAGGAATGCTATCGGGCCTTACAGGAACCGATCGACGCCATTATTGAAGGCGTAAAAAAGGTTTTAGAAATAACCCCGCCGGAGCTGGCGGCGGATATAGTCAACAATGGCATAGTTATGACCGGTGGGGGGTCGCTTTTAAACGGGATGGACGAACTCCTTACCCGCGAGACCAATCTCCCTGTACATGTGGCCGATGACGCTATATCCTGTGTGGCCCGGGGAACCGGTAAAGCGCTGGAAGAGATGTCAGCCCTCAAAGGCTCCAAAAGAGGCCGCAGCCCCAAACGGTTAATGTAGTAAAGTTTATTCACGGGAATGCCGATACATATCTAGAGTATATGTGCACAAACGGTATCGGAGCGGGGGGATTGTTGTGGTCAAAGGCTTGTATACTGCGGCCTCAGGGATGATGCTGCAGCTTTCCAAACAGGATGTAATCGCCAATAATATCGCTAACAGCAGCACCAGCAGCTTTAAACGCCAACTGGCGGTCAGTTCTGCCTATCCGGTGATGCCGCTTGCCAGGACGGAGGGCAAGCGTATGGAAGCCCTGGGCAATCTGGGCAGCGGCGCGGTGCTGGCCGGGATATACAATGATTTCAGCCCGGGCAGCATAATACAGACCGGTAATGAGGCTGATCTGGCAGCGGGGCCGGAATCTTTTTTTGTAGTTGAAACCCCGCAAGGAGAGCGCTTAACGCGCAGCGGCAGTTTCAAAGTTAATTTTGACGGTTTGCTCTCCACCGGCCAGGGCTACCCGCTGCTGGACGAGTATGGGGATTATGTATATGTAGAGCCCGGGTTTGCCGTGGACATCCAGGGTAACGTCTCAGTAGACGGCATCACGGTGCATAAATTGAAGCTGGTGAAACCTGACCAAACCGATGCTTTGGCCAGGGACGGTGAAAACCTGTACAGCGGAGGAGCCTATGAAGAGGACGGCAATGCTCAAGTGATGCAAGGATTCCTGGAACAATCCAATGTCAATGCTGTCAAGGAGATGGTCACTCTGTTGGAAGCGGTACGGACTTATGAGATGTTACAGAAAGTAGTGCAAGCCGAAGACGAATTGACTCAGACCGCTGTCGATAAAGTGGGCGCATTGGGATAAAAGCAGTACCAGATCCCGCCTTAGGGCGGGATTTTGTATTTGTGCCCTCAGGCAGGAAAAACTCGACTTTTCTCTAATTACATTATTGGGCAAGATTTTAATGGTGAATTAAGTATGACATCAAATGAAATAAAAATACTGGGCAGCAAGCTGCATACCTTCAGCATGGCACAATGCCTGGATATAATCAGCACTGGCATCGAACAAGGCCGGGCCTTGCATGTCATCACCCTCAATGCGGAAATGGCCTATCAAGCCAGGCGAAACCCGGAATTGTTAAAGGTCATCAATCAGGCCGATTTGGTCACCGCTGACGGCATCGGAGTGGTGTGGGGAGCCCGCCATCTGGGATATACGGTGCCGGAGCGGGTCACGGGCATAGACCTGATGAATAACCTGGCGGAAAGAGCCGCCCGGCAGGGATGGCGGTTATACCTCTTGGGGGCTGCGCCGGGGATAGCGGATGAGGCGGCGCGGCAACTGCAGCAGCGTTGGACCGGCCTGCTGATCGCCGGTCGTCATGACGGTTACTTCACCACTGCACAGATTCCGCAAATCGTGGCCCAGATCAATGCCAGTCAGGCTGACATATTATTTGTGGCCTTGGGTGCTCCCAAACAGGAATACTTTATTCGGGATTACCGTCACCAGCTGCAGGCGCCGGTTATGATAGGGGTGGGCGGTAGCCTGGATGTGATAGCCGGAGCCAAAAAAAGGGCGCCGCAGTTCTTTATCAGATGGAACCTGGAATGGCTTTACCGTCTGCTCAGTGAGCCCAGCCGCTTTAAGCGGCAAATGATCCTGCCTTTGTTCGTGAGCGCTATTTTGCTGCAAGGCTTAAAATCCAGGCAGCTAAGGAATTAAATCTGTGAAGGATGGTTGGTGTGCAACAACAGACAATTTATGCCCTGGATATCGGCACCCGCAAAATCATGGGCGTTGTAATGCAGAGGCGCGAGGACTGCCTTGAAGTCTTGGACAGCGAAATGATCGAACACAGCACCCGGGCTATGCTGGACGGTCAGATCCACGACGTGGACGCGGTCGCGGGCACCATCCGCAAAATCACCGGCATACTCCAAGAAAGGCTGCAGATGCCGTTGACTTCGGCCGCTGTGGCCGCCGCCGGGAGGGCTTTGCAGACTTCCACCGGCAAAGCTGCTGCCAAGCGCAGCTTATTACATGAGATCAGTGCTGATGAAGTTATGGCTTTAGAGATAGAAGCGGTTCAACAGGCCCGCATCGCCCTCTTGCAGGAACAGGCTCATAACAACGCAACCATGCAGTATTTTTGTGCCGGGTACAGCGTGGTATGTTATCGCCTTGAGGATCAGGAGATTCAAAACCTGGTGGGGCAGGTGGGAGGTTATATAGAACTGGAGGTTATAGCCACCTTTTTGCCGCGGGTGGTGGTTGACAGCCTGTTTTCGGCGTTAAAACGCGCTGACCTGGAACTGTTGAGCATGACCCTGGAGCCGATCGCCGCCCTTGCGGTCGCCATACCCCCGGGACTGCGCCTCTTGAACCTAGCCCTGGTGGATATCGGGGCCGGCACATCAGATATCGCCATCATTAAAGCAGGCAACATCAGCGCCTACGCCATGGTTCCCATGGGGGGCGACGAACTGACTGAAACCCTGGCGAGGCATTATCTGCTGGACTTTCATCATGCTGAAGCGGTCAAGCGCAAGCTGGCCTCGGAGGACTCCATACAAGTGGAAGATATATTGAATAACTGCGTTAAGGTGGAAAGTCAGGTTATGCAGGATGTGCTCCAACCCATGATAAACGAGATCGCCTCGCAGGTGGCGGGCCATATTCTAAACCTCAATAAAAAAGCCCCCGATGCGGTCGTGTGCATTGGCGGGGGCAGCCTTACCCCCGGCCTCATCCCAGCTCTGGCCGAGCACCTCGAATTGCCCCTTAACCGGGTGGGAATACGAACCGCCGATGGTTTTGAGGCCATACGCTGCCAGCAACCGGAACTGCAGGGGCCGCAGATGGTGACTCCTCTGGGCATCGCCTATCATTCCTTCCTTAATCCCCCGCTGCCTTTTATAAGTGTCACTTTAAACAAAGCCCATCTGATGTTATGGAATGTGGGAGAATTAAATGTAGGCAACGCCTTGTTGAGCTCGGGAACATCGCTGGCCAGCATCTACGGCCGGCCCGGGCTGGGCAAGACATTGACCATCAACGGCCGAGTCAAGTCATTCCCGGGTACAGTAGGGACCGCGCCACTGGTTAAGGTCAATGGCCAACCGGCCTCCCTGGACACCCCTCTGCAGAATGGAGATGAGATTGAATTCATCCCCGGCTGCAACGGTGTTGATGCCCGGGTTTCGGTACGGGATCTGTTCGACCTGGAAGTTGGCCAGGTGATAGTCAACGGTCGCCCACTGAGGATCAGGCCTTATTTAAGGGTCAATGGCCAGGAGGCCCACCCGGACATGGAGATACCGGACCGGGCCAGAGTCGATTATCAGCAGGCGAACTCTCTGAGCCATATTCTGCAGGAATATGGTATTGCCGAACTTCAACTGCAGCCCCGCACTTTTCATTTTGTAATCGACGATGAACCCCGTCAACTGCGCTGGCTGCCGGTCAAGGCTGAGATTGATGGCCGGCCGGCCCAACCGGATGAAGAGGTGCCCTGGGGGGCGGAGGTTGCCTATACCCTGCTGCCGACTCAACCCACCTTGCGGGACGCTCTGCAAGATGCTGACGTTTTCAATATGACAGTCTATGTCAATGACCAAACAGTGGTCATTAAGGCCCAGTGCGCAGGCGTATTTGTGGATGGCAAACCGGCGCCATTAACTCATGAACTGGCTGAGGGCTGCATCATAACTCTGGACCACAGCGGCAGTAATGCTATCCTTAGCGATATATTCCAAGTTTACGATTTGAAGCCCAATCTTAAGGCCAGGCTGGTTTTGAAAGTCAATGGCGATGAAGCTGGTTTTACCACGCCTATCAGAGCCGGTGACCGTATCCAGGTCTACTGGGAAGAATAACCCTGCTTAGTTCTCTTCCGCGAGTTACCCATGCCATACAGTATTTTTACCCCATACAATGAATCATTAAATAATATTCTAGTAGTCCCAGCACAAAACCCGGGACTGAGACACGGACCTCCGCGTGCGCGCTTGTTCCTCATGGCCATGCCCGGGGCGAGGGCTGTGTCGCCGAGTACCGCAGGCTTGATCAGGTATGCTATAAAGCTGCCTAAAAGGCAACAATAGACCTAAACCGCTGGTAAACTTTTTTTGAGACGTTATGATTTGCTTTTGGATTATGGTGTGCTATTATAAAATTATAATAAAGGTCAATAATGGTCAAAGGAGCGAAGGGTATTGAGAAGAAGCATCAGCGACCGTATTGAACAGTATCTCAAAGTGTTGATCAACCGCAGTGACGCGCAGCAGATAGAGATTCAGAGGGCTGAACTGGCCGAAACCTTTTCCTGTGTGCCCTCTCAGGTGACTTATGTATTGTCCACTCGCTTTAACGGCAAAGATGGCTATATCACCGAGAGCAGACGGGGAGGCAAGGGTTTTGTGCGTATCACTCATGTCAGTACCAAAGCGCGGGACTGCAGCCACTTGCATGAGGATTTGCAGGAAATGATCGCCCATATGCTGGAAGATCGGCATATGCAAGAATCAGAAGCCCGTTTTATCAAGTACTTGTTGCCGGCCCTGTTTGAAGACATGGATGAGGAGCAGCAGCAGCTGGTGCTGACCAGTATGATCAAAGCCATAGTCCGATATAACCGCTTGCAGAGCGAATAGGGGGATTTGATTATGAATTGTGACGAATGTAAACAGAACCCGGCTACGGTTCATTTAACTGAGATGTATAACGGCAACAAGAGTGAGATGCATCTGTGCGCCTCCTGTGCCGCCAAAAAAGGAGCGCTGATGTTTGACCCCAATCAGTTTAACCTGCCTAACCTCTTGGGCGGATTCCTGGGCGGCCCCCAGACGGTACAGGGCTTCGCCAATTCGGTTGCGCCACCTGTCTGTAAAAATTGCGGGGTCAACTTTTTGGACATACGCAACACAGGCAAATTGGGCTGTCCAGTTTGTTATCAGGCCTTTTCCGAGGAGCTGGAATCATCCTTGAAAAGGATACACGGCAACAGCCAGCACACAGGTAAAATACCGTTGCGCAGCGGAGAAAAGACTCGCGTCAAGCGGCAACTAGAAGATTTGAAGGAACAACTGCAAGCCTCCATCGTAAATGAGGACTATGAAAAGGCCGCTGAAATCAGAGACATGATCATAGACCTAGAAAAAAAGCTGGATTAGAGGTGATATCCAGATGGGAATTGATCACTTATTGTATAGTACCCATGTAGGCTGGATGGACAGCAAGGCCGGAACTGACACTGACGTGGTCATAAGTAGCCGGGTCAGGCTGGCCAGGAATATAGATCCGGTCCCTTTTCCTCATCTGCTCGATGAACAGAGCGGGAAGGAAGTTGTCGCGATGGTCAGGAAAGCTTGTGCAGAAAGTGGCTATGAGCCTCTGCAGGCGCTGCAGGCAGTAACCTTTGATCAGCTTTCTGAGCTGGACCGGCTGATATTGATGGAAAAGCATCTCATCAGCCCGCAGCATGCTCATTTTAGCAGCGATTACCGCGGTTTGATGGTTGATTCCGACGGGACTCGGTCAATAATGATCAATGAAGAGGATCACCTGCGCATTCAAGGCCTGTTCCCCGGCTTTGCCCTGGACGAATGCAACCGCCAGGTGCAGCTTATGGACGATGCGTTGGAAAAACACCTTACTTGGGCTTTCGACAGTCAGCGCGGTTACCTCACCGCCTGTCCCACCAATGTAGGGACCGGGATGAGGGCTTCGGTTATGTTGCATTTACCAGGAATGGCCATGACGGCGCAGATCAACCGTATCTTCCACAACATCGGTCAGCTGGGCATGACGGTAAGGGGGCTTTACGGCGAAGGTACCGAAATTCTGGGAAATTTGTACCAGCTCTCCAACCAGGTGACCCTGGGGCTCAGTGAGGAGGAGATTTGCCATAACCTTTCGCTTGTAGCCAGGCAGATCATAGAGCAGGAGCGCATGGTGAGAGAAAGCCTTAAGACGGGCATGGCCTACCAGCTGCGCGATAAAATTGGCCGTGCTTACGGGATTTTAAGCCATGTCGGCATCATAAGCTCCAATGAGGCCCTGACATTGTTATCGGACCTGCGCTTAGGTGTTGACCTGGGACTGATCACCCACATTCAGCCTACCGCTATCAACGAATTGATCGTGGCTATTCGACCGGCTCACCTGCAGAAGAGGGCCGGACAGGATATGGACGCCTTTCAGCGTGATATCAGGAGGGCTGAAGTTATCAGGGAAATATTGTTCCGCAAATAAATGACAGCTAAATAATTGCATAAAGGAGGATCAGTGATGTTCAGAAAATTTACCCAACGTGCCCGCAACGCGGTTCTGCATGCTCAGGAAGAAGCCAAGCAGATGAACCACCCTGCTATCGGCACCGAACACATATTGTTAGGCTTGTTGCGCGAAGGAGAAGGGGTGGGCGCTAAGGCTTTGCTCAGCCTGGGTATGGATTTGAAGAAACTACGGGAGGAAGTCACCAAAGTAATAGGCGAGAGCAGCGCCGCGCGTGAGCAGCAGGCCGGTGATCTGCCTATTACACCGCGGGCCAAAAAGGTATTCAATCTGGCTTTTGACGAAGCACGTCTGCAGGGTGTCAATTACGTCGGCACCGAACACCTCTTGCTGGCGCTGCTGCGGGAAGAGGAAGGAGTTGCCGGACAGGTTCTGATGTCCATGTCTTTAAAACTGGATGAGGTCCGGGAACAGGTCATTATCCTGCTGGGTGGCGATCCTCCCTCCAACCAGGGCGGGTCTTCCTACAATGAACAACCGCCTAACCAGGTGCCGCCGCAGGCCAAGAGGAAAGGTAAGAGCAAGACCCCGACCCTGGACCAGTTCAGCCGGGATCTCACCCAGGATGCCGGTGAAGGCCGTTTGGATCCGGTGATTGGCCGCAATAGAGAAATTGAAAGGGTTATACAAGTCTTATCCCGCCGCACTAAAAACAATCCGGTTTTAATCGGTGATCCCGGGGTGGGCAAGACCGCCATAGTGGAAGGACTGGCGCAGCGAATCATTGAGAATCGGGTGCCTGAGATCCTTGGCAACAAGAGGGTGGTGACCCTGGATCTTTCCTCAATGATTGCCGGGACCAAGTATCGCGGCGAATTTGAGGACCGTCTCACTAAGATCATCGCGGAGATCAAAAGTGCCGGGGACATCATTATTTTCATCGATGAGCTGCACACTATCGTGGGAGCCGGGGCTGCGGAAGGCGCCATCGACGCCGCCAATATATTGAAACCTTCTCTGGCCCGGGGGGAATTCCAGTGCGTAGGGGCTACCACCTTGGACGAATACCGCAAACACATTGAGAAGGATGCTGCCCTGGAGCGGCGTTTCCAGCCCATCCTGGTGGATGAGCCCAGCCAGGAAGAAAGCATTGAAATATTAAAAGGGTTGCGCGACCGCTATGAAGCCCATCATGGGGTGAAAATCAACGACGAGGCCATTGAGGCTGCGGTTCGCCTGTCTGCCCGATATATCAGCGACCGCTTCTTGCCTGACAAAGCGATAGACTTAATAGATGAAGCCTCTTCTAAGGTAAGGCTGATAAATTATATCGTACCGCCGGAATTGAAGGACAAGGAAGCCAAGCTGAAGGAATTGATCAAAGATAAGGAAGAAGCCATTAACGCGCAGGAATATGAGAAAGCCGCTTTTATGCGGGATGAAGAGCAGCGCCTCAAAGCGGAAATCGAAAACGACCGCAAGGAATGGGTCAACCAGCGCAACCTGACGGTTGGCTCGGTGGGCGAAGAAGAAATCGCCAGCATTGTTTCCAACTGGACCGGGGTCCCGGTTAGCAAACTGGCTGCCGAGGAGAGTGAGCGGCTGGTGCACCTGGAGGAAGTTCTGCATCAGCGGGTAATTGGCCAGGAGGAAGCAGTAAAGGCCGTTTCCCGGGCAGTAAGGCGTTCTCGGGCGGGATTGAAGAATCCCAAGCGACCCACCGGTTCGTTTGTCTTCCTGGGACCGACCGGAGTGGGCAAGACGGAATTGGTCCGGGCTCTGGCAGAGGCTATGTTTGGCACCGAAGAGGCTGTAATCCGGCTGGATATGTCGGAGTACATGGAGAAACACGCGGTCTCCAGGATGATAGGATCACCGCCCGGCTATGTGGGCTACGATGAAGGCGGACAACTCACCGAAAAAGTGCGCCGTAAGCCGTATTCGGTCATCCTTCTGGACGAAATTGAAAAAGCCCATCCAGACGTTTTCAATATCCTCCTGCAGGTACTGGAAGACGGTCGTCTCACCGATGGGCAGGGCCGAACCGTGGACTTCCGCAATACCATTCTAATCATGACCTCCAATGTGGGGGCGCAGATGCTCAAGAGCGGCAACAAGGTGGGATTTAGCACCGCCATTGACGAAGCTGAGAACTACAACCGGATGAAGGACAATATCATGGAGCAGCTTAAATACACTTTCCGGCCTGAGTTCATAAACCGGGTTGACGAACTGATCGTGTTCCAGAGCCTCTCTGAGGACGAGCTGCGGCAAATCGTGGAACTGCTCCTAAAGGACTTCTTCAAGCGGGTGGAGGAGAACGGCTATAAAATGCAAATCAGCGATGAGGCCAAAAAGGTCATAATGAAGGAAGGATTTGAACCCGCCTACGGGGCCCGACCCTTGAAGCGGGCTTTGCAGCAGCTTATTGAAGATAACGTGTCTGAGGAAATCCTCAAGAAGACGGTTGAGCCTGGTGACACCATTGTTATCGATGCCGAGGACGGCCATATAGTGGTTAAAAAATTATAATGCGTAAAACCGGGAAGCATAAGCTTCCCGGTTAATTTACTTTAAATTAGCAGCTGCTGCCTGGATTCCCTATATACTGGTACGAATTGGTATATAATAATTCTGTAAGGAGCGCTCGCACCTTGAAAGTATCAAACCTTTACATATGTAGCAATTGTGCCTATGAAAACAGCAAATGGCTGGGTAAATGCCCTTCCTGCGGGATGTGGAACACCATGCAGGAAGAGATCCGCGCCGCCCAACCGACTCAGACGGCCCGAAGGCGTGTTGAAGCAGTTTCTCTACAGGATATTCCCCTGAACGAGGTCAGGAGGACCGGGAGCGGGATCGGTGAACTGGACCGGGTCTTGGGAGGAGGCACGGTGCCAGGTTCAGTGATATTGCTGGGCGGCAACCCCGGCATCGGCAAATCCACCCTGTTACTGCAAGTGGCCCAGTCAATTGCCCGACAAGGAGAACCGGTGCTCTATCTGTGCGGGGAAGAATCACTGCAGCAGATAAGATTGCGGGCCATACGCCTGGGAGTGGACAGCCCCGGCATATTCCTGGCCGCAGAACAGAACCTGGAATTCCTGGCAGAATACATAGAAAAGATAAAACCCACTAATGTGATTATCGATTCAATACAGGCAGTCTATTGCAGCGAGGTATCGTCCATACCCGGCAGTGTGGCGCAACTGCGTGAATGCACTGCCCGCATCACCGAAATCGCCAAGAGCAGCGGGATAACCTTTTTCCTAATCGGTCATGTAACCAAAGAAGGGGTAATCGCCGGACCCAAGGTGTTAGAACATATGGTTGATGTGGTCTTGTCCTTCGAAGGGGAGAAAAGCTTTTCCTTCAGGATGTTGCGGGGGGCGAAAAATCGCTTCGGCTCCACCGATGAAGTGGGACTTCTGGAAATGGGACCTGTCGGTTTGAGCGAGGTCTTGGATCCGGCCAGCATATTTCTCAGTGCGGAGACAGCCTTGACCTCGGGAACGGCTATTACCACCAGTGTTGAGGGCAGCCGGCCTCTGTTGATTGAGGTGCAGGCTTTGGTCAGTGCCTCTGGACCGAATTATCCCAAACGCATGGCCGCCGGCATCGATCAGAATCGGCTGGCCCTGATTGCGGCAGTTCTGGAGAAACGGCTCGGGTTTCATCTGTCCGCTTGTGACGTGTTTCTCAAGATTGCCGGGGGGGTGTTTTTGCGGGATCCTTCGGTGGATTTTGGCATTGCCGCAGCAATAATATCAAGCCACCTGGACGAGGTTATACCGGCTGGCACCGTATTTATTGGCGAACTGGGACTGTCCGGACAGATTCGACCGGTGACTTGTCTGGAACTGCGCTTGAAAGAAATTGCCAAAATGGGCTATTCACGGGTGGTGGTTCCGAAACAGGGGCGCCTCCCCGCTATGGCTGACCTGAACTGCATTGAAGTGCAGACCATAGATGAGATTCTGGAGTTGATAAGGGAAGGATGATGGGGTTGGAAGATATTTATCAAGGAGCATTCAAAAAGTACCTGGAGATGCTGGCGCCGGGAACGGTGTTCCGTATCGGGGTGGAGAACATCCTTCAGGCTAACACCGGAGGACTGATCGTAGTGGGAGACTCTCCCGAACTGATGGGAATCGTCAACGGCGGATTCCATATTGACTGCGAGTTCAGCCCGGCCCGGATTTACGAGTTGGCTAAAATGGATGGCGCCATTATTACCAATCACGATGCTTCCCGAATACTCAAGGCCAATGTGCAGTTGTCTCCTGATTCCGCTTTGCCCTCCAATGAGACCGGTATCCGCCACCGCACCGCGCAAAGAGTAGCCCGGCAGACCGGCGAATTGGTAGTGGCCATCTCCCAGCGGCGCAAGCAGGTGACGCTCTATCAGGGCAACATAACCTTCCGCCTGCGCGACCTGAACTCCATTCTGGTCAAGGCCAACCAGGCTCTGCAGACCCTGGAGAAGCACCGCAACGTTCTGGGGCGGGAACTGCATCGTCTCAGTGGCCTGGAATTCGAAGATATGGTAACCGTGTCTGAAGTATGCGAAGTCCTGAAACGAGCCGTAAAGGTGCTGCGCATCGCTCGGGAAATCGAATGTTATATCGTGGAATTGGGTGTGGAGGGACGCCTGGTGAAAATGCAACTGGATGAGATGGTGGCCAATGTGGCTGAAGAAGCAGTCTACATCGTGCAGGATTACTACCATCATCAGGGCAAATCACCGCGGGATATTGTGGCAGAATTGCGCCGCGCTTTTGAAGAAGACCTTTCTGATACCTTATTCATAGCCCGCGCTCTGGGATTGGGAAGCGCCAGCAGCCATCTTGAACAGCAGGTGGCCCCGCGCGGCTATCGAATGCTGCAACGCCTGCCGCGCATCCCCGTCTCAATCATCGCCAACCTGGTCGAGCGTTTCGGGCTTTTATCCAATATACTGCGAGCTACCATAGCTGAACTGGATGATGTGGAGGGCATCGGTGAGGTGCGGGCAAAATACATAAAAAACGGTTTAAAGCGTATGCAGGAACAGTTGTTAATGGAATACATGGTATAAAAAAGCCGCCCTTTTGGGCGGCAGAATTACATAGCTCACGGAGCCGGCATCAGGTCATGTTAAAGACCCCCAGTGTGCTGGCCTTTTTGTATTCTTTGAGGAAAACATCATACATATTGAGGTTGAGGGTGTTGCATAGAGCGGCGGAGTAGAAAAAGAGTTTGCCCAGTTCAGCGGTAATAACATCTTCACAGTTGGCACACAGTTCGCCGCGCAGGTGGTTGTCAAGGTATCCTTTCAAATCCTCGAAGGATTTGATGCCGTCCGGCACCTTTAATTTGCTGGCCTCGATAGAAACGCATCCACAATCAGTAACTGATTTGATGAGAGCCCGGTTAACCCGGCATGATGACTCGGACAGTTTGGAGAGGATATCGCATATGCTGCGGTGCCTGATTAACAAATCCCCCACAACATTCTGGAATTCATCACAAATCAAGTCTTTCACAATGAGACTTGCCCCCTTCTGTTTGTGATTTGTTTAATTATAGACTGACTCCAAAATGTATGTCAATGCGGCCAAATCAAAGCCTGCCGGGCTTGAAATAAAATTAGAAGAATTTTCTAGCTGCAGTATAAATCACCTCCCCCCAAGTCAGAATAAGAACATGGAGGTGAAGAATATGTATAAGAGTCCAAGAGTTTCCACAACCACCCTGGGCGCCGCCATTTTGGCAGTCATAACGATAGCGCAACTGACGGGGCTGTGGAACCGGGGTTCTGCCTTACAGACAGCATTCGTGGTGGCAGGTGCGGTATTGGTCTCATACCTGGTGTTAAATGTACTGGCAGGTTATATTCGCACCAGGATCAGAAGGCTCAATGAAATGTTGGAAACGACCTCAATAGATATCCTCGTCGGCGGAATAGCAGGTCTTATGCTGGGCATCATGGTTGGGGCGGTGAGCACTTATCCACTATCCATGCTGAGAGGCTGGGGCAATTATCTTATACTGGCTGTTTTCCTGGGATGCAGTCTCCTGGGGGTAAAAATCGGCGCCAGCCGGGCTAGCGAGTTGCTCAGCCTCTTGCTGGGAAGAGGTCTGCCCGCGCCTCTGTCCCGGACAGAGTCATGTGAAACCAAAGTACTGGATACCAGCGCCATAATCGACGGGCGCATTTACGATGTCTGTCAGAGCAATTTTCTAGATGGCAGACTGGTGGTTCCCACCTTTGTAATCGAAGAACTGCAGCATATTGCCGACTCGTCGGATAATCTGCGCCGCAACAAAGGGAGGCGGGGACTGGAGTTATTGTCAAAAATGCAAAAACATTCCCAGATAAAAATTGATATAATTGAAGCAGACATTTCCGAGGAACGAGATGTTGACGCTAAACTAGTAAAGCTGTGCAAGCGCCTTAATGCCAGTATCGTTACCAATGATTTTAATCTCAACAAGGTTTCGGAATTACAGGGCATCAAGGTCTTAAACATCAATGAACTGGCCAATGCGGTCAAGATGATTGTCTATCCCGGTGAAAACATGCATATCAGTATAATCAAAGAAGGCAAGGAGTCTGGCCAGGGGGTGGGATACCTGGAGGACGGCACCATGATAGTGGTGGAAGACGCCCAGAACGACATCGGACGCGACCTCGACGTGGTAGTCACCAGTGTGTTCCAGACCGCAGCCGGGCGCATGATTTTCACCCGCAAGAGTAGGGACGAACACCAGCACCAGACTCATTATATGGACAATCAGGTTCAAACAGTGCGAGAGGTGAATTTTTATGGGTAACAACCTGCGGGTTGTTATAGCGGCAGCAGGAGTAGGACGCAGGATGGGCGGGGAGATCAACAAGCAATACCGGCCGCTTTTAGGAAGGCCGGTATTGGCCTATTCCCTGGATGTATTTGAGGCTCATCCCGGTGTCGATGAGATTGTGGTCGTGGCCCATCCTGATGAGGTAGGTTACTGTCAGCGCGAGGTCATTGAGAAATACGGTTATGAGAAGGTGTCTGCGGTTATAGCAGGCGGCGCCGAGAGGCAGGATTCGGTCTGGGCAGGCCTGAAGAGGCTGGGCAGGGATACTGATTTTGTTGCGGTTCATGACGGAGCCCGGCCGCTTCTGAGCCGGAATTTGATTGATCGTCTGCTGGACGCCGCCCAGGAGTGGGGCGCTGCCATTCCCGGTGTAATCGCCCGGGATACCCTGAAGATGGTGGATAGGGACGGATTTGTCGGCCATACCATGGACCGTTCGGTAGTGGCCATGATTCAGACCCCACAGGTTTTTCAGTATCAGGAATTATTAAAGGCTTATGATTGTGCTTACCAGGACGATCTTCTGGGAACCGACGACGCCAGTCTTTTCGAAGTATACATCGGACGGGTCAAGGTGGTGCCAGGGGAAGTAAACAACATAAAAATGACTACTACAGAGGACCTGCTGATAGCCGAAGCTCTGTTGCGAATGGAGCGGTGAATTTCTGTTGGGGGAGGAAAACATGCGCATCGGCACCGGCTATGACGTCCACCGCCTGGTGGAAGGCCGCCAACTTATTCTGGGCGGGGTTAATATCCCCCACCACACCGGGTTATTAGGCCATTCAGATGCGGACGTGCTCTTGCATGCCATCTGCGATGCGCTGTTGGGTGCTGCTGCTCTGGGTGATATCGGACGTCACTTTCCTCCTGACGATGTAACCTACAAAGACATCAAGAGTACCTTGCTGTTGTCTCAGGTAGGCCAAAAGGTGGCTGGAGCGGGATACCGCATCATTAACATCGATGCCACCGTGGTAGCCCAACAGCCCCGCCTAGCAGGTCATATTGCCGCAATGACAGCCAATATCGCCACCTGTCTGGGCATACATATCCGACAGGTCAACGTAAAGGCCACTACTACCGAAAAGCTGGGTTTTGAAGGTCAGGAACTGGGCATATCGGCACAAGCGGTGGCATTGCTGAGCGAGCTATAATATTTCCCCCTCTTTCGTGGCAAGATATGAAAAAACCAGGGGGGATCATATGCATAAAGGGAAAACGGCGATATTGCTATCGCTGTTATTGTTTTGTAGTGTAGTATCAATGGATAGGCTCAGTGAGCGACCGGTAGTCAAGACCAGCGCTGATCCCAGGGTTGTGATCAGCCTGGGCCAGGACCTGGACCCTGCTCAGCGTAAGCAAATGGAAAATTATTTTAAGGAATGGCAGGGCAGCAGGCCGGCCCGCATTATCAGCGTCAGCAATGAAGAGGAACGCCGCTATCTGGTCGGAGTGGTGGATAATAGTTTGATTGGCAGCAAAGCCATTTCCAGCGCCTATTGTGAACTATTGGCGATAGGGCAGGGTATCGAAGTCAAGACCAAGAATATCGATGCTATAACGCCTTTCATGTATGCCAATGCCCTGGCCACGGCCGGTATCGAAGATGCCCGGGTGATCGCCGCGTCTCCTGTAAAGGTTTCGGGCACCGCGGCCTTGACGGGGATGCTGAAGGCATTTGAAGAAGCCCAAGGCGAGCCCCTGCAGGAAAAGGCCAAAGAGACTGCCCATGAAGAGGTGGCCCGCATTGCGGAACTGGGGGAGAAAGTCGGTAAAGGCAACGCTGAGACCTTGATTTTTGAGGTCAAGCGCGAAGTGGTGGGCAAGAAGATAACCGACCCAGAGGAGATACGCCGGGTAATCATAAAAGCCGGCGCCGACCTTAGTATAGAACTATCCGAACAGGATGTGGACCTGTTAGTGCAATTGATGCTCAAGGTGCAAAGCCTTGACCTGAACATCAATCAGTTGTCCGAGCAGCTTCAGAATCTGCACCGGGATGTATCTGAAGTCAGGGGTGCAGGCAGGTCGCTGTGGAATTGGGTGCAGGAGTGGCTGCATAAAATACGCTCCGGTTTTGATGGACTGGGGGGCCTATTAGGCATATAAAAATTATACCGCTTTAGGAGGGAGAATTTTGAATCAGATCAAAGTGCGCTTCGCGCCTAGCCCTACGGGACCGTTGCATATCGGGGGAGCACGTTCAGCGCTGTTCAACTATCTGTATGCCCGGCATTATGGCGGAGAATTCCTGCTGCGCATCGAGGACACCGATCTGGAACGTTCGCGGCCCGAATACGAGGAGGAGATAATCACTTCGCTGCGCTGGTTGGGCCTGGAATGGGATGAAGGGGTGGCCAGCCAGGGAAACAACGGACCTTACCGGCAGACTGAACGCCTGCCGATTTATGACCGCTATGCCCGACAACTCCTGGAGCAGGGAGATGCCTATTATTGCTACTGCAGCGAAGCTACTCTGGAAGCTGAGCGGCAGGACCTTATGGCCCAAGGCGAGACACCTCGTTATTTGGGGCGCTGCCGCCACCTCAGCGATGAGGAACGGGCCCAATATCAAGCCCAGGGCGTCAAACCGGTGGTGCGTTTCCGAGTGCCTCCCCGGCAGATATATGTAGTTGATGATCTGGTCAGAGGCCGGGTAAGTTTCGAGAGCGACGCGATGGGGGATTTCATCATCGTCAAGTCCGATGGAATGCCCACCTATAATTTTGCGGTGGTAGTGGATGATGTGCTCATGGGAGTGACCCATGTGATACGCGCCGAAGAACATCTCTCCAACACCCCTCGGCAGCTCATGATCTATGAAGCCTTGCATTTCAAACGGCCGGAATTCGCTCATATTTCGTTGATATTGGGCAGCGACCGCCAGAAGATGAGCAAACGCCACGGAGCCACCTCGGTGATGCAGTATCGGGAGATGGGTTATCTGCCCGAAGCATTAATCAATTTCCTCAGCCTTCTGGGCTGGTCTCCGGAAGGGGAGGAGCAGATTTTGGACCGCGAAGAGATCATTTCTGCCTTTACCCTGGACAGAGTGGCCAAGAGCCCGGCGGTTTTCGACCTGGAGAAGCTCAATTGGATGAATGGCCAGTATATACGCAAGCTGGATATTGAGGATCTGGCGCACCGGGTCAGGCCCTACCTGCAGCAATCAGCCTATCGGGCACAAATCGAAGGCTTCAGCCCGGAACAGTTTCTGCTGCTGGTGAACACTTTCAAAGATCATCTAGTCTGTTTACAAGACATCGTTAAAGAAGCCGCAGTGGTATTCGAGCCGGTTAATTACTCATCAGAAGCCCTGGAAATCTTGCAGGGGGAGAATAGCGGCATGGTTTTACAGTGTTTCATGGATTCCTTGCCAGCGGATTTGCGGCCTGACATGATAAAACAGCAAATAAAAACTATAACCAAGCAGAATCAGCTAAAACCCAAGGATGTGTTCATGCCCTTGCGTTGCGCCTTAAGCGGCCAGGTGCATGGACCCGATCTGCCCAGCCTGATTGCCTTGTGGGGGCGGGAAGAAACCTTGCGCCGGTTAGGCAATAGCCTTTCTATGCTCGCAGGAAAATAGAGGAAGGCATATTTCGGGGACTTCGGTTGACATAAAATTGAGACCTGCATATAAT
>DHGD01000047.1 GCA_002402575.1 Syntrophomonas sp. UBA4807
CCTATAATTGAGCCTCCTTCCGAGGTCCTGGTCAGAGGCCCCCGGGAGGGATTTACTGAAACTCTGCAGACTAATATCACCTTGCTGCGCAGGCGAGTGAAAGATCCTAATCTAAGGTTTGAAAGCCGGGTGATCGGTCGCGCAACGGCAACCCAGGTCGTTCTGATTTATATTAATGGCATTGTATCTCCCCAACTGGTCGCCGAAGTTAATCAACGCCTGCAACGCATAGATGTTGACAGCATTCTGGACAGCGGTTATCTGGAAGAGTTTATAGAAGACAATCCCTTTTCTCCGTTTCCGCAAATGCTGCATACCGAGCGGCCGGACCGGGTGGCGGGATGTATCTTGGAAGGGCAGGTGGCTATCCTGGTAGATGGAAGCCCCTTTGCCCTGATTATGCCTGCTCAGCTAGCTTCATTCATTAATACACCCGAAGATTACTATGAGCGTTATGCGCTGACCACCGCGCTGCGCTGGGTGAGGTGGATATCTTTCTCTATATCGCTATTTTTACCATCTTTGTATATTGCCACAACCACCTTCCATCAGGAAATGATACCGTCCCGGCTGCTGGTCAGCATCGCCTCCTACCGTCAGGGTTTGCCTTTTTCCACCTTATTTGAAGCCCTGTTGATGGAGTTTGTATTTGAAATCTTGCGTGAGGCCGGGGTGCGTCTGCCCAGGGCCATAGGCCAGGCAGTCAGCATCGCCGGCGCCCTGGTCATCGGACAGTCTGCGGTGACGGCCGGGATTGTTTCCCCGTTGATGGTGATTGTGGTGGCTGCTACCGGCATTGCCTCCTTTACCATACCAACCTATAATATGGGGCTAACCATCCGCCTGTTGAGATTCCCGTTGATGCTCTTGGCTGGAACCTTTGGTCTTTTCGGAATCATGATAGGTATGATTATGCTGACGATTCACGCTACGAATTTGCGTTCTTTCGGCACTCCTTATCTCTCCCCCCTGGCGCCGTTATATAGCCGGGATTTGAAGGATATACTGGTTCGCGCGCCGTGGTGGCAAATGAAGCAACGCCCCGCCGAATATGCAAAAACCAATCCACATCGCCAAGCCGCGGATATGAAGCCCGGACCTGCTCAAAGCGGCCACCCCCAAGGGAGGAAACGCTAATGAAATCCAGGTTGCTGCCCCTGCTGTTAATGCTTATCGTATTGGCCGAATTGCTAACGGGGTGCTGGGACAGCCGCGAGGTAGAGGAACTGGGCATTATCTCCGGAATAGCGGTTGATCTGACTGAGGATGGGCGGATGCGGACTGTCTTTCAATTTGTCAATACCGCCGTTCTGAGCAAAGGCAGCAGCGGACGCGGCCTGGAGTTTGAGAAGGCCTATCGCAATGTGGCTATCGATGCGGATAACCTATTCGATGCGATGAAACAACTGTCCCTGCAAACCACAGTACGACGTTTTTTCGCCCAAACCGAAATCCTGCTGGTATCGGAAAACTTTGCCCAAAGCAGAGGCATGGCTGAGCTGATCGATTACTTTCTGCGTGATCCCCAGATCCGTCCCAATACCTGGGTTGTAATAACTCAAGACGATGTGGCGGAACTGATGGACATCGGGGGACGGATTAATCCCGTACCTACATATCTTCTGGCGGATTTATTAAAGCAACACGCTCTGGTATCCTCCTATGCGCCGCTGCGTTTGGGAGAGTTCAACAGGATTATGCAAAGCCCCAGCAGTCATCCTTTCACCGCCTGCGTGGAAGTTGCTCCCAATCATGCTCTTCCGGCAGAGAATGGCCATGGCATCAATAACGGCATGGTCCCTGAACAACCCAAGTTGATGGCAGTTACCGGCACCGCAGTTTTCCGCAAGGATAAAATGGCGGGCTGGCTGGATCAACAGCAAAGCCGCGGCTTGTTATGGCTGCGCGGAGAAGTGAAGAACGGGCAAATCAAGTTTCCCATACCCGGCAGGGAAGATAAGACTATGTCGGTGGAAATACTGGAAGCCCGATCCAAATTAGAGCCGCGCATAGAGAATGGCCAATTTGTTATGGAAGTCAAAATCAAGGTTTCGAGCGCCGTGGAGCAAATGACCGCCTATTATCCCCTGGACGAAAGCGAGAGCCTTAAAGAACTGGAAGAGGCCCAAAGTCAGGCGGTTGCCGCCGAAATCCAATCTGCGCTGGACAAGGCCCAAAAACAATACCAGCTGGATATATTTGGCTTTGGCGAAGCAGTTCACCGCAGCCACCCGGAAGAATGGCAGCAGATAAAAGACAACTGGTCCGATATTTTTCCCGGTGTGCAGGTTAGGCTGGAGATCCATTCAACCATACGTCATACCAATCTGACTTCCAGCCCGCCGCAGATTGAGAATGAACAAAGTTACTGAGGAGACGAATACATGGACTATGTAGTTACGGTCTTGATCATAGTAATGTTCATTGCACAGTCAGTATATTTAAGCCTTAATAAACGCTGGGGTGAACTGTTAGCGGTTGTCTTGCTATGGTCAGCGACCCTCATTTACGCTCTAGCTCTGCTGCAAGACTGGCAAATTCCAACTTTGAAAGAAGGGGCCGAATTAATATTCATTCCGGTTACCCGTTTTGCCGAGGCATTGTTTCAATGATCACACACCGAGGAGAGCGCCATGAACGATGACAACGCTAAGAAAATAGGCGGATACTCTATCATAGCCATTATGGTTACCTTTATCGGGGCTACCACCGTCTTGTTTATACCTTATAACACCGCCAGTATAGCCAGGCAGGATGCCTGGATGGCGCCCCTCTTGGTATTCCCTTCCAGTATTTATGTGATAGGGGTGGTCTGCTGGCTGGGCAGCCTTTTTCCCGATAAAGGGTTTATCGAGTACCTGCCGCTCATAGTGGGAAAATGGCTGGGCAAACTGCTGGGATTAAGCTATGTTTTGTTTTTTACTTATTTCGGCGCCACCACAGTGCGGGAGACATTGGCCTTCTTATATGGAGTAGGTATCTTTCGTCATACCCCGGGTTTGGCAGCAGGTTTGCTATTGATGTTGGCGACCACCTATGCAATTGCTTCGGGAATTGAAAGTATGAGCCGCTCCTTTTGGTATCTGTGGCTTATTACGGTGGTATTTTTCGCTCTGGCGGTGTTTATGGCTTTGCCCATGGTTAAAATCTCGGGGTTGTTGCCCATAGGCGAAGCAGGCATAAAAAACACCTTAAAAAGTTCTCTATTGGCACATGCTTTTTGGGGCGAAATATTCTGGCTGGTGATTCTGTTTCCATATATCCGCAGTAAACGCGAAGCGTTTATGGGAGGACTGGCTGCCACTATTTTGTTGTCGATTTTTGTTTCTTTGACCATAGTGTTGTGTATCACCATTATGGGGGTTGAAACTACGGCACGAGCTTATTTCTCGGTTTTTTCCCTGAGCGATTATCTGGAATCCGCCGGAATTAAAGCTGTTCTGGCGACCATATGGATTATGACTTTCTGGGGAAAAATAACCCTGAGCCAATTTTCGATTACCATCGGCTTGTCCCAACTATGCGGATTTAAAGACCATCGGGCTTTAATCCTGCCAGTGGCCATGATGCTGTTGATCTTCTCCCATGTATTTTATCCAAATAACACCGATCTGTTCAGCAGCGTTAAAAACACTTTTACCAGTATGGGCCTGCTCTTTGAATATATCCTGCCGACCGCGCTCCTTATTGTGGCAATCCTAAAACAAAAACTGGGTATACTTAACAACCCTGCTGCATCTGATCAAGTTCAGCAGGGCAGCCCCAACTGCTAATTCCGTTTAGGCTTATGGACTATATTGTTTGGTTATTGCAAATTATTTGGGACTATTATACAATAATAATGCGAATAATTCATGGAGGGCTAAGCGTGAAACTGGAGCATTGCTTATTTCTGTCTCTGGTTTTGGTGGCGGCAATTGTCACTGGCTCCACATTATGCGTCGCCGCGAATTTCCCCTATATTATGGAGCAGGCGGAAAAAGCCCAGACCTTGCAACTGACCCCAACGCCGGAAGCAAATGAGAAAATCGCCCGCGCCAGCATGGCTGATGCACCGGCTGGAATAAGTCGGGGTTCGTCTTCAGGAGCTGATGTTATGGTGATAACGGCGGCAGAAAAAGAGCAGATTATAAATATGCTGAACAGTCTGGGCATGAGCAGTGATGAGCAACTGTCATCCTTTATCAAGGGTTTTCAGGAAAAGCACTGCCTTGACGCCACTGGTCTGTTGGATTCCAAAACTCTGCACTTCATAATTGAAGAAGCCAAACTGGTAAAAGTAGAACAAGGTTCACGCCAGGCCAGCCTTAATTAACACCGGAGGTAACGATTTAGGCACGGGGATAATCCCGTGCCTTTCGCATCTCTATAAACTGCTGCACCGGCGGTGTGGTCTTAATCCCTGAATGTCAGCAGAATCTCTCCGCGCAGCTCCCTTGATAACGCGAACTGTAGGGTCGCACCAGAAGGAATTCTATCGTGTCGCCCCACGCAACGTCGGAAACAGTCAAATTTATTCCGCGCCATCAAAAAGGAGCCAGCCTTTGGGCTGGCTCCAATATTGTTTTCGTTAAGTAGTTGCTAATTCTAGTATTTGAAGAATCCTTCGCCGGTCTTGCGGCCCAGTTTGCCTGCGCGAACATATTTGACTAACAGCGGGCAGGGGCGATATTTGGGATCGCCAAATTCTTTGTAAAGGGTTTCCATAATCTTCAGGCAGATGTCCAGACCGATCATGTCGGCCAAGGCCAGAGGACCCATGGGGTGTCCGGCGCCAAACCTCATGGAGGTGTCGATATCAGCCGCATTGGCAACGCCTTCCATCAGAGCATACATACCTTCGTTCAGCATGGGGATCAAGAGGCGGTTTACAACAAAGCCCGGGGCTTCATTGATTTCAACCGGGGCTTTGCCCATTTGCACGGAGAGGTCTTTGATGGTTTCATAGGTTTCCTGGCTGGTGTTGGCGCCACGGATTATCTCGACCAATTTCATGGCCGGCACCGGATTGAAGAAATGCATGCCGATAACCTTGTCAGCTCTTCCAGTGGCAGCGGCGATTTCAGTCACGCTCAATGCGGAAGTGTTGGTGGCCAGAATGCATTCAGGCTTGCAGATCTCATCCAGTTCCTTGAAGATCGCCTTCTTGATGTCCATAACTTCCAAAGCGGCCTCAATTACCAGATCACAATCGGCAGCAGCGGCCATATCAACGGTTCCGCTGATTCTGCCCATAACCGCAACTTTGTCTTCCGCGCTCATTTTGCCTTTTTCTACGTTTTTGCCCAACAGTTTGTCAATGCCGGCTATACCTTTGTCTACGAATTCCTGCTTGATGTCGCGCACTATTACCGTGTGACCTGCCTGAGCGGCGGTCTGCACAATACCGGCGCCCATTGTCCCAGCACCCAATACCATAATCTTCATTCCCAATTCCCTCCTAATATATATATATTTTTGGCGTGATTCATTTCTTCTACATGGCTTTTATAAATTCCTTCTTTATGAAAATTTTTTCACAAGTCCGAAAGAGCGGAAATGTTGTCGTCCGATTAGGAGCAGATGGTTTATTTAACGCGGGCAAAGCCGCGATAAATCACGCCTCTGGGTGTATCTACGGTAATCAGCATGCCATCCTCCAAAATGCGGACAGCATCTTGAACCCCCACTATCACCGGTATATTGTTGTTAAGTCCGATTATCGCAGCATCTGAGGTCAGGCCTCCGGCTTCAGTTATGATGGCCTTTATCTTATCCAGGTAAGGCGCCAGGCTGCTGCTGGCGCTGGGCAGGACGGCAATATCGCCCTCCTTAAGCCTCTGCAGGTCGCTGTCGCTTTGAATCACCGCCGCCCTGCCGGTAACTGGTTCATGCCCGATCCCGGTCCCTCTGGCCACAATATCTCCCACCACGTACACCTTGAGCAGATTGGTTCCTCCCGGTGTGCCGGCCGGAATCCCGGCAGTTAAGACCACTAGGTCGCCATGTTTGATATGCCCGCATTGCAGGGCGGCCTGAACCGACTGTTCGAAAAGCTCGTCGGTATTGGAACTGCCTTCAATAAGCACCGGGTTTACTCCCCAAACCATAGTAAGCTTCTGTAAAATGCGCGGCTTGGGGGTGGCGGCGACGACAGTTGCCTGGGGCCGGTATTTGGCGATTAGGCGGGCGGTATGCCCGGTGTGGGTGGCGCTCACTATAGCCGATGCGTCAAGATTCATAGCCGTGGTGCAGGTAGCGTAACTGATAGCATCAGCCACGGTGGATGTGCCTATAAAGCGCTTTTCGCGCAGGAATTCCTCATAAGGCAGAACATCTTCGGCCCGGCGGGCGACTCTGGCCATGGTTTCGACCACCTCTACCGGATATTTTCCGGCGGCGGTTTCTCCGGAAAGCATAATGGCGTCGGCTCCGTCGAAGATGGCATTGGCCACATCGGAAACTTCGGCTCGGGTTGGGCGGGGGTTGTTTATCATGGATTCCAGCATCTGCGTAGCGATGATAACCGTCTTGCCTGCGGCGATGCACTGTTTGATAATCCTTTTTTGAAGCAGAGGGACTTCTTCAGCGGGAATCTCAACTCCCAAATCGCCTCGGGCCACCATCACGCCGTCCGCCACCTTGATGATCTCCTCCAGATTGTCCACCCCTTCCTGGCTTTCAATCTTGGCGATGATATCGATGTCGGCATGGTTCTCCTCCAAGATGCGCCTTATCTCCAGGATATCATCTGCCGAGCGCACAAAAGAGGCGGCGATGAAATCCAATTGGTACTGAATGGCAAATCCGATGTCCTGGCGGTCTTTATCGCTTAAAAAGGGCAGGTTTACCCTTATCCCGGGCACGTTGATGCCCTTGCGCTCTCCTAGCTCGCCGCCGTTCATAACCCGGCAGACAATATCTGTAGCGGTGGTCCTTTCCACCTGCAGGCTGATAAGTCCGTCGGCCAGCAGTATGCAGTCTCCCGGTCTAATTTCAGCGGGCAGGTGGGGATAGGTAATGTTGACCTGTTTCTCGTCGCCTGACACCGAATTGGTGGTGAGGGTGAACTCATCCCCGGCGGTGAGGTTTATTTTGCCTTTCTGTAATGTGCCGGTGCGGATCTCCGGCCCTTTGGTATCTAACATAATGGCAACCGTTGCCTGCGAAGCCCGTGCCGCCTGGCGGATATGGTCCACCCGCTGCTTGTGTTCGGCATGAGTGCCATGAGAGAAATTGAGCCGGGCCACGTTCATGCCCATTTTTATCATTTTTTGCAGCACCTCTACCACTTCGCTGGACGGTCCGATGGTGCAGATAATTTTAGTCTTGCGCATTTACCAGCCTCCCTTTAAGTAATCCTGAAACTATGTGGATAAAATCCGGGCAATCTCGAACATACCCAAATCAGGTGTGCGATGTCCGTTTATAACCTCTCCCAGGGGAATGGTATAGAAGCGGTCATCCTGACCTGCAACCATAACATTTGACTTGCCGCGCAGTATAGCATCAATGGCAGCTTTGCCCATGTATGAGGCCAAAATGCGGTCAATTGCGGTCGGGGTCCCCCCCCGCTGCACGTGGCCCAGGATGCTGACCCTGGTATCACGTCCGGTAGCGGCCATGATCTCATCCTTAAGCGTCATAACCGGGTACACCCCTTCGGCTACGATGATGATGCTATGCAGCTTGCCGCGTTCGGTTCCGCTTTTGATTTTACTTATAACCTGTCCGATGTCAGGTTCAATTTCGGGGATAAGTATAGATTCGGCGCCCCCGCCTACGCCGGCGGCCAGCGCTATTTCACCGCATCTTCTCCCCATAACCTCGATGATGAAAACCCGGCCATGGCTGGTGGCGGTGTCGCGGATATTATTGATTGCGCTCAAAGCGGTGTTCACCGCGGTATCATAACCTATGGAACGGGTGTAGACCACGTCATTATCGATGGTGGCCGGTATGCCTATCACCTGCACTCCGTCACTCTCGCTGACAAGCTCATACCCTCCACGCATGCTGCCATTGCCCCCGATGATGACCAGGCTGTCGATCCCCAAACGAGCCATATGCTCCCGGGCCCGAGCCCGCCCCTGTGTCTGCATAAAGTCCTTGGAACGGGAGGTGTGCAGGATGGTACCGCCCCGATGGATGATATCGGCTACCGAGCCAGGCGATAGTTTCTCATATTGGCCGCTAATCAGGCCTTCAAATCCCCGGTATACCCCGAAGACTTCCATACCCTCATAAATAGCCGAGCGAACTACAGCCCGGATGGCGGCATTCATACCCGGGGCATCTCCACCACTGGTTAATACGGCCACGCGTTTCAAAAAGAGACCCCCTTGCTCAAGATGCGGATGGAAATTAACGATAATATAGTCTTTTCCGATGCAGAACTCATTCATGCACCCGGCCTGAGCATCTCGGCGACTGCGGGCTAAGCATACCATGAATATCTGATGCCGCTAATCTCCAGCAGCGATTGTTTAAACCTCAGATTGGCTTCCACCCGGAATTCATCGTTCAGAGCAATTCTTTTTCCGGGCATTTCCAATACTACCGGAATTATGCCGGGATTTTTCTTAAGGCGGGCCAGTAATTGTTTTTTGGTGCCATTATTTTGCTCGCCTTTTATGCCAATACGCATTTCATTTATTTCGGCAGCCAGCTTAAAGGCTTTTCTCAATATCAATTTGGGGGTATCATCGCGATTATCATAAAATCCCTCGATGACTAGGTGGGCTTCGGACTGAAGTATCTCCAGGTGCTGTTTTAAAGCTGAAGGAAACACCAGGACTTCAACGCGTCCGCTCAAGTCCTCCAGGTAGAACTGAGCATACAGTTCTCCTTTGCGGCTGGTGCGGCGGGTCATGTTCAAAGCCATACCGGCCAGGCGGATATAGGAATCATCGTCTAAGCCTGGCAGATCAGCAATCTGATGGCTTATTAAAAGGGGCAACAGGCTCTTGTATTCATCCAGGGGATTGGCGGAAACATAGAAGCCTAAGACCTCCTTTTCCCGGTTGAGGCGTTCCTGCGGCAGCAGTTCACCTTGGGCCACCGGTACCGGTTCCTCCGCCATGATCTCGCTGGGCGCAAACAGGGAGAGCTGCTGGCTGGCATCCTGCAGTTTGAGCTGGGCGGCGATATCGATGCATTCATCCATAATCGACAGGGCGCCCTTGCGGCTGATACCAACGCTGTCAAAGCACCCCGCGGCAATCAGGTTTTCAATCATGCGTTTATTAATCTGGGTCAGATCGACGCGTTTGCAGAAGTCTAACAACGATGCAAAGGGCTGCTCTTTGCGGACCCGGACCACGTTTCTCACCGCGCTTAAGCCCACGTTCTTAATCGCCCCCAGTCCGAAGCGGATGCCGCCGGAAGTAACAGTGAAATTCTCATAACTCTGGTTTATATCCGGGGGCAGGATCTTAATGCCCATGCGCTGACATTCACGCAGGTAAAAGGCCACTTTATCCTGGCTGTCGATAATGCTGGTCAGAAATGCGCACATGAATTCCATTGGATAATGGGCCTTAAGATAAGCGGTTTGAAAGGAAATTAAGGCATAGGCTGCGGAATGGCTCTTGTTAAAACCGTAGCCAGCAAAGCTTTCCATTAGGTCGAAGAGGTGCTGGGCCACATCGGGTTCAATTCGATTGCTCGCCGCCCCGCTGACAAACTTTTCCCGCTGCGCCTTAATCTCATTGGCCTTTTTCTTTCCCATGGCGCGGCGCAAAACATCGGCTTCCCCCATGGTGAAATTGGCCAAATCACTGGCGATGCGCATCACCTGTTCCTGGTAAAGTATGACTCCGTAGGTTTCTTTAAGGATGTCCTCCAGGCGGGGATCGAGGTATTGTATTTCCTGGCGCAGGTGTTTGCAGTTGATGAAATCCTCGACCATGCCGCTGCCCAGAGGGCCGGGGCGGTATAGGGCGATAACCGCGATCAGATCCTGAAAGCGGCTGGGGGCCAGGTCTTTGAGTATGCGTCTCAAGCCATCGCTCTCCAACTGGAACACCCCGATAGTGTCCCCTCTTGATAATAGCTGATATACTTCCCCATCATCCAGGGGCAGGCTGTCTATATCCAGTTTAATTCCCCGGGTATGTTTGATTATTTCCACGGCCCGGTCTATCACCGTCAGGGTGCGCAGGCCCAGGATATCCATTTTCAGGAGTCCGATATCCTCAACCGTCTCCTTGGTATATTGGGTTACGACGTGGCCTTCTGGGGTTTTTTGCAAGGGCAACAAGGTGCTGAGACTTTCCTTGCCGATAACCACCCCGGCGGCGTGTATGGAAGCATGCCGGGGCATACCTTCCAAAGCCCGGGCGGTATCAATGATCCGCTGCGCGTTGTAATCACTCTGGTAGGCTTTAATTAGTTCTGAGGATATTTGCATAGCCCGATCAATGGTGATCCCCAGCTCAGCAGGAATCATTTTGGCGATCCTGTCCACCTCGGCATAAGGTATGTTTAAGGCACGCCCCACGTCGCGGATGGCAGCGCGCGCGGCCATGGTGCCGAAGGTTATGATCTGCGCCACCTTGTCGACCCCATATTTTTCAACAATATAATCAATCACCCGGTCCCTTTTTTCAAAGCAGAAGTCGATATCAATATCCGGCATGCTGACCCGCTCCGGATTAAGAAAACGCTCGAATAACAGATCATAGGCAAGCGGATCGATGGCGGTAATGCCCAATACATATGAAACCAGGCTTCCTGCTGCCGAACCCCGGCCGGGGCCTACCGGGACCTGATTGGAGCGGGCCCAGTTGACTAAATCCTGGACAATGAGAAAATAGGCGGCAAAGCCCATGTCATTTATAACCTTAAGCTCATACTCCAATCGTTCCGCCGCCTCCGGGGTGGGGTGAGGGTAGCGCTGGCGGAAACGCTCCCGGGTCAAAGCCGCCAGGTGCTCTTCCGGTTTTGAGCCGTCGGGAATATTATAATAGGGGAGATGAAAAGTTCCAAAATCGAAATGGAAGTTGCAACGCTCGGCAATCAGCGCGGTATTGGCCACCGCCTCGGGATATTCCCGGAATAATTCAGTCATTTCCTCAGCCGTTTTCAGGTAATACTCGCTGCCGGAAAACCTCATCCGGTTGTCGTCAGTGACCACCGTCCCGGTCTGAATGCACAGCAAAACATCCTGCACCTGAGCGTCCTTTTTATGAATATAATGCAGGTCATTGGTGGCCACCAAAGGGATGCCAGTCTGAGTGCTGATCTTTGCCAGACCCCGGTTCGCCACCGCTTCCTCGGGTATGCCATGGTTCTGCAATTCCAGATAGAAGTTGCCCCGGCCAAACCAGGATTCATATCGCCGAGCCAGTTCCAGCGCATCCTGCTCACGCCCCGCCAGAATCAACTGTGGTATTTCACCGCCTATGCAGGCGGACATGGCGATCAGCCCTGCGCTATATTGCTGCAGCAGTTCATGGTCGACCCGGGGTTTGTAATAAAACCCTTCCACATAAGCGCGGGTAACCAGCTGCGCCAGGTTGCGGTATCCGGTTTCATCCCTGCACAACAGAACCAGGTGATACTGGCTGGAATCGAGGCGAGCTTCGCGGTCCAGCCGGTTGCGCGGCGCGACATAGACTTCGCAGCCAATGATAGGCTTTACACCCTGTCTCTTGGCCTCACGATAAAAATCCACTGCCCCATACAAGGCCCCATGATCGGTAATTGCCAATGCAGGCATACCAATTTCTTTCGCCCGGGCCACCAGGTCTTTGATGCGGCAGGCTCCGTCTAAAAGACTGTATTCGGTATGATTATGAAGGTGGACAAAATCGGGCATATTTGATTTCCCCGTCATCGTCTATGGCACCATGGTTACATCACACCAGCTTCCTCCGGTAATTGCGGTAAGTTGCTCAAAGCTTACCGGCACTGCGGTATTGGCTGTGCCGGCGGCGGCATATACCACTGGGAAGCGTCTCAGGCTGTCATCCAGGTAAATGGGGACTTGCGACTTCAAAGCGAAAGGGCACACCCCGCCAATGGGAAAACCGGTCACTTCCAGAACCTCATCGGCCGAGGCCATCCTCAAGCGTGTAGAGCTTATCTGCTTGATCTTCTTATTGTCAATACGGGCATCTCCAGTCGATACTATCAGCAGATAGGCGCCTTTTTTGTCTTTAAGCAGAATGGATTTGGCGATCTGCGCCACTTCAGTGCCCAAGGCCTGAGCGGCCAGGTATGAAGTGCTGGTATCCTGTTCAAATTCGATCACTTTCACGGTCGGATCTTTGCTGTAAAGGAATTGTTTTACTTTTTCAATAGCACACATGGGAAAACTCGTGCTCCTTTGTTTAAACTTTTTACATTATAACTCAATACCTGGAATATGTAGAGAGAGGCGGTCACTCACCATGGGCGGATAATCTCAGGCAACGTTAAACATCAAGGCGGGTGCTGCAAACGCGGCAACGGATCTGCTGCTTGCGGGGACGGGATTTCTCGCGGAGGGTATGCCTGGCGCGGGTTATTCCTGCCGGTTGGAGGAAAGGATTACTTTCAGCCCATCGGCCCGTCAGACATGCTGGTCAAACACGCCAAGGGGCCATTCTCTTTGAATAGCCCCTTGGCATGGAATTTTTATGAAGGGTTAGGGAAGGAAAATACCCTCTTTATCCACTTCATTGTAGAGCAGTTCAATTTCTTCGACTGTGGGCCTTTCGGTTTCACCTTGGCACCGGGAGATATTCAGGTCGAACAGGCAGTTGTCTTTGACCTGCTCGGCAGTGAATCCAGGATGAACGGTATCCAGATACATGATACCATCATCGTCAAAGCGAAACACGCCCATATTGGTGATAACCGCGCTCGGTCCTCCCTGGAAGAACTTGCCGTAGACCTCTTTGCGGTGTACAAATTCACCGGACGGCCACTTGGGAAGTCTCCACCCCGGAGAAGTGATGTAATCCACATGTTCTTTGAAGCGGCGTTTCTCCTGCACCATGATGAACACGGTCCTGCGGGCCAGGGAGTTGATGTCCGGGTTTCCGCCGCTGCCGGTAAAGCGTTTCTTGGGGGCTGAGTAATCGCCCACCACGGTGGTGTTAACGTTGCCGTACTGGTCGATTTCGGCGCCGCCTAAGAAGCCCAGATCAACATAACCGCTGTGCAGCTGACCATAGAAGGCCTCGGTCAACCCGGCAGCTACGGAAGCCTGCCAGGCGCAGCGGGCGTCGCCCACTGAGGCGGGGAGATCCACGGGCCTGCCGTCAACGCTGCCGGCCTCATAGATGCAAACCGAATTGGGGGCAGTGGTCTTCTGGGCCAGCATGATAGCCAGCATGGGCAGACCGGTACCGGCAAAAACTACGTCGCCATCATTTACTTCTCTGGCAGAGGCTACCGCCAGCAAATCATTGGGTTTGTAATTGGTAGCATAGTTTTTCGCCATTATCTCGTCCCCCTTTTCATAGTTGTTGAGTAGCCCATGACGGTGTTGGCGCGAAGATTCTGCAGGTGGTTGACGCCCAGCTTCTCCAGATAGGCTTCGTGTGAGTCAACACCATACACCCATTCATCAGCCCACTTCTTGTAGCCGTCTTTACTCTTGGAGGCCTGGTAGAAGGCCCTCATGAAATCGGCGTCAACGTCATAATTGAACTGTGATCCGGTGGGATGTGCTGCCCAGGGCAGTTCAACCACATAGTCCACCGCGTAACCGGGGGCGATATTGCGGTCAGGTTCCTGCCTGATATATTCCTCGGGAACGACCTCCTCGGCTATTACTATGACCTTGTCAGCCGCTTTGATAGCTTCAACATCAACATATCTCTGCGAAAACACCCTGACTGTGCCTTCGGTGCCGATCTGAGACGCGTAAATGACGGCCCAATCCGGATTGGCAGCCGGGATCAAAAGGATCTCGCCTTTATCATAAAGGGTGTCATGAACGATATCGTATTTCTTCAGAGGGATTTTGGGATTAGAGCCGTCGCGCAAGCCAGCTTTTTTCAGATTGTCATATTTAGGGTTGAGAATATCAGTACCCATGGACAGCGCCGTGGGGATGAAAGGCAGGCCGTAGGCACCGGCTAAAAGCCTGGCCACCGCTTGCCCGTGGCTGTAGTCCTCAACTATGATGGAACCGTCGATCTGGCCCGCGGCAAGCGCCTCGCCAAGCTTGCCATACAGTTCGTGGCCTACCCAGCAGGACTCCCAAATCCCAATGCACCCGGCGCCAGCCAGGACCTCGGTGTGGGTGCCGCCGTTTACTTCGAACAAATGCAGGTTTTTCTTACCCTGGCGTACCATCTCATAGCAGAAAGCCATAGGCCGCCGCCAGATGGTGAAACCACTGAAGGTTAAGAAATCCCCGTCGTTGATCAAAGCAGCCGCTTCTTTCAATGTGACTTTTTGTGGTTTACCCATTAATTTACCTCCTCCTTGTCGTCAAATCTCTCCTCTACACTGGCAAATCTTTCAGTATCAACACACCGTAGCAGCCTGTATGGGTTTTCCCGCCCCCTGTTGAGGGCGGGAAATCATTATTCTACCATTTGCCTATGGCTTCGCGACCGATAATCATGCGCTGTATCTGGTTGGAGCCTTCATAGATCTGGGTGATTTTGACGTCTCGCATCATGCGCTCGATGGGGAATTCATTGCAGTAGCCGTATCCGCCCATCAACTGAACGCAGTTGGTGCAAACCTCCATACTGGTGTCGGTAGCAAACTTCTTGGCCATTGAGGCTTCTTTGTTGTGGGGCAGTTTATTGTCCTTGAGCCAGGCAGCCCGGTAAACGAGCAACTGGGCCGCGTCCAAAGCAGTGGCCATGTCGGCTACCATAAACTGCACACCCTGATTGGCGGCCAGCGGCTTGCCGAACTGCTGTCTTTCCTTGATATAGTTAATGGTATATTCGAGAGCCCCCTCACCTATGCCAAGTCCCTGAGCGGCTATGGTTACGCGCCCGCCGGCTAATAGCCCCATGGCTACCTGGAAACCGTCGTTCTGCACACCGAGCATATTCTCTTTGGGCACCTTGACATCTTCAAAGTATAATTCCACCGTGGGCGACCCATTCATGCCCATTTTCGCTACCGGTTTACTCATGGTAAAACCGGGCGTGTCCTTTTCAATTACCAGACAGGTGATGCCTTTGCCAGGCCCCTGGGTGGGATCGGTTTTCACGAAGGTGCAATAAGTGGTGGCAACTCCGCCGTTGGTGATGAAAATTTTACTGCCGTTAACCAGGAAATGATCTCCTTTGTCTTCAGCTTTACAACGGATGGAAGCCGCGTCAGACCCGGCGTTGGGTTCAGTCAGGGCATAAGCGCCTATGATTTCTCCGGTGGCAAGGGCGCGGAGGTATTTCTGCCGCAGATAATCGGTGCCGTAAAGCCAGGTGCTCATGCAGCCCAAACCAGTGTGTACGCTCATAATAACCGCGGTGGAGGCGCATACCTTGGCCAGTTCTTCAACAAACATGGCAAAATCCAGGTAAGTCGCGCCGGCGCCGCCCCATTCCTCGGGAATGGGCAGACCGCACAGCCCCAGGTCAGCCATCTTCTTAAATGTGGTCATGGGGAATTCATGAGTTCTATCCAATTCCGCCGCTAATGGTTCAACCTCATTCTTGGCGAACTTGCGGAACATATCGCGCATCATTAAGGATTCATCAGTTAATGCAAAATCCATGTATCGTTCATCTCCTCCTCGTTTATTTGCCTGTAAAGTTGGCTTTGCGCTTTTCCACGAAAGCCTTCATACCTTCTTTTTGCTCCTCAGTAGCAAAGCAGATGCCGAAGATATCCGCCTCTATGGTCAGCCCGCGGTCGATGTCCACCTGCACGCCCTCATACATAGCCTTCTTGCATAGCTGCACCGAAATCTGACCGCGGCTGGCGATCTTCTTGGCCAGGCTCATGGCAAAATCCATCAATTCCGCAGCCGGAACCACATGATTGACCAGGCCGATACGCAGTGCCTCGGCAGCGTCGATAACGTCGCCGGTATAAAGCAGCTCCGCTGCCATGCCGGTACCTACGATGCGCGGCAGACGCTGCGTGCCGCCGAACCCGGGGGTAACCCCCAGGCCCACTTCCGGCTGGCCGAATTTGCCTTTATCAGAGCTGACCCTGAAATCACAGGACATGGCCAGTTCACAGCCACCGCCCAGGCAGAAGCCGTTGATGGCAGCTATCACCGGTTTATCCATGGTTTCAATCA
>DHGD01000060.1 GCA_002402575.1 Syntrophomonas sp. UBA4807
AAGAGGTTTATAGATATTATCCGGGAATAGAGTCCCTGAAGAGCGGGGAGGCATTATTACCTGACGAAAGAGATGATTGTTGCTGCGGGTTGGAGTTCTGCAGATTAGCAAAGGCGACAGCCAGCATCAATTTAATACGGTTGAGCTGGTTTACTTCGCTGGCCCCCGGGTCATAATCCAGGGCGGTGATATTGGCCTGTGGATACTTCATCTTTATTTCCTTCAGCATTCCTTTACCCGTAACATGATTGGGCAGGCAGCCAAATGGCTGCAAGCATACTATGTTGGGGATGCCGCTGCTGATCATGTCGATCATTTCGGCGGTGAGAAACCAGCCCTCTCCGCAATGATGTCCCAGTGCCATGATATCTTCAGCCAGTTTAGCCTTGTGATATATCGAGCTGGGCGAAGAAAAGCGGCAGCTGCTGCCCAGCAGGGACGTTACCGGCTGGCGCTTTTTCTCGAGGTAATGGATCAGGAATTTCCCGGCCAGCAGATAGCGCTTTTTTCCGTACAAATAACGGTAATTGTACAAGTAATCATAGGCGCAATACAAAAAGAAATCCAGCAGATCAGGCACCATCACCTCTACCCCGGAGTTTTCCAGCAGACGCACAATATTATTGTTGGCGGCGGGGTGATATTTAACCAATATTTCCCCCACAATACCGACCCGGGGCTTGATTTGTGACGAAATTTCCAGATGGCCGAATTCCTCCACAATGCCTTTTACATTGGCTTCGAATTCATGGCTTATACCAGAAAGGATCTGAGCCTGACAGCGCGCCATCCATCTCTTATAGAGCATATCGGCCGATCCAGGGATGATCTCATAAGGGCGGACGCGGTGCAGCACCCGCATCAGTAAGTCCCCGTAAATCACTGCTGACAGGGCTTTCTTGATCAGACCCACGGTCACCTTAAAGCCAGGGTTTTTCTCCGACCCGTAATGGTTGGCCGACAAAACCGGTATATCCTTAAAGCCGGCTTCTTGCAGGGCTTTACGCAACAGTCCGATATAATTGGTGGCCCGGCATCCTCCCCCGGTCTGGCTGATGATAACCGAGGTGTTATTCAACTCATAACGCCCCGATTGCAGGGCGGAAAGCAACTGCCCGATAACAATGATGGCCGGATAACAGGCATCGTTATTCACATATTTGACGCCCTCATCAATGGCCGTCCGGTCTACCTCGGGGAGGACTTCCAGCTTATACCCTTCGCTTTGCATCACTGTCTGCAGCAGTTCAAAATGAACCGGTGACATCTGCGGGCATAATATGGTATGCTGCTCCTTCATGGCGGCGGTGAAAACTTTCCTGGTCTGAGCATAGGACCGCAATGGCGTAGCAACCCCTGTGCGGGGCCGGTTGCTGATGGTTGCCTTAAGCGAGCGCAGTCTTATTCTGGCGGCACCCAGATTGGAGCCTTCGTCAATTTTAAGCAACGTGTAGATTCGCCCCCCGGACTTCAGGATTTCCTGGACCTGATCGCTGGTGATGGCATCCAGGCCGCAGCCAAAGGAGTTGAGCTGCACTAATTCAATTCCGGGTTCTTGAACGGTGAAACTGGCTGCCGCATAAAGACGGGAATGGTACATCCACTGATCTATGACTCTGAGGGGGCGTTCCACCTGCCCCAGGTGGGCGACGGAATCTTCGGTCAAGACTGCCATGCCCAGGGAAGTGATTATCTCAGGCAGGCCGTGGTTAATCTCCGGATCAAGGTGATAGGGACGACCTGCCAGAACGATGCCGGTAATCCCGTTGCGACGGATGTACTCAAGCGCTTCCTGGCCCTTGCTGCGGATATCCGCTTTGAACCTACGGTCTTCCTGCACGGCCAAAGCCACTGCTCTGGCCACCTCCGCTGTAGAGACAGCGAAAACGCGGAGCTCCTCGCTCAGCCGTATAATTAATCTCTTATGATCGCTATAGGGCAGGAAGGGATTCATATAAACTATTCCATTTTCCCGTAACATATCCATGTTGTTCTTGATAACTTCAGGATAGGAAATCACCATAGGGCAATTGAAATGGTGGTTAGCCTCGGGATATTCCTGCTGTTCGTGGATTATGGAGGGATAGAAGATTACTTTTATGCCGGCTTTTATCAGGGCAGCTATGTGGCCATGGGCCAGTTTGGCGGGAAAACAGGCGGTGTCGGAAGGGATGGTGTGGCTGCCTGACTCGTACAATGAACGCGAGGAGCGCGGTGATGTGCGCACACTGAAGCCCAGAGCGGTGAAAAAAGTAAACCAGAAGGGATAGTTCTCATACATGTTCAGAACCATAGGAACGCCGATAACCCCTCGCGGTGCGTCTTGTTCAGGCAGGGGCTGGTAGCTCAGCAGCCGGCCGTATTTATATTCAAACAGATTTGGTATGGATTTTTGAGTTTTATTTTTAAGGACCGGCTTTTCACAACGGTTTCCCGAAATAAAGCGTTCACCGTCAGCAAATTTGTTCAAAGTAAGCAGGCAGTTGTTGTCGCAGCCTGCGCAGCGTTTCATGCGGGTTTCTACAGAAAAATCATCCAGCTGCTCAGGTCCCAACAACGAACTCTGCTGACCGGGGTGACTGTGGCCGCGGGCAATTAAGGCGGCTCCGAAAGCACCCATCAAGGGGGCGATATCCGGCCGTATAACCTCTTTGCCGGAAATGATCTCCAGACTCCTTAAGACTGCGTCATTTTGAAAAGTGCCGCCCTGAACAACTATATTATGCCCCAGGTCAGCCGGGCTGCGCATCTTAATTACTTTAAACAAAGCGTTCTTAATTACCGCATAGGAGAGGCCCGCGGAGATGTCACCCACGGTGGCTCCTTCTTTCTGGGCTTGTTTTACCATGGAATTCATGAACACGGTGCAGCGCGAACCCAAATCTACGGGTGAGGCCGCGCCCACTGCCAGTGCCGCAAAGTCTTGCAGGTCAATATTTAAAGAATGGGCAAAGCCCTCGATAAATGAGCCGCATCCCGAAGAACAGGCTTCATTGAGCCTGATATTTTCAATTACACCGTCTGCTATCTGCAGGCATTTCATATCTTGACCGCCGATGTCGAGAATAAAATCAACCTGGGGGTTGAAAAACTTGGCTGCGGTATAATGGGCCACGGTTTCGACTTCACCAGCATCGATATGCAGAGCAGACTTAAGCAAGCCTTCTCCATAACCAGTCACCGCGGAGCAGGCCAGCCGGGCTGACGCTGGCAAACGGGAGTAAAGGTCTCTTAGGATGAGCAGGGCAGAAGTCAAGGGGCTGCCGGAATTATTGGTGTAATATGAATACAACAGGCTGCCTGCTCCATCGATAAGTGCGGCTTTAGTGGTAGTTGAACCGGCATCGATGCCCAGGTAACAATCCCCGGCATAGCCGGCCAGATCGCGGCGCTGTATTCGGTGCTGCCTGTGCCGGGCGCAGAAGCGGGCGTATTCAGCCTCATCTTCAAACAAAGGCGGCAGAGGGGCCGCCCTGTTGATATCATGAGAAACAGCTTCCAGGCGTTTAATAAGATAGGACCAGCGCAGGGGCGGAGTATGCTTAGAGGCCAAGGCTGCCCCAATGGCCACATAAAAATGACCATCAGAGGGAAAAAGGGCTTGTTCCTCATTTAATCCCAGAGTAACTTGAAATCTATGCCGTAGTTCAGGCAGAAAAGATAGTGGGCCGCCCAGGAAGGCTACATGGCCCGATATGGACCGCCCCCAGGCCAGACCGCTGATGGTCTGGTTAACCACCGCTTGAAATACCGAAGCGGCGATATCCTCCTTTTTAGCCCCTTCGTTGAGCAATACCTGTACATCCGTTTTGGCGAACACCCCGCAGCGAGCCGCCACCGGGTAGATGGTGGTGGCCCGGGAAGCCAATCTGTCCAACCCGTTGACATCGGTTCCTAACAGAACGGCCATTTGATCAATGAAGGCGCCGGTACCACCGGCACAGATGCCGTTCATGCGTTGGTCCAGGCCATTCCTAAAAAAGGTGATTTTGGCATCTTCTCCCCCTAGTTCGATGGCCACGTCAGTATGAGGGATATAATTGGCAATGGCAGTATTGCAGGCCAACACTTCCTGTATATGCTCGATGCCGGACCAGGCGGCAATAGATAATCCGGCGGACCCGCTGATCATAGCGGTGAAAGGCTGGTGACCGATTTGCTCCTTGGCTTTTTGCAGCATTTCTATGGCGTGCCTTATGGTTTCGGCATAATGGCGCCGGTAATCGGCATATACCACCTTATCCCCGTTCATAATTATTAGCTTGACGGTGGTTGATCCTACGTCGAGTCCGAGTTGAAGATGGTTACCCACCTTATTTTCCTCCCCTAAGCAGAGAATTAAAACGCTGTTTGAAATATGCTATACTATATGGTAGGTTAGATGTTTAGTCATGTCAATTGATATAATCTGCCGAATCTTGAACATATCAGCACTATGTACTATGCTGATATCAAACATCGATTCAAAAGCACAGGTTTAAATGAATTGTGAAG
>DHGD01000166.1:0-3064 GCA_002402575.1 Syntrophomonas sp. UBA4807
TCATTAGCTCCCAAGGTAACATCACCGTCAATAAAGACGGTAAGGGAGAATAACAGTTCTCCCAGCATTTTTATATATTGTCTCTCAATTAGGCCTTCTGTATCCGTTTCCTTCAAATAGACGATTCGATCTTACCAGCAAACGCGCCATCTGTATTATTTCGACTTATAGCCGCTGATATGCTTCCGGGCGTCCAGCTGGGTAATTACCCTGATGATTATTTCATGCCGGGCAGGTTTGACAGCCATATTCTGTCGGATATACTAATGCGATGCAATCAGCACGATGAAAGGTTGCACATAAACGACAGTCTGCCCGCACTGTTGGCAATATGTTGGGCGGAAACGCCTATGAACGGAAAAAAGAAATGATGAATACTACCACCGCTAATAGGGATATGGCAAAGCCGATAGTACCTATCAAGGTATGGCTGGCCGAAAAATCACCCTGACCGGACTGAATAATGAGGGACGAACCGACCAGGCCACCGGCGATGATAAGGCTGGTGCTGATGCGATTGGCCAAAGTAACCACGGTTTTTTTAGCGCTGGGACTGAATATGATCTGATTGTTCATATGCAATCGGCCCTGGTTGGTGTCTGCGAGAATCTGGTTAATATTGGCGGGAAGCGTGTGAAGCGGTCGCCAGTCCTGGTAATATCTGCGGCGCAAGGCGGCCATGAAATGTTTACTGCTCAGTCGGCTGTGCAAGGCTTTTTGGGTTATGGGACCGGCTACTTCTACAAAATTGAACAAGGGGTCCAATTTTCTGCCTATCCCTTCCACAGTGATCAAGGCTTTCATCAGTGAGGTGAGGTAATTGGGAATGCGCATTTGGTAGCGGTAGGCAAAGGTCAGTAAATCCTTGCGGATCCGCCTCATATCCAAGCTGCCTATGCTTGAGGCAGTCATCAGCTCCATCATGTCGGCCAGGTCTTCCTGAAAGGCATCCATATCCACATCGCGGGTAAGGATTTTCATTTCTTTCAGAGCCGCGACCGCCATATCGAGATCGGCGCGCTGCACCGCAACGATAAAACGGCACAGGTGGTCGACCCTGGAGGGGCTTAAGGCGCTGACCTGTCCAAAATCGATAAAAGAGATGTGCTCCTCGTCTATTACCAGTATATTGCCCGGATGAGGATCAGCCTGGAATAGCCCGTGCAGCATAATCTGGGTCAAGAAGGCTTCGGTTCCCAGCCGTGAAATCTTGTTCCTGTCCCAGCCACGATTATTTATCTCCTCCAGTTCGCTTATCTTAACCCCTTCAATATAATCCTGGGTGAGGATTTTACGGGTGGTATACTGCCAATAAACTCTCGGTATCAGCACCCTGGAGTCGTTGCGGAAATTCTGATACATCCTCTCGGTGTTGCGAGCCTCCCGGTCATAGTCGATCTCCCGCATCAAAATACGGCCGTATTCCCACAGTATTTCCGCTATTCCAAAGCGCCTGGCTTCCTCGGACCGCCATTCCGAAAGGGCCGCCAGTTCCGCCAGTATTTCTAAATCGTTTTCAATTATCTGCTCGATATCGGGTCTTTGTATCTTAATTATTACCTGTTCGCCGCTCTTGAGGCGTCCTCGGTGAACTTGGCCGATTGACGCGGCTGCCAGGGGCTCAGGGTCAAATTCGGCAAAAATCTCATCCGGGTGTCCCAGTTCAGTGAGCAACTGTTGGAGAACTGCCTGGTATGAGAACGGTTCCACTTTGTCCTGAAGTTTTTCCAAATTCTCAATAAATGGCGGTGAAAACATATCAGTGCGGGTGCTGAAAATCTGGCCCAGTTTGATAAAAGTAGGACCCAGTTCGGTAAGTGCCTGGCATAGACCTTCAGCCATAGCATAATCAGATTCCGGGCCGGTAGTGCCGACCTCCTGACGATGCTCACGAGATAACAGCAAATCCAGGCCGGCGCGCTTGATAAGAGGGCCTAGATTGTGCTTCATCAATATCCTGACAATATTGCGGTAGCGCCTGAAGTGCTTTATATGGTGCAGGGTGCTTTTTCCCATTTAGATTGCCTTCCTAAAAAATATAAAACAAATTCCTGCCCGGCAACAACAAAGATTCTGAAAAACTGTACCCTGGCAGTCTGGTAATATAATTGCGCTTCCTCAGGCAACTCCTGGTTGATCCGGTGCTGAGGCGGGTGGCTTTCTTGATTGCAATCTTAAATATCATTCGCTTAGATTATATCAATTTTAGGCGGTAAATTTCGCCATTGTCAAATTGATTCAGGTGGTTTGGCGGCGAAATGCAGCACTAATTTAACGCTTTTGGAGAAGATACTGTGTATGTGAACATTATCGGTGTCAAGGTGGCAGCTTGAGTTTAATAGTCATCGATTCCCGGCCGCAGGCATTCTGTTTTAGTCTGCTGCCGATTTACTGTTAATCGCGGTCCGGAGGTTATAAATAAGCCGGCTCTCCTGCCCTGTCTGTCGCCGCTACTGTTAGCCGAATTTTTGAGATCTTATCGGAATTGGCGGCGGGATCACACGGTAGCAGCCTTGTGCGAGACCGTGCTGCACAAGTAACCACGACCCCCAAGGCCTTATAAGGAGTGGCCTGCACCGCTACATCGAATTCTATAACGGTGAAAGGTTACATCAGTCTCTAAATTACAGCCGCCCAATCGATTATTACCGGCATTCGCTGGTTGATAGAATAGCATCATAAAAAGGAGGGACAGTAGTTAGCTTATTTTTCGGCTAAAACTGTCTTGACAACGGGGGGCACTATAGAGATGCGCCCGCATCAATAGTAAGCATATGCTTATCTTCACATTTCTTCATATATCGATATAAATCGCTATATGAATATCATTTCGACACATTTGTTTATTTTTTACAGACTGCAAAAGAGGTATTGAGGAGGGTTTTGGGGAGACATATCTTTCGTTATGCTTGAATTCGGCGAAGGCGAAAATAAAAACTTTTAAAAATGGCTCACTAAACACGAATATTTATTATTGCTGGGCTATAATAAAAGTAATTCCTGAAAAAGCAATTAAATCAATGCTTAGCCAGGAAGAACATAAATGGTTATTATTAATAAGGAG
>DHGD01000166.1:3101-8689 GCA_002402575.1 Syntrophomonas sp. UBA4807
GCGGAATTTGAGGCTATTCAGCTCTATATGCAGCTGGCCGAATCGACAGATAATCAATTGGCTATCGCTGTGTTGAAAGACATCGCCGATGAGGAGCGGATACACGCCGGAGAATTCCTGAGGCTGCTTAAGGAATTAGCCCCTGATGAAGAAACTTTTTACCAGGAGGGTGCCGAAGAGGTTGAGGAGGAGATTGAGAAGTTAAAATCAAAGTAAGTCCCTCAAGGTATCCATCCAGTCGGTTGCTTTAAAAGAGGCAGAATAGTGTCAAGTAAACCAAGGCACACTAAAATGTGCCTTTTTTAGTGCGCCTGGATGGGCGCATTTAGCCAGGCAGCTATCGTAAATCCCTTTAAATAGTAAGGGGAAAGTGCATTGATCCTGGTCATAATTCGCACCTTAATCTATATACCGCTACAGTACTATTGCTACGCATTATGGACAAGCGGCAGATTGGACAACTGCAACCTTATGAGCTGGTGGTTTAACCATACCTTTGAACATTGCTACTTCAGATTATTGCCGACTTATTGTGCCCGCATTAAGGGCATCTTGGCGCGACCTCAGTCGGCCAAATTTAAATCTTTACTACCGCCTCAACCAAACGATTAAATGCCTCCTGCAGATTCTTCTGCTTAAGATCCCAAACCGTATACCCTTGCATTGACAAGTCATGTATTCTCTCGCAATGCGGAATAGGATCAGCTATGGCTTCGAAACCATAGTGTTCTGCAATGGCGAACAAATACCCGCTGTTATGCTCCCATTCCTTGGTATTAATCTTGTTTGGTATAATCAGTTTGATCAGATTAGACTTGCCAGTAAGTGTTAAAAGATGATGCTCAAGTCTCTGCAGTTCTTCCACTTCATCCCCATGAGAAAGGTCAGTGCATACCAGAACAGCCTCAACATTGCAGGCTAGTGCCTGGTTGGCTAACAGGTTTTGTGAATTGGTAAAAGTAAAATCATAGGCTGATTCTTGCCACCATGCTAGGCTGTAGCTGTTATCAATAAGCTGGGAATTTATCCTGATATAGTCAATACCCAGACGGGAAGAGGCAATGATTCCTTCCCATTGCACTCCGGCAGAATACTTAGATTCCTGATCGTCGCCATAAACGCCCAGCCATTCAGCAAGTTTTCCATTTTCGCTTTCATCCGCAATCAATATCCGCATTCCCTGCTTGAACAAGCCGCAGGCCAGATTGACCAGTATGGTGGTAATCCCAGAATCCGGGTAATTGGCTGTTACAATAATACGTTTCATCCCACCGCCCCCCCTTAAATACCTCATAAATATGGAATGCGCTGCATGCCGAGCCGCAAATACTTATCGGCCAAGTCAACATAGAGTTGTTTGCCCCAGGTCCAAAATTCGAGGTCCTTTTCTTTTACCTCTCGGATAATCCTGGCCGGATTTCCGGCAGCCATTACGCGTTCGGGGATGATCTGATTCATCTTGACCACCGCGCCTTCCGCTACTATAGCTCCGGTTCCTATGCGCGCTCCCAGGCTGACCACTGCTCCCATTCCGATTACTGCCCAGTCATCGATGTTTTCGGAATGAATTATGGCCCCATGGCCAAATGTGACCCGGTTTCCGATACGGTTAATCAGGTCCGGGGGCGCATGCATGATGACCCCCTCTTCCACCGCAGTTTCCGAACCGATCTCAATACGTCCGTAATCGCCGCGCAATATGGCTCCATGGCCGATATAACAGCGCTCCCCTATTTTGACGTTTCCAATTACAATGGCAGTCTCGCTTACATAGGTGCGGTACCCAATTTCGGGGGTGTACCCATTAAAAGCATAAATCATTGACTAACCTCCGCCTTGCACATAATAATGGCATTGTTTTCACTTGATTAAGGCACTGGCACTTCGATGTTGTTTAATATGATGCCTGCAATAATAACAGAAGTGCCAGCCACACCTCACTTTAGTGCCCGCAATCCCCATGGTGCTGATGCTCCTGGCAAACCGACCCGGTGGAGAGCAGTTTTCCCTGCATATACGCGGTTACAGCTGCCCTGGCATCACCGCTGGCTCCCACAATGACCTCTATCCCCTTTTCATTGAATATATCTATGGCGCCGCTGCCCATGCCTCCGGATATGATCACATTTACCCCTTTATCGTGTAAGAAGTTGGGCAGGAATCCCGGTATGTGTCCAGGATTGGGAATGACTTCTGCTGAAACGATTTGTTGGTTTTGGGTATCGAAAACCATAAAGCTCTCACAGTGGCCAAAGTGTTCAGTAACCTGGCCGTTCTCGCTGGCTACCGCTATTTTCAAAATATTACCCTCTTCCATCTTAATCAGTTCGACTGCCGCGTCTTCCAGCCACTCATTCCGATATGCTTCGATTTTTCCCTGATCGCAGGCCAACGCAATGGCTGGATCTACTGGCAGTTTGGCCAGCACTTTCAGATTATGCAGGGCGGCAATGTCGTCAATATGGCTGTCACCAAATATTTTGTAGTCCTTGCCGTTGTCCGGGCATCTAAAATAGGACATATTCTCCACCAGACCAATAATGGGTATCTTCATCATTTCTGCCATCTTTACAGCCTTGGAGACAATCATTGATACTAGTTCCTGTGGCGAAGTCACGATGATAATCCCGTCCACCGGTATGGATTGAAATACAGTAAGAGGTACGTCACTGGTGCCGGGAGGCATATCAATGAACATAAAGTCCACATCATACCAAATCACATCGGTCCAGAACTGCTTGACGGCCCCGGCTAGCATAGGACCTCTCCACACTACAGGGTCGGTTTCGTCATTGAGCAGCATGTTAATAGACATGATTTCAATCCCAGTCTGAGTTTTCGCGGGCAAAAGGCCCAGAGCATTGCTACCTACCCGCTCTCTTAGACCAAAGGCTTTGGGTATGGACGGCCCGGTTACATCCGCGTCAAGTATGGCGATCTTAAAGCCCTCCCGTTTCATTCTGACCGCCAGCATGGATGTTACCAGGGACTTGCCCACCCCCCCTTTGCCGCTGACCACCCCGATCACACGCCTGACATTACTGAGTTCATGAGGCTTCTCTAGAAAATCATTTTTGGCTTCTTTCCTTTCGGTACACTCTTCACCGCAACTGCCGCAATTCTGATCACAATTGTCACTCATTTCAACTACTCCTTTACGTAAATGTGTTTTGATCGATGCAAATATCTGTACATGAAATTCCCAATAATCGCGAAGCTTGATACGGCTTTACCAATGACCCCCGTCAAACAGCAGCCGCATGGTCTGTTCATAAACCCCTTTAACCGCCTGCCCCGATGGACAATCTATATCCACGATGGTGTAACCGTTGTTAACAGCCTTGACCGCATCCTCATCAAACGGCACCAGTCCTGCCAGGGGAAGACTTTCTTTCTGGCAGAAAAGTTCAATGGCTGAGGTCAGTTTAAGGTTGGCATCGTATTTGTTCACACATACCATGATCTTGGTTTGAAAGGACTGAGCGGTCTTGACAATACGTTCCATATCACCGATTCCTGACAATGACGGTTCGGCAACAACCAATACCAGGTCCACGCCGCTGATGGACGCGATCACGGGGCAGCCAATTCCTGGAGACCCATCTATCACAGCAAAATCTGCCGTCGTAGCAACCGAGTTCAATTGTTTTTTCACTTCGGTGACCAGTTTACCCGAAGTGCCGCTGCCCATTTTCAATTGTGCGGTAGAAAACACCGCCTCGTCCTGGTAAAGCATCAATTCCCCGGCAACTGCCGCTTGCAGTGATACTGCCCGGGTAGGGCAGATCACCTCACACACCCCGCAACCTTCGCAGGCAAAATAATCCACCCGATATTCAGGATGAGCGGAAATGGCCTCGAAGCAACAATTTAGGCCGCACAGGTCGCAGCCGATGCACAAATCGATATCTATTATCGCCTTGGGCAGTCCGTAGTAGTCGTTCACCATGGGCTTGGAGTCATGCTGCATGACCAGATGCAGATTGGGAGCGTCCACATCGCAATCGGCATAAGCTCTGGCCTGTGCCAGCTTGATAAATGCGCTGGCTATGGTGGTCTTGCCTGTCCCCCCTTTTCCGCTAAGTATCAAGAGTTGTTTCATGCCCCACCTCCTTAATCACTTGGTGCAAAAGAGAAGAGAACAGATCGTGGTATTTCTCATTTACTCTGGATGCCACCAACCCATTGCTGTTCAAGGTTCCCAGTTCATAATCAAAAGGGATTTTGCCCAATATGGCAATGTTATTCTCCGAACAAAAATGTTCAGAGGGGTTTTCAGAGTCCAGACACTTATTAAGAATCACCCCATGAGGCTTATTAAAAAGCTTCACCAGTTCCCATACCATACTGAGATTGTGAACTCCGAACCGGGTGGGTTCCGCTACCAGGATGCAATAATCGGCGTCTTTTATGCTTTCCATAACGAAACAGGCGCTCCCCGGCGGGCAGTCAATGAATACCGGCTTATCCTTCATAAGGGCACTTTCAGCAATCAAGTTTTTAATAATCGGGGTACCGGACGGTTCGCCAATATTCAATACCCCGGTATGCACAGTCACATTCTCCGAAGTACCTCTTACAATCTTTCCGATGTACTTATCCCGTTCAGTCAGAGCATACTCGGGGCAGAGCAAAAGGCACCCTCCGCAGGAATGGCAAATGTCCTGGAAAATAATCAGTTTGCCATCAATATACGCTAAGGCGTTAAATTTACAGAAGTCCACGCAAATGCGGCATCCATTGCAAAAGCGATCATCCACGGTCGGGACCTTGATGGCAATATCCTCGTTTTCAACTTCAAGGGGCTTAAAAAACAGGTGGCCATTGGGTTCTTCCACATCGCAATCAATATAAACAGATGATTGTGCAACCGCGGCCAGATTAACCGCCAACAGGGTTTTGCCTGTACCGCCTTTGCCACTGAGCACAGCAATATTCACTTTACCTGTCCCCACGACCATGAAATCCGGCATGGATTTCAGTCAGCACCGGTAGCCGATCCTCTACAAAAGCATTAATATTATCCATGACCGAGGCCCCCGCAGTCTTGTAGATAGTTATTTGGGCGGCTCTAATAACCTCGGCAGCGTTTTCACCGCACCTGGGGGTAAGTAAAGCCTGAATGTCTTGGTCGGCTACGATTTGAGCAGCCTTTATACCGGCCCCGCCCTGGCTCGAGGCAGCGTTGTTTGCAATGATCTGGTTCATTTTGGTCTCAGTATCATAAATCAAAAAATATGGCGCTCTGCCAAAGGAAACACAAACTCCTGACGAAATATCATTATTTTCAACTGGTATGGCAATTCTCATTGTCCATCCTCCTCGCTTTTATCACTGCCTAATCCTTTTCCACAGCGATGCTTGTGGCAGTTGCCCCTCCCGCAGGCGTCCCCCGAGCCGTCGCACAAGCGATATTCGCCGCCACCGATAAACAAAATCTTGCCATTCACCAGCGACTCTGCCAGTTTCTTTCTGGCATCATTGTATATTCCCTGCACAGTGGTACGGGCAATGTTCATCTGTTGGGCGCACTCTTCCTGGGTCAAACCCTCCAGATCGATCAGCCGGATGGTCTCATACTCATCGAC
>DHGD01000166.1:8699-21287 GCA_002402575.1 Syntrophomonas sp. UBA4807
TTTCGGGCAGGCAGCATACCTTTCTCCATTTCCGTGGTCTGGGCATTTCATCACCTCTGTTACTGCGAAGCATCCGGGGCGTCCCCCGAATTGCTCCGCTCGTCTTTATATGCTATCTAAATGTTTATCAATGGCCTCTATGCGTCTTTGCAGAGAAGCTTTTTGTTCCTGCAGAGATTCTTTCACAGATTCTGCTGAAATTTTGCCCCTCTGAGCCTGGCCCGCTCTTCCTGCTGTCCCCAAGCCATAACCGCAGCCACAGCCTTTTCTCATTCCGCGGCCGCCGCTTGCTCTTGCTTCTGCCCCGGTGCACAGTCCCAAGCCCCGGCCAGTATTACTTCCATACCCCATGGGTCCGGTTCCATCTCTTCCTGGCATATTATACCACCTCCATTTGGTTTATGACATATGTCTTTTATAATTTCATTATGGATTCATTGCTGACATATGTCAATAACTTTGCAAAGCATTATTCTGGATTAAAAGACGATAAAAGGCAATGGTGTATGCCCATGAAAAAAGCCCCGATCCCTTTATATAAGGATAAGGGCTTGAACTTCTGCCGCGCCAGCTGGGTTAATAGTTTGATAGGTTATAGATAAACTGAGTATTGCAAAGCTGATCAGGCAAATTACTCTCCGGTTTCCGGTTCTGGTCTGCCCGCTTCAACCAGCACCCGGTTGAACAGCATGAAAAAGCCTTCCACCAGCATCAAGACGCCGGTGCCCAGTAAAAGCCACTCAATTCTGATTAAGTCGGCAGCCGGGCCAAACAGCACCATGGCCAGAGGCATGACAGAACTTGATATCATGTTTAAAACCCCAAACACCCGCCCCAAATAATCCGTTTCCACCTTTTGCTGCAACATGACCACAAACGGGGTGTTGAACACCGGCATAACCACACCCACTAGAGCCATGAAAAACAGGTAGAGCCAGAATATAGGGACTGATCCCAGTGCAAACGTGCATACCGCCACTACTAGGCTGGAAAACGCCATGGTATGCACCCGGTTTTTAAAACCGCCCCATACCGCTATAAGTAAGCCTCCCGCCATCATGCCGACAGAGAATGCCACCTCTATGGCAGTCAGGCGCCAAACATCAGCCCCAAAGCTCCTTGTCACCTGCAGCGGAGTTAAGAACGCTAACGGTGCTACCAACACGAAGTATATACCGCAGAAAAGGAACAGGGTTTTGATAAAGCCATGTGAATTAATATAGCGCAACCCGGCAGACATATCACTGAAATAACCGATTTTGGTTTTGTCAAGTGCTCTGTTATGAGTGGGTATCTTCAGCCATAGCAACAATATGACAATCGCAGCCGTTGCGGTAATAACATCTATAAAAAATATAACCTCAATTGAGGCCAGGGTCAGCAGCGCTCCGCTTAATAATGGCGAAAGTAATGTGACCAGGGATTGGACGCTGCTGTTGATGCCGTTGACTTTAGTAAGCATATCCTCGGGCACTATGTCAGGCAGTATAGCCCCCACTGCCGGTATCTGTATACCGGCTCCAAATGAGCGTATCACCGAAACCCCAAACAGCAAGCCGATAGAGCCATAACCGTTAATGAATAATATGGCCAGAGCCAGTGTAGCTGCCGCTATCAATGCATCCGAGACCATGATAAGGGTTTTGCGGTCATAACGGTCAGCCCATACCCCGGCAAAAGGCGAAATAAAAAAGGTAGGCACAAATCCGCATATTATGGCAATGGTCATCATCAGCCCGGATTGGGTCTGCAAGGTAATATACCAGGTTATGGCGTACTGAACCAAGGCTGAACCAAAAAGGGAGATGTTTTGGCTGGCCAGGAATAGCGCTATAGCTTTTTTCCATGGCGGCTTTTTGTTCATAAGCGTGATCATAATTATTACTGTATCCTTGAATCAGTATTCCAATGCCAGTAGATATTAAATGTATTAGAGTACTTTAAAAAGCCGACCTTTAACTAGGCCGGCTTCGTTTGCAAGGATCGGTTCTCAAATTATCAACTGCCAGTTTGCGCCGCCACCAGGCTGACTGCGCCGTATTTTTCCCGCAGACGCGGCTTTTCGATCTTGCCGGTAGGGTTGCGCGGCACTTCATCAAAGACAATAGCCCGGGGACGTTTGTAGCGGGGCATGGGCGCGCAAAAAGTCCTGATATCTTCCTCGCTGCACTCCATATCCGGCTTCAGTTCAATAATGGCAGCAGATATCTCGCCCAGGCGCTTGTCGGGCAGGCCAATCACCGCTACGTCTTTGATGGCTGGATGGGCGCGGAGGAAATCCTCAATCTGCACCGGATAGATATTTTCTCCCCCACTGATTATAACGTCTTTTTTGCGGTCCACCAGGTAGATAAAGCCGTCTTCATCCTTACGCGCCATATCTCCGGTGAAAAGCCAGCCATCCCGCAAAACCGCCTGGGTGGCTTCGTGATCTTTGTAATAGCATTTCATCAGGCCGGGTCCTTTTACCGCCAGTTCACCTACCTGGCCATTTTCTACCGGGCATCCGCTCTCATCTACGATCTTGGCCTCCCAACTATGCCCTTGTATCCCGATAGCTCCTACTTTATGTAGGTTTTCCACACCCAGGTGCACGCATCCGGGGCCAATGGCTTCGCTTAAACCATAGTTGGTATCATAGAGATGATTGGGGAAATACTGTTTCCAACGTCTGATCAGACTGGGCGGAACCGGCTGGGCGCCGATATGCATCAGTCTCCACTGATCCAGCTTGTAATCCTCCAGCTTCAATTCTCCTCTTTCAATGGCATCGAGAATGTCCTGGGCCCATGGCACCAAAAGCCAGACAATGGTTATCTGTTCTTCAGAAACGGTTTTTAGAATCCACTCCGGCCTTACCCCTCGCAATAGCACCGCTTTGCTCCCCGCCACCAGGCTACCGAACCAATGCATCTTAGCTCCGGTGTGATAGAGCGGAGGGATACACAGGAAATTATCTTGCCGAGTTTGGCCATGGTGACGTTGTTCGGTTATGGCCGAAGACATCAGGCTGGCGTGAGTATGCAGAATCGCCTTGGGAAAGCCGGTAGTACCCGAAGAAAAATAAATCACCGCGTCATCATCATCACTGATTGCGATCTCCGGTTCATCCGAGCAGCAATTGGCAGTGAGGCGGTCATAGTTCTCCGCGAAGCTGGGCCTGTTCTCGCCTGCAAACAACAAAAGCTTTACCTGGGGAATATCATTATAAACGCTCTCCACCCGACCGATAAATTCAGGACCGAAGACCAGGGCTATGGAATCGGACAGATTCAGGCAATATTTGATTTCTTCCGCAGTATAGCGGAAATTCAAAGGAACCGCTATCGCTCCGCTCTTTAAAATGCCAAAATAAATGGGCAGCCACTCCAGGCAATTCATCAAAAGGATGGCAACTTTATCCCCTTTTTTGATTCCCCTTTTTAGCAACAGATTAGCCATGCGATTGGCTTTTTCATTAAAAACCTTCCATGTCATATCGCGGCGGTATTCCCCTGCGGGATTGTTCTCAATGAGTTCATACTCCAGCCAGGTGACATTGTGGCTTTCCTGAAGGTCCATGTTGATTTCAGTGAGACATAATTCGGTGCCGTAGGTATTGGCATTGCGCGTTAAAAAATCCATAATGGGCATGAGTGTTTCCCCCCGTCCTACCGTACAACCATATGCTGAATGAAACAGCCGTACTTCAGAATTAAAAGTGATATAACTAAACAAATTATAAGGCGAGTAGCAGGGTTATTCAACCATTTACTCTTTGCCTTTCCAGCAGTAAGTGCAGATCTTATCCGTACCTATGCCAATGGCCTCCAGCATATCGGGCAGGTTCTGGTATGCCAGGGAGGTGAAGTTGAGCCGCTTGCTTATACACTCCACCATGCAGTGATATTTTTCATTGGCCGGGTCACAGTAATCATCCCAAGATTCCGGCTCTTTGCCCTCCAATTCAATTATGGCCTGCCTAGCGGCCAGATCCATCTCCGAGCGGGAGTTGGAAAAATTAAGGTACTTACAGCCGAATACCAGCGGCGGGCAAGCCGGCCTTATGTGCACCTCACGGGCATCGCATTTATATAACAGGTCCGCAGTCTCCCGAAGCTGCGTGCCACGCACTATGGAGTCATCGCATAACAAGAGACGCTTGCCAGCCACTAACTCCGGCACTGGCATTAATTTCATCCTAGCCACCAGATTCCTGATTTCCTGATCCTGAGGCATGAAACTTCTTGACCAGGTAGGGGTGTATTTAATGAACGGCCGTCCAAAAGGAACCTGGGCCTGATTAGAGTAGCCGATGGCATGAGCGATCCCTGAATCCGGTATACCAGCCACCATATCGATTTCCACATGATCCTTTTCCGCCAGCAGAGCGCCGTTGCGGTAGCGCATAACCTCGACGTTCATGCCCTCATAGGTGGAAGAGGGGTATCCATAGTAAACCCACAGAAAGGCACATATCTTCATCTTGTCTTGGGGTGGTGATATCTGCTCCAGACCGTCCGGGGTAATCAGAACTATCTCCCCCGGTCCCAGTTCATATTTGAATCTATAACCCAGATTGGCAAAAGTACAGGATTCAAAGGAAACGCAGTAGGCGTCTGACTTTTCCCCTATTACCAGAGGGGTTCGGCCCATTTTGTCCCGAGAGGCGTAAATACCCCGAGGGGTCAGAGCCAGAATAGAACAGGAACCTTCCACTAGTTCCTGCGTTTTCAATAATCCTTCTTTAAAGGAACTCTCCTGGTCGATTATTACAGATACCAGTTCAGTTGGGTTAATGGTGCCGATACTGGTTTCCAGGAAATGAATGTCCCGGTGGTTAAAGGCTTTTGTCACTATTTCATTCAGATTGTTTATCTTGGCTACGGTGGTTATAGCATATTGACCCAAGTGAGAGCGCACCGTCAGAGGTTGCGGCTCGGTGTCGCTTATGCATCCGATACCCATATTGCCCGACAGTTTCGTCAAATCAGATTCAAACTTGGCTCTGAACTGGATATTCTCTATATTGTGTATAACACTGTTAAAATTCTTGCCATTCCAAATAGCTATCCCGCCTCGGCTGGTGCCCAGGTGGGAATGGTAATCAGTCCCGAAATAAACGTCCATAACGCAGTCTTGTTTAGATGCGACTCCAAATACCCCACTCAAAGTTTTACGCTCCCTTTGCTTTTTAACCATCCGGCTGCAATTATTAATACCCTATAAATATAACAAATCTCGAGCAATTCTGCTCAGGTTAGTCAATAATATTTTTATGAATAATTTGCCAAAACCTTAATTCCCATTTTTGCCTTAATAACATCTGTTATGGCGTAGTTGCCGGGGGCGATGCTGTCGCACACAGCCAGGCCGACACCACCGCTAACTTCCTTAGCGGTTGGCAAAGGGGGGCCTTGTTATTAAACCGGCCCCTCAGGTAAAATTAAATAAACAGCCCGGATGTGCCTGTTTACGGCTTAAGATTGCGAGGTTTGGCTGATGCGCATTTCCATAATCGATGTGCTTTTCCTGATAGCATTTACCTTGTGGGTGATTACCCTGGATTTCAAAGCTCTCACCCAGTTGCAAATAGCCAGTCTGTTTGTCTTGGGAAGCTGGCTGCTGCTTATCGTCTACCGCCTGTTTCGCAAGGAAGCCGACTAAAAGCAGGATATCTTGACAAGAGGCTCATGCAACTATAGCCGCCGCAATAACCCTCAAAGCCAAGCGCGCGGCTTTTAGGACCGGGCTGTTTAACGCGGCCCTGTTATCGCCTTAAGCTGAGACGCGCCGAACTCCCCGCTAGCGGAAAGCTTGCCTTTTTTCTAGTACAGCGGCTTCATGGAATCCTTTATTTGTTTGAAACGGTTCTCGATATAGCGGGGCTTGTTTTTGAGCATTTCCCAGAAATCGTCCATATCCCCCTGGGCATAGAAAAGACATATCAGAGCGTCCACTTTGTTGATGGGCAGACCTGCTTTGGTGAGATTTTGTTGGATAAAGCTGTAATCGGTGCGTTTTCCCTGTTTGAAATCCTCTATCAGAGGGCGGCTAAGTTTTGCCATCAATTCTATATCGGTTTCGTCGATATCAAACTTGGCCTGTAAATAATCCGAGTATGGTATGGATTTGGTTTTTCTGGCAATCTCTAAAACCGTATTGAACATGAATTCAAATTTTTCATCCTGTGTCATCCCCATTAGAAACACCTCCTAAAATATGATTTCGGTATGATAGCGATATTTCCTCTTATTACCAACATTAGGCGGCCAAAATGGGCAAAAAAATAAGGAGGTCTAGCCTCTCTGTCATTTGGATTGGGTTATGCGGTGTGCCGGATGCTTAGGCAATCGAGCTGCTGCAACAGCCAGGTTCTCAGACACCGCACCTCTTTGAGGCGCTTTTTCAGCCGCCTCACCTCACGGGAATTATTGCTTAGGGTGATCTGCTCCTGCAACTCAACAATCTCCGTGATGGCACATTTGAGTTCCTGCAACAGAGTGGCTCTGTTCACGAACATCACCCCCTTTAGACTATTCTATCACACCATTTTACCTGGCGATGCCTTATTCCCATAATAACTAAACTTTGGGCGAAGATTGACAGCCCGGCACTGCTATTAAACTCCGCCGCTTAATCCCGGCGCTGGCTCCCGCATTTAACCCGTGACTATTGGCTCAGGGCCAATTTTTCTCTGCTCTGCCGCATCCGCGTCTATGATTACTATTCATATCAGAAATGGCAAAAGGGTCAGCACAAACTTGATGCCAACCCTTTTACTGTGGAGTTATTGGATACAATCCATTACCTCCTATGTTCACTCCCGCCGGTAACACTATTTCTTATCGAATAGATAGGGACGCTTAATGCCTTCATCGAGCCTATGGTCTGTTTACCCATACCCAATGGTTTAATCGTCCCGATCAGCTTTTCAAAGAACGTGCCCCCTGGGAGCGTTTTGAGGAGTCAAGTTTTTTAGGCTCTTCTCCCTTGTTTTTAGTTTATACTATGATATATAACTGGTCAATTATTTTCAGAATATTTCGAACATATGTGATTGATTTCATTTTCTTATTTGAGGAGGCACGCAATCATGTTTAAAAAAATACTGGTACCTGTTGACGGCTCCGATTTCGCCTACCTGGCCGCTCAGCGCGCGGTTTTCATGGCTGCCAAACAGGGCGGCATGGTTACCTTGCTGCACGTCATAAACCACAGCCGAGACAGCCGCGGCATTAACCTCAGACCTGCGCCGAAAAACGAGCAGATTGACCAACTGGAAATCGAGGGATTGGCGCTGCTGGAAAAGGTGAGAGCCAACCTGGAACTTATTCGAGCTGCTGAGCATGACGATAATATTATAATTGAGAGCGAGCTGGCCTGGGGCAATCCCGCCGAAGTGATAGTGGAGAAGGCCAAAAGCGGCGGCTACAACCTTATTGTCATGGGCAGCCGCGGCTTAGGAGCCTTGAGCAGCCTGCTTTTAGGCAGCGTCAGCGAACGGGTGGTAAAAATGGCGCCCTGCCAGGTGTTGATAGTGCGCGGAGAGTAAGTCCTGACGAGAAAGACTTATTAAAGGAGTTAAAATCCAAAAAAAGATGGGAGGATAAAAAATGTTCAGGAAAATCCTGGTTCCCATTGACGGTTCCAAACACTCCATGATGGCTGCGGCTCATGCGGTAGACATCGCTGAAAAGTACCATGCTGCGGTAACCTTGCTTCACGTCATCAATATAAGCCAGCTGACCGGACTGGACATCATGCAGGGGCCGCCGCTGATAACTGAGGGAATGTCTGATAAACTCAATGAGGCCGGCCAGGCCATCATCGCCGAAACACTCAAGAGTCTGCCCCCGCACGGCGTGACGATTAATACCGAACTGGTCTGGGGAAGCCCCGAGGCAGTAATTATAAGCCGGGTAAAATCAGAACCGTATGACCTGGTGGTTATCGGCAGCCGCGGTTTGAGTGCTTTAAGCGGACTTTTGCTGGGCAGTGTAAGTAGCCGGGTAGTGCATCGGGCTCCCTGTCCGGTGATGTTGGTAAAATAGATATTTCCCATTTCTGTGTCAATAGTCGGTTATTTGCGAAAATAGTGTTTTCGTGTCTAATCTCCGGTAATTTGTGGCTTCAAAACGGCAGTTCATGCCGATATATTGAATTACCTGCTATGGTCATGGTACCCTTTGGTAAATCACTAATTTTAGGAACCCGTTTATGGGGCGATTTTTTATCATGGGAGGGATGCGCTTTGCTAACTGCCAACCGCCCTGCCGATAACCACCACGATATCGAACTGGTGCTGTATTATAAGGACAGCGCCAAGAAAATCAAACACCGTGAAAATGGTCCCGCGGTGATTGCTTTCAACCATGACCGCTCTTTACTGGTAGAACAATGGTATGAAGAAAACCGCCTGCACCGGATCGACGGCCCGGCCTCGGTGATGTTTTTTCCCGACCATGATCTGGTCATACGGGAAGAATGGTACCAGGACGGGTTATTGAATCGCTGTGGTGCCCCGGCAGTGACAATTTGTGACCACAGGGGCACAATTTTATGCCAGCAATGGTACCGACACGGTAAGCTGCACCGCGTGGACGGCCCGGCCTGGATAGATTACCAGCCCGAGCGTAACAGCTTCAAGGAAATGTGGTACTGCCAGGGCGAGCTGCACCGCGAAAATGGTCCTGCCGTGCGCCTGATTATCAATGGCAAGACTGTCAAACGCAGTTACTACCTCGAAGGGGTGCAAAAAATGACATCTGATCTGTAGTCCTCCTCACATTTATAAAGGCGGCCACCCGGCCGCCATTTCTCTCCCCAGGCTCTCCAGCACATTCAATTACCTTTCGCTTTTGCCGTAGCAGCTATGGCAACCTTTCCCGGGCTTCTTTATCGCCCTGTCCTTCCCGTTGCTCATCAAGGGTATTCAATATTGGCCCGATAAGATACAATAACCTTAAAATTATCATAGGCATGCTTATTTCTGCATGAGCAAAGGATATTATGGCAACGGTAATCAGTATCATCAACTTAAAAGGCGGGGTCGGCAAGACTACCATTACTGTAGCCCTGGCGGAATTCATGACCTTGCTGCATCAGCGCAAGACCTTGGTGGTAGACCTGGACCCGCAGACCAACGCCACCATGGCCTTAATGAACGAATACGAATGGAAACGCCGCAATGTCAGGGGTCAGACCGTGGTGCAGCTTTTCCGCGACCGCCTGCAGCAGCACCGTCCTGTTTTTAATCCTGAGGAGGCTATCGTTCATCAGGTTTCTAACATCGGCGGGGGTATCCCGGGCCTTGATCTGCTGCCTTCCAGCCTGGATCTGATCGATCTGCAGGACAATTTGGCAGGGATAGCGACCAGCGGGATCATATCCGACCGCCCCCTGACCATACTGGGGGAATCCCTGGCTGAGGTGGCGGCCGCTTATGACCTGGTCCTGATCGACTGTCCTCCCAACCTGGGAATCATCACCCAAAACGGACTTCTTTTCAGTCAATATTTTCTGATTCCGGTTATTCCCGACATATTGTCGACTTATGGCATCCCTCAAATTGTCAGTCGGGTGCGCCGTCTGGCGGCAGAGACCGGCGTCGAGATCAAGCCTTTAGGGGTAGTGATTAACAAATGCCGCCATCAAAGCGCGCTCCACCGTACACAATACCATGTTCTCAGTATGGATGCTGACCGGGTCGGTTATAGCCGGGTATTTGACACTATACTGCCGGAAAGCACACAAGCCGCGGCGGCCATGGATTTCTCCGTGGCCTATCCAAGTCTGCACGGGAAGTACGGCTATAAAGCGCCCTATCTTCAATACCATCAATTAGCCGAGGAGGTTCTGCGCTATGTCCGCTGAGAGACTGAGTCAATGTATGTCTGAGATGCTGCATATCCTGGCCGAAGAGGTGGCGGACAATAAACGCCTGGCCAGCAGGCTGTCGGTACCCTGGCAGGCATTTATGACTGAGTTGGCGGTGCCGGAAATAAAAGCACCGCGAAAGAAAAAGGCTCCCGTAAAGGAGCCTCCTGCCATAGATCCCTTCAAGACATTTCTCGAAGGGGGAAGCGTGCTGTTGTTAAAGTCCTTAGATAATCTGGATGCTGCTCAATGCAAGAGCCTGATCAGTCATTACGCCCTCGATCCCTCCCGTAGCTATATGCGACTGCGCAGGCAGGATAAGCTGGTAGAACTGATTGCGCAACGGGTCAAGGCGATTGTAAATAAAGGCGAAGTCTTTAACGATTAGTTGGCGGTGATTCTGCAGCGTATTTTTGTATGTCCTCTAGCTCGCGGGCGCGTCTGAAAACCTGGTGCTCTACTCTCCGTAACTCCTCAGTGACTTTTTCGTGCGTCAAACTGAAGTACTTGGCCAAAGACGATATCTGCATCGGTTTGCCGTTTTCCATGCCCCATCTTTTTCTAAGCATCAGGGCATCTTTCTGATTCATTTCCGCAAGCGCTTTTACCACGTACTCATGTCTGGGAAGCATGATGCTGATACTATCTCCTCCCTTACCTGGTACATATTGTTTGGCCTGTTGTCTCTTGCCTCTCTATATATCTTACAACAATATATTATTGGCAAGCCATAATTATTAGTAAAAGAGATTGTTAGAATTATCTCAAGCATAAAAGGCGCCACAGGTTTCTCTGCGGCGCCATGCTGCCGGTATTAAATGGTTCACCTGGACAGCTGCGGTCTCGCTTAATTAGGAGTTAATTACTGCGCCGTCTTTTGAATCTTAGCCCAACTGTCGCGCAGCGGGACAATGCGGTTGAACACCGGGAGTCCCGGTTTACTGTCCTGATCTAAACTGAAATACCCGTGGCGCAGGAATTGAAAACGTTCTTCAACCTGGGCTTGGGCCAGCTCCGGCTCCACCAGGCAGTTTTGCAGAACCTGAAGCGAGTTGGGATTAATCTTGCTCACAAAGTCAGTGCCGTACTCATCGTTGTCAGGATCCTCAACTATAAACAGGTTTTCGTACAAACGGACCTCCGCGGGGATGGCATGACTAGCTTGAACCCAGTGCAGAGTGCCTTTCACCTTGCGTCCTGAGGCAGGTCCGCCGCTCCTGGTATTCGGGTCGTAAGTGCAGCGCAGTTCAATGATATTGCCGCTGGCATCTTTCACCACTTCTTCGCACTTGATTATAAATGCTCCTTTTAAGCGCACCTCACCGCCCGGGGAGAGGCGGAAGAATTTTTTGACCGGGACCTCCATAAAGTCATCCTGTTCAATGTACAGTTCCCTTCCAAAGGGGACTTTTCTGCTGCCTGCATCCGGGTTTTCCGGGTTGTTCTCGATATCCAGCCATTCCACTGCATTTTCAGGATAATTGGTTAAAACCACCTTGAGCGGTTTCAATACCGCCATCACCCGCCGGGCTTTCCGGTTGAGATCCTCGCGGATACAATGTTCTAAAAGGCCAATATCCACCACGCTGTCGCGTTTAGCGACTCCGATGCGCTCGCAGAAATCGCGAATCGATTCAGGAGTGTATCCACGCCGCCTTAAGCCTGAAATAGTAGGCATACGCGGATCGTCCCAGCCGTTGACGTAGCCTTCTTCAACTAGGCGGCGCAGTTTGCGCTTGCTCATTACGGTGTAGTTGAGGTTGAGGCGCGCGAATTCGTATTGGTGTGGTTCTGCGCCGGGACGCACATTCTCGATAAACCAGTCGTATAAGGGACGATGGTCGGCAAACTCCAAAGTGCATACGGAATGGGTGATGTTTTCTATGGCGTCCCCCAGGGGATGGGAATAATCATACATGGGATAAATGCACCATTTATCCCCGGTGCGGTGATGAGTGGCCCGCATAATGCGGTACAAAACCGGGTCGCGCATATTCATATTAGGTGAGGCCATATCGATTTTCGCCCTGAGTACCCGCGAGCCGTCTAAGAAGTCCCCGTTTTTCATGCGTTCAAACAGATTCAAATTTTCTTCAATGGAGCGGTTACGGTAAGGGCTGTCCTTGCCGGGCTCGGTCAAAGTGCCCCGGTAGGCGCGGATCTCCTCGGAACTGAGGTCGCATACATAGGCTTTGCCCGCTTTTATTAGCTGCACTGCCCATTCATAGCATTTATCGAAGTAATCCGAGGCATAATACAAGCGGTCATCCCAGTCAAAGCCCAGCCAGCGAACATCACGCATAATGGACTCCACAAACTCGGTTTCTTCCTTACTGGGATTGGTATCGTCAAAGCGCAGATTGCACAGGCCGTTGTTGGCTTTGGCCAAACCAAAGTTTAGGCAAATCGACTTGGCATGTCCGATGTGCAAATATCCGTTCGGCTCAGGCGGAAACCTGGTATGTATCGTGCTCCTTACTTTACCAGTTTTTAGATCATTGCTGATGATGTCCTGAATGAAATTGGCCGGCAATTCCCTGCTAAAATCGCGACTGGCTTCATCCGCTGTCCCTGCTGTCGTCATAATGTACCCCCTTATATATTGCAAAGCAAAATCTTGCACTGTTTTCGGCAGTTTGCGGGGCGTTTCCCGTCTTTTCCTAACTTATAATTATATCCCCCCGCATCATCCTAAGCAAGTCTAGGGTATAAACGCTAAACTAAAACTGA
>DHGD01000066.1 GCA_002402575.1 Syntrophomonas sp. UBA4807
TCCTGAATAGTGAGACGTCTTTCTTCCACCGGGATTCCCCAGTGTTTGAGCAATTTGATGGTTGAATCGCGGGTAATGCCCGCCAGGATGCTCCCCTCCAGTGCCGGGGTGACCACCACGCCATCGAGTTTGAAGAACACATTCATGGTGCCAACTTCTTCAATATATTTCTTTTCGATCCCATCCAGCCACAAGACTTGGGTATAGCCTTTTTCCTGGGCTACTACCTGGGCTTTTATGCTGGCGGCATAATTACCAGGAGTCTTGGTAAATCCCAGACCACCCTTGACCGCCCGAACATATTCGTCTTCTACGTAAATTTTGACCGGATCTATCCCTTCAGGATAATATGCCCCTACTGGCGACATGATGATCATAAAGTAGTATTTATGTGAAGGCCTTACTCCCAAGTAGGGGTCGCTGGCGAATACGAAAGGCCTTATGTAAAGCGAGGTGCCCTCAGCAGCGGGAATCCAGTCCTGATCGATTTCAACCAGCTTTCTGATGGCCTCCACCGCGAAATCCACATCTAAACGCGGTATGCAGAGTCGGTCATTGGATACATTCATTCGTTCCATGTTGGAGTACGGGCGGAATAACTGAATCTGCCCGGCAGCTGTCTTGTAGGCCTTTAAACCCTCAAATGTGGCCTGACCATAATGCAGCACCATGACCGAAGGTTCCAGAGGAATCGAGCCATAGGGCACAATACGCGGATCGAACCAGCCTTTGCCTTCCTCATAGTCCATAACGAACATGTGATCTGTAAAGAGTTGTCCGAAACCGAGCGAGGATGGGTCGGGTTTGGCCTTGGGTTGTTGATTTTTCTCAATGCGGATCTCCATAAATGAATCCATCTCCTTTTTTTAAAATACTCCCGACCTTCTAGTGTTAATCGGATAGTCGCAGTACTATTCTCCATTATAAAAAATTATGGTTATCTTTTGGGACACAAATTTTGTATACATTGAGTTCGATTGTGGTGAATAGAGTATATTTAAGCCACGTTCATCCCGGGGATTGGTGAACCAACATATGCGCTGTCCCAGAAATGCCTGTATGTATTAGGTCAATTACTTGGCCTGATAATAACACCTTTTAGGCGATTCTAATTGATCAGAGGCTTTAAGTTTTTTTATTATCTTATCTACCTCTTTTTTGTCTAGACCAGTTAGATCGGAGATATCTTTGGCATTAAGCGGCCTTGATCCCTGCTTGATAACTGCTAGTACTTTGCTCTCATTATCCATCGTATCAACCTCTTTCGATTTTATAGTTACATTAATATAAGAAAATTAGTCGTTTATGTCAACCGCAAGGGAGCTCAAAGCCTCATCTGTCCGATAGTGATGCTTGCCATTAATGGCAGTTATTTGTATAATTACAATATGTCCTTATTATAACAAACTGCCGCATTCCCGAATCGGACGTTAGCACTCGGAATGTCTCGCAGAACATGAAACAATGTACTGTTAATCAAGCCTTAATCTCTCTTCTATTTCACGTTTCATTTCTGCAGTCATATTATGACTGGACGGTTAGGTCGGGGAAAGAGCACTCACATCAATATTCACAGCAACAATTACATATCAATTAGGTTTCAAGCACCCAATTGTTTGTTGAATCAGGTTGCTTTCAATATTAATGGATACCCACAAGGGTGGCAACCTGAGAAGGAGTATGTCTTTTAATGAATAGATTTGGGGAGTATTATGTATAATACATGCGAAAGAGAGGAAGGGATTAAATGGCAAACAGTAAGGAAAATCTGGTCAAAAGTTTCACCATGATGGAAAACTCTATGGAGAAAATGTGGGATCTGTGGTTGGTTGGTCTGGGAAGCCTCTCTTGGGCTCAAGAGCAAATGGAGAATATGACCAGAAAACAACTGGATCAGAACAAAACCGCCCGTGAAGAAATGATAAAATTGGTGGACGATCTATCCAGGCAGACTCGTAAGAATCAGGAACAGTTCCAAAAGATGGTGGAGGAAGCGCTCATCAATACCTATGACCAGATTAACGTTGCCAACCATCAGATTATGCAGGATTTGACAAAAAAGGTTGACGAACTGGCCAAGAAGGTAGATATAAAATAACCTATCCCGGGGCCGTGGTCGAAAGGGTATATGCTGCCCCGACAATATTATGAATCATACACAGGAAAGAGGTGTAGGTGTGGCCGCTGATGAGCAAGGCAATAAGAAAGCGAAAGAAGATAAACAAAAAGAGATACTGGATTTCGCTGAAGCCTGGAAAAAGATGTACTTTGAGACTGAGAACAACTTGGCCAAGGCCGTGGATGAATATGTGGCCGGAGATAGTTTTACGGCTTTCTTGGAAAAAATGGGGGCCGAATACTTAGCCTTATACAAAACCAACAATCAAAACATGGAGCGGTTTTTTGCCAATAGCCCCGTGCCTACAAAAAAAGATGTAGCACGCGTAGCAGAACTGGTGATAAACATAGAGGAAAAAGTAGACAACTTGGATATGGGAGTATCAGTCGGTCTAAATAGCTTAGCGGCCAGCATTATGAAGCTGGTGGACTTTCAGGCAGTTTTGAAGGATGAAGTGATATCCCTGCGCCAAGATGTGCAGGCAGTTCAAAAACAACTTCAGGCTATACAACCCACGCCCGAATCGGTCGGTGCAGACAAGCCGGTGCGGAGCCGTTCCAGGAAAGCGCCAGCGGCAGACTCGGCCATAGCAAACGACCATGAAGATGCTGGCAGCAATGCAGAGGAAACTGGTGACAAAACGTCCCGGCCCAGGGCCCGCAAGAAAACATAGATGCTATCCAGGTGTCTTAAGGCATGGATATTATTAATCAGCAACAGGTAAAGGGTTTTTGGCCCTCCTGTTAGCAAAACTGTAATATGATTATCGATTCAAAAAGGTCCGCCCCACAAATAAATGATAAGGAAGAACTTAGACTAGGAGGATTGGTACCTTGGCAAAGCAAAAGGCCATAAAGGGTTCTGCCGGCGAGGTGGGTTACCAGTTGCGCGAGAGCTATGATCGTCTGCTGGATAGTACCAAGAAAACAGCAGAGATCCTGACCTTCGATCCTTGGCCCCAGACGGGTTGCAGTCCCAAAGAAGTAATCTGGCGTAAAAACAAGTCCAAACTCTACCACTATTATTCTGGCAAAGCACCAACTCATCGGATACCGGTGTTGTTTACTTATGCTTTGATCAATAAGGCTTATATATTGGATTTGGCCCCGGGTATGAGTATGGTCGAACATCTGGTTGACAACGGCTTTGATGTATTCCTGCTGGAATGGGGCGATTTCGAATGGGAGGATCGCAACCTCAGTTACGATGATTTTGTTTATGATTATATAGCTCGGGCCGTGCAGAAGGTATGCCAGAAAACCAACAGTGACGAACTGAGTATTATCGGTTATTGCATGGGCGGAACCATGACTGCTATGTATGCTGCATTGTTCCCCAAACCGAAGCTGAGGAACTTTGTGCTTATGGCGTCCCCGATTGATTTCGAAGATTCGGGATTAACGACGAAGTGGCTCAATACTGCCTTTGGTGATGACGTAGATAAGATCGTTGACACGTTTGAATTGATCCCCAAGGAATTTGTTGATGTAGGGTTGAAAATGCTCCGGCCGGTAAACAATTACATCGGGACGTACAGCAAATTGTGGAAGATGGTGGACGAGGGGAAAGACTACTATTCATGGAAGGTCCTCAATAAATGGGTGGACGACAACATGAACTTCCCTGGAGGAGCTTACCGCCAATGGATAAACGAACTGTATAAACAGAATCGCCTGGTCAAGGGAGAATTTTACCTTAGGGGCAACCGGGTCGATCTGGGACGCATCGATTCTAATCTGCTGGCATTGGCAGGGGTAAATGATCATATAGTACAGCCCCGCCAGGTTAATATCGCCCTGAATGTGTTTTCATCCAAGGATAAGACGTATTATGAATACCCAATCGGTCATGGTGGCTTAGTGTTCGGCAAGGTTGCTAAAGAACAGGTATATCCCCAGTTGAGTGAATGGCTGGCGGCCCGGTCCGATTAACGAATATAGAAAACAAAAACATGCTGCGAGGAGGGTCACACGAACCCTCCTTTTCTATCTGCAGGAATACAAAGGTGGTATTATTGCTCCGCCACCCGTGATTGAATTTGTAATTATGACATAATATTCTATAATAATGGACACAAGCACTTTTATCGAAGGAGTTGGTGGACAATGTGGCAGGAATTCAAGGAATTTGCTATGAAGGGGAATGTCATGGACCTGGCTGTCGGTGTCATTATCGGGGGCGCCTTCGGCAAAATTGTCACTTCTCTGGTTGGCGACATCATTATGCCATTGGTAGGATTGTTGATGGGAGGCAAAGATTTCAGCGGATTGCGGGTCCAGATCGGTGATACTGCTATCATGTATGGTGTCTTTGTGCAGAATGTAATCGATTTCCTCATCATAGCCTGGGTCATATTCATGATGGTTAAGGCTATGAATCGCTTGCGTAAGAAACAGGAAGCTGTTGAAGAAGCTGCCGGACCCAGCAGCGAAGAGGTTCTGCTGACCGAGATTCGCGACTTGTTGAGGGACCAGCGTTAACATTTGATGGTGGGAAAATTGTACATAATATGAGCGCAAACCAGGGTTACCGACCATGGTTTGCGCTCATTTGGATCTATTCTGATAACCGCTCCTCATTGTCAGTTGACGGAGGCTGTTCGCCGGCACGGGACGGAAGGCGTCCGGATTTGTTGAGGGACTGGCGCAGCAGGAATTCTATGTGGGAATTTACACTGCGCAATTCATCCCGGGCCCATCTTTCTATGGCTGTATAAATCTGCGGATCGAGCCGGAGCGGAAAATTCTTTCTATTGCCCGCCATTGGTCTGCTCCTTAGTAAAGACTGCCGGTATTCAGTATAGGTTGAGCTCCGCGTTCGGAAATAATGGCCACCAGCAGGTTGTTGATCATAGCCACCTTACGTTCCTGGTCCAGTTCCAAAATGCCTTCCTTCTCCAGCCGCAGCAAAGCCATTTGCACCATGCCCACCGCCCCATCAACGATAATCTGCCGGGCTGCCAAAATGGCTGATGCCTGCTGCCTTTGCAGCATGGCGCTGGCTATCTCGGTGGCATAGGCAAGATGGGTCAGGCGAGCCTCCATTACCTCGACCCCGGCTAAGGCTAAGCGTTCCTGTAGTTCCCTGGTCAATTCCGCCGCCACTTCTTCGGCGTTACCGCGCAGTGAAAAACCTTGTTCACTAAAATTGTCATAAGGGTGTTTGGTGGCTACGTGGCGCAGGGCAGTTTCGCTTTGGATTTCCACAAACTGCTCGTAATTAGTGACGTCAAAGATTGCCCGGGCGGAATCTATTACCCGGAAGACTACCACCGCAGCAATTTCTACCGGGTTGCCTTCCACATCATTGACTTTCAGGGTTTTGCAGTTGAAATTGCTCACCCGCAGTGAGACCATGGTGCGTACCGTTAGAGGAACAGTCATCCACAAACCGTTGTCCCGGATGCTGCCCATATAGCGGCCAAAGAATACCACTACCCGGGCTTGGTTTGGTTGTACAATTGTCAGGGAACTGAGGATTATCAAGGCTAATAATGAGCTCACCAAAATCATGGCAAAATTAAAGTGAATGCTGTAGTATACAGTCGCGCCGATAGAGACTAATGCTAGGAAAATGGCTAAAAATCCGTTCACCTTCCAGGCCTTGCGTTCTTGCATTGGTTCTGCCTCCTCATATTGATATTATATCCTGATGATATCATTATAATATATGTGTCAGATGATTAATATGGAATATTTAGCCTAATGGAGGCTGAATCAAGGGGCCGAGTAACTCCCGGTCAGCGGCAAACATAAACTATGAGAAAAGCGGTCATGGAGAGCCCCCGGCAAATCGTCGATGGGTACCTGCACATAAAAAAGCAGGAGCAGGAGAATAATGGCAAATATTCAGGGCCATAATAATTAGAAAAGGAGAGACCACTATGCTTTACGAAAAACAACAGGGTTCGGCTGCCATCGGCAGGCGGTCATGCCTTGTGCTGCCACGCTGTTGGATTTGTGACCAGGTACCGTCAGGCGGTATTCGCGACGGCATCAGGCTTAAAAAGGCATTTATCTGCTCTGGTTGCGAAAGGATTATTGTACAGAGCGATGTAGCTTCCGGACAATACCAGATATTTATCAACAGGCTTAAAAAGATCCTGCTGTAAAAACTATCCATTGCCGGTTCCCAATTCGGTAACCGCCATTCCCCCAATCTCTGCTACAATGATATGGAAAACATACTCAGCGAACGAACTCCGGCTGGACTTGTTACTTGCTGAGAATAAGGAAAGGCCATCATCATTGTCACACCACACGCCGATTTACAGTTCAATTAAGGATCGCCTGGAGAGGGCCGGGCTGCGGTTGCATATGCCTGGTCATGCCGGCTTATTGGGCCGTATCGGCGCCGATTTCCAATCCTGGTCAGAGTGGGATTTCACTGAACTGCCAGGATTGGACGACCTTCATAAACCACAGGGAATCATTGACCAGGCCCAGCGCTTGCTGGCCCGGGCTTGCGGAGCCCAGGAAAGCCTTATCTTGGTTAATGGAAGCACATCAGGTATTCATGCCTTGCTAATGAGCGGAGCAGAGCAGGAAAAGGTGATCATACCCCGCAACTCCCATCGCGCTTTTTTTGGGGGTTTAGTACTGGCGGGAAGCCTCCCGGTATGGATACCCGCTGAAGTTGAGCCGGATCTGGGCATCGCCTTGGCAGTCCAACCGGAGACAATCGCTGCCTTACTCGCTGCCCATGACCATGTCGAGGTAGCTTGGTTAACCAGTCCTTCTTATTATGGGACTTGCTGTGATGTTGCTGCTATTTCCCGTTTACTCGCAGAACGAGGTATCCTGTTGATGGTGGATGAGGCTCACGGGGCGCATTTTCCTTTTCATCCCCAGTACCCCAACCCGGCCCTGCAGGACGGGGCGGCCGCAGTAGTCAATGGTCTGCACAAGACCTGGCCGGTCTTGACACAGTGCGCCTGCCTCAACCTGGGGTGTCCCTTTCCCGGATACATGGAGAACGATGACACGGATTCATCCAGGCTGCTTCACACCCCGCGCGGTGCCCAGCTGCTGTCAGCCTACCACCTGTTGACAACCACCAGTCCGTCCTACCCGTTTATGGCTTCCATCGATGTAGCCCGGGATTTTATGGACCGGGAAGGCCGCGGGTGTTTGCAGCAAGCCCTGGAACTGTCCACCGAATATAAAACCCGGCTGAACCAAATAAGAGGAATACGCTGCTGGGGTGAGGAACTGAGCAGCTTGCCGGGGGTAAAGGCGGTAGATCCGCTCAAGGTACTGATCACGGTGGATGAGTTGGAATTGGACGGTATCCAAATGGCCAATCTCCTTCGAGCCAAATACCACATTGAGCTGGAAATCGCCCAGCCGCGCATAATCATGGCCATGTTCTCACTATTGCATTGCCGGGATGCCTGGGAACGATTTTACCAGGCAGTGAAGGAGATTGCGGCGCGTTATCCTGGTATTGGGAAAAAGCATCCTACCAACTATTTAATTCCACCCTGGCATGTGGTACTGCCCCCCCGCCAGGCTTTCATGGCCGCCAAGAAAAGGGTCAGGCTGGAAGACGCCGGTAACATGGTGGCTGGGGAAATGGCAGCGATTTATCCGCCCGGTATTCCTTGCCTGTTGCCAGGGGAACTGATATCGGATGATATTTTGGAATACCTTATGTATTTAAAAAGAAGCGAAGTACCTGTTCAGGGACCAGCCGACCCGAGGCTCGATTACATTCTGGTGATAGAATAAGAGGGATTGATGAGATGAACGACAGAGGATTTTTTATAAGCCTGGAAGGTATTGATGGAAGCGGGAAGACTACCCTAAAGGAAAACATAATAAAAGAACTGGGGCGGAATCACTCCGTGGTCGGTATACGTGAACCGGGCGGCACGTTGGTCTCTGAACAGATACGGGACTTGGTATTGGACGCCAGGAATAGTGGTATAATGGGTAAAACCGAGGCTTTGCTTTATGCGGCAGCCCGCAGTCAAGTGGTCGAAGAAGTGATCAGGCCGGCTTTAAACCGGGGGCAGATCGTTATTGCCGACCGCTACATGGATTCTACTATAGCGTATCAGGGGTATGGGCGGGGGCTTGATCTGCAATTTCTGTTTGACCTTAACCGTATATGCACCGGGGGTTTGTACCCGGACGTTACCCTCTACCTGGATATCGATCCATTGGAGGCCTACTGCCGCCGCCAGGGTGAAGTACAAGATCGCCTTGAGCAAGAGGGCTTGGAATTTCAAGCTCGGGTTCGGGGCGGATACCTTGTCCTGGCCGCCTCTGAGCCTCGGATCAAGCAGTTGGACGCCACTCAGGGCCGTCAGCAGATTCTTGATCAAGCCTTGGATTTGATCAATACCGGCTTGCTTTCTAGAAACCGCAATTAAGAACAGGATGAGCCGAATGGAATTATTGATGGAAATTGTTGGGCAGGAAAGAGTTGTTACGGCCTTGCGCCGGGCCCTGAGTTCAGGGAACATCCATCACGCCTATCTGTTTATCGGTCCTGGGGGGGTCGGCAAAAAGACCGCTGCCCGCGCTTTTGCCCGGGCTATAATTCTAAATGATGATCCCCAGGGGGAATCCTATCTCAGAGAAGGTGTTCATCCCGATTTCATGAATATCGAGAGACTGGAGAAGAAGACCCAAATCAGTATAGAACAGATCAACCGGGAAATGGAACCGTGGCTGGCAGTGAAACCGTTTCGAGCCGCCCACCGGGTCATAATCATAAATGATGCCCATCTGCTGAGCCTACCCGCTGCTAATGCGCTGCTAAAGACTTTGGAAGAGCCACCCCCTTATGCGGTCATAATTCTGGTTGCTGATGAGATGCTATTGGAGACCATAGTCTCCCGGTGCCAGCGCTTAAGGTTTCGGCTGCTGTCCGGAAAAGACCTGGAGGATTTCCTTACCCAAAGGGAATTGGAAAGTAAATGGGCTTCGTACTTGGCAAGATTGGCCCAGGGATGTTTGGCGACCGCGATTCAGTTGGCTGATACCGACGGACTGGAGCAACAGTGGCAACAGGCGTGGAAATTAATCGGCCAGTTGGCTGGGGGCGGTGAGATTGAAGTATTCAATTGTGCAGAAGAAATAGACAAACAGCCCGAAATCATGACTATCCTGCTAACCACCCTATTGCGGGACGTATATGTTTATCAAAGCACCCACGAATTGTCGTTGCTGGTAGTACAGGAGAATGCTTCCGCATATGAGGCATTTAAACCCCTGAATGGGAAACAGGTGTTGGATTCTATAGCCCATATTGAGGAACTAAGGAATAAGTATCGGGGACCAATTCGATCACTTCTGCTGAGCATTAATATTTCATATCAATTACGGGATGCTTTACAATAAGAACAGTCTTTAAGGTAATACAAATATTCAACAGAAACTATGGGAGGTCATAACTGTGGCATTTGTTGTAGGGGTCAGATTTAAGCCGGCAGGCAAAATGTACTATTTTGATAATTCTGGCCTGGATTTGAAAATTGGGGATGCGGTCATAGTAGAGACTGCCCGCGGAGTTGAACGCGGCCTGGTAGCCATTGATAAGCGGGATGTCAGCGAGGATCAACTGGTGCTGCCTTTAAAAAAAGTAATCCGCAAAGCAAGCGAGGAAGACGAGGCATCGTACCGCCAAAATAAGGCCAAGGAAGCTGAGGCGCTGGAGATTTGTAAGGAAAAGGTGCGGGCTCATGACCTGCCTATGCGCCTTATCGATGTTGAATATACCTTCGACATGGGCAAAATCATCTTTTATTTCACCGCTGAGAGCCGGGTGGATTTCCGCGAACTGGTAAAAGATCTGGCCGCTATATTCCGCACCCGGATCGAATTGAGGCAGATCGGAGTGCGGGACGAAGCCAAGATGCTGGGCGGCATAGGTACTTGCGGGCGTATACTTTGCTGTAATAATTTCCTGGGGGAATTTGCCCCGGTTTCTATCCGGATGGCCAAGGAACAACATCTTTCTCTTAACCCAGCCAAAATATCGGGCACCTGCGGCAGACTAATGTGCTGTCTCAAGTATGAATCGGAGATGTATGATTCCAAGAAACCGGAGGGGAAAAAGGGTGGAAAAAACAATCCAAGAGCTGGAGAATCTGATAAGGGATCTGATATTGGAGCTGGGGGATCTTAAGGACCGGGTGGCTCGGTTAGAAGGTGAAAGGTCCTTTGCTGGAGCGGACAATAAACCAGCGCTGGTGGATGCCGTTAAGCTGCAGGGTGAGAGTTATGCTAACTTGGGCAGAATATATGCGGAAGGGTTTCACATATGTCCGGTGGCTTACGGAGAGCCCAGGCGGGATGGCTGCTTGTTTTGCATAGCTTTCATGGGTAAGGAGTAGTTACACCGTGCATGCCAATTTGATTCGGGCGGGAGAAAGCCTGGATGATTTGATCTTAGGCGGTTTGAAGATTATCCAACCCATAAAGGGTTATCGTTTTTCTATCGATGCAGTGCTATTGGCTCATTTTGCAGATCTGCACGGGGTGAAAAAGGTGATTGATCTCGGCACTGGCAACGGGATCATACCGTTGCTGCTTTCTCATCGCGATCCGGGCATTGATATTTTGGGAATCGAGCTGCAGCCAGCCATGGCAGACAGGGCTGGCCGAAGTGTACAACTCAATAATTTGCAGCATAGAATTGATATTCTGCAAGCAGACATAAGAAAACTGAAAGAGAAACTGCCGGGGGGGAGTGCCGAGCTGGTCTTGAGCAACCCCCCTTTTTGGAAACGTGGGGAAGGGCATGTCAACCAGAATCACGAAAAGTCCATTGCCCGCCATGAACTGGAGATCACCCTTAAGGAACTGGCTGAAGGGGCAGTCCACCTTCTGGCTCCCCAGGGAGTTTTGGCTATCATCCACAGGGTGGAGCGGTTGAATGAAATTGCCGACGTATTCGGCCACTTTGGTTTATCATTAAGCAGGGTGCGCAAGGTTCAGTCTTATGCCGAGCGCCCTGCCAGGCAGGTATTGGTCGAAGCGAGGTTTGGAAGGCAGGAGACGGTGTTGATACCGCCATTGATTATGTACAGCAAATTAAACTGTTATGGCGATGAACTCCGACACCTGTATGGGGAGGCGTAATGAAAGGGAAGCTATTTGTATGCGGGACTCCTATTGGGAACCTTGAGGATGTAACCATACGGCTTTTGAAAACCTTGCGCAAAGTAGATATGATTGCATGTGAGGATACCCGCCATACCATTAAACTTCTAAATCGTTATAAAATAAAAAACAAGCTGGTCAGTTACCATGAGTTCAGCGGACCCGGCAAAACCTCCTATCTGCTGAGCCAGTTGGCACTTGGTCTCAACGTGGCGTTGGTCTCTGATGCCGGCATGCCGACCATATCCGACCCCGGTCAGGATTTGGTTCGTCAGGTCATAGACGAGGGCTTCGAGGTTGAGGTGATTCCTGGGCCTTCAGCCTGCACGGCAGCCTTGGCAATTACCGGTGTGGATAGCTCTTCGTTCATCTTTTCAGGCTTTCTCCCTCCCAAATCCACCAAACGCAGAGAGGCCCTGTTGAATTTTGTTGGCGAGTCCCGCACGATCATATTATATGAAGCCCCCCACCGGTTGGAGGCAACACTGGCCGATATCGCAACGGTGTTGGGGGAAGAACGGCCGGTGGTGGTGGCGCGTGAATTGACCAAAGTCCATCAGGAGGTCCAAAGAGGGAAGATCAAAGAGGTATTATATTATTACCAACAGCACCAACCCCGGGGAGAAATATGCATTCTATTACCGGCACCGGAGGAGGAAACCGGTACTATTGATATGGATCTCATTATTCGGGAAACGTGTGAGTTGGTTAGTGGCGGGATGGAAAAAAAACAAGCCTTCAAACTGAAGGCTAGGCAATATAATATTCCAAAATCGACAATATACGCGTTATTTATTAAATTCAACCAGGATGCTGATAAATAACTAAACGATCTGCCGGGACAACTCGACCAAACAGCTTTTACAAAGATTCTTTCCTTTGTAATTAGCCACATCTTCTGCATTTCCACAAAAGATACAAGCCGGTTCATACTTCTTCAATATAATTTTCTCACTATCAACATAAATTTCCAAAGCGTCCTTTTCTTCAATTCCCATTGTGCGTCTTAATTCAATGGGAATTACGATGCGCCCGAGCTCGTCAACACGCCGTACCACACCTGTTGATTTCATCATAATCTGTTCACCCTCCTTCTCTATTATTCAGGGTCAATGAAAAGGTACCAAAATTGGCAGAAAACGTCAAGCAATTTTTCAACAAAATATACTAAAATATTCACGAATTTAAAAGAAATTTCCTTTTTCGACATTGCTATGGGGATTGAGAATAAGCCGGCAATTATGTGGTAAACTATACAGAATATACCTTGACAGACGGATGGAGGAGCATGAGTGGAGAAAAGGAAGAGCTTTTATATTACTACCCCGATCTACTATCCTAGCGACAACCTGCATATCGGGCACGCCTATACTACGGTGGCGGCCGATTGTATGGCACGTTTCAAACGGATGCAGGGATACGATGTCTTCTATTTGACCGGGACGGACGAACATGGCCAAAAAATCGAACGGGCAGCCCGGGAAAAAGGAATGGAACCAATCGAATACATCGACGGAATAGTGGCTAATATCAAAAAGTTGTGGCAGACTTTACTGATATCGAATACCGATTTTATCAGAACTACCGAGCCGAGGCAGAAGGAAGTTGTCCAAAAGATATTCAACCGGGTGTATGAGCAGGGTGACATTATCTTGTCGGAATATGAGGGATGGTACTGCAGCCCCTGCGAGACATTCTTTACGGAGCGCCAATTGGCAGAGGGCAAATGCCCGGATTGTGGACGCGATGTGGAAATGTTAAAAGAAGAAAGCTATTTTTTCAAGATGTCCAAATATGCCCCGCGGTTGTTGGAGCATATAGAAAACAATCCTGATTTCATCCAACCAGAGTCGCGGCGCAATGAAGTGGTCAACTTTATCAAAAGCGGGCTGGAGGACCTCTGTGTCTCCCGTACTACTTTCCAATGGGGAATCCCGGTGCCTTTCAATCAATTGCACGTGGTCTATGTTTGGTTTGATGCTTTAATCAATTATTTGACCGGGGTAGGGTATCTGCAGGACGATGAGTTATTTTCCAGATACTGGCCCGCTGACGTCCACCTGATGGCCAAGGACATCATTCGCTTTCACGCTATAATCTGGCCGATTATGTTGATGGCCCTGGATTTACCCTTGCCCAAGAAAGTAATGGCCCATGGCTGGATCATGCTGGAAGGGGGGAAAATGTCGAAATCCAAAGGCAACGTGATCGACCCCAGCATCCTGGTGGACAAATACGGCGTAGATGCGGTCCGTTATTACCTGATCAAGGAATTAAGCTTTGGGCAAGACGGTATATACTCGGAAGAGATACTGGTCAGCCGCATCAATTCTGATTTGGCCAATGATTTGGGCAATTTGATCAGCCGCACAGCGGCCATGATTATCAGGTATTTCCAGGGCACCATTCCAGCCGCAGAATCATCTACGGATCTAGATCTTCAGATCAAAGAAGCGGCCCAGTTGGCTTTCAGCGAGGCAACGGAGAAGCTGGAGAAACTTGACTTCTCCAATTACCTGCACGCCACATCGCGTTTGGTGTCACGGGCTAACAAATATATAGATGAAACTGCACCGTGGCAGCTGGCCAAGGACCCCGCTCACACCGAGCGGTTGGCAACGGTTATGTACAATCTCATAGAAACCATCCGTATCGTCTTAATACTGACTGCACCGGCCATGCCGACCTTGATGACCAGGGCCAACCAGCAGCTGGGCCTGTGGGAAGACTGCACCAAGGTGACCTGGGACGAAGCCGGTATTTGGGGGGCTACCCGCAGCGGAACAAACATATCCAAAGGAGCAGCGCTTTTCCCTCGGGTGGACATAAAAACGCTTGAGGAGGGGCCGTCAGGGGCAACGGTTCAGGCAGAAACTACCACCGCTAACGAGGCACCCGCCTGTGAACAGACCACCGAACCAGAGTACATTTCTATAGAGGATTTCGCCCGCCTGGACTTGCGGGTGGCTGAAGTCATTGCCTGCGAAAAAATGAAAAAGGCGGACAAATTATTGATCCTCACCCTGAAAGTGGGAGAAGAAGAGAGAACTGTGGTATCTGGAATAGCCCAACATTACACACCGGAGGAAATGGTAGGCAAAAAGGTTGTATTGCTGGCCAACCTTAAACCGACCAAGTTGCGGGGAGTAATGTCGCACGGTATGATACTGGCAGCATCTGACGATAAATATGTAGATGTCCTAACGGTTACCAAGGACATTGCATCTGGCGAGCGGGTCAAATAGGAGGTAATCGAGAGTAAATGTTCGATAGTCACGCCCATTTGCAGGATCCCCACATTAAAAAGAACCTGGACAATGTGCTTAAGAGGGCAAGAGATGCCGGGGTGGATAGGATTGCCTGCATAGGCTATGATTTGCCATCCTCAGAGGAAGCCTTATCGATTGCCAGGAAATACAAACACGTTTACGCTACGGTGGGTATACACCCACACGATGCCAAGACTTTTACGTCCGAGGTTTGGGACAAGCTGAAAGCTCTGGCCAAGGATCCAAAGGTGGTAGCTATTGGGGAGATCGGACTGGATTACTATCGCGATCTTTCGCCGCGGGATAAGCAGAAGGAATCTTTCATTGCGCAGATTTTACTGGCTCAGGAGATTGGCAAACCGATAGTCATCCATGATCGTGATGCCAACCAGGATGTTATGGATATTATCAAGAAATACAAAGCAGGTCGGAACGGGGGCATAATGCATTGCTATTCTGGCAACCTGCCCTTGGCGGTGGAAGCGATAAAAAATGGATTTTATATCTCCTTTGCGGGGCCCCTCACATATAAGAATGCGCGCAGGTCGCATGAAGTTGTAGGGAAAATACCCATAGACCGACTCCTGGTGGAGACGGACTGTCCCTATCTGACCCCTGAGCCATTGAGAGGAAAAGTCAATGAACCAGCCTATGTTCGTTACACCGTGGAAAAAATGGCGGTTTTGCGTAACCAACATCCCGATGAGATAGCCTACTTGACCGAACGCAATGCCTGCAAAATCTATAGAATTAAAGATTGAGTCTATTCTATAACGAGATAATTTCGGGAATTAGGGCTGAAAATGCCCTAATTTCTTTTTATCAGGGTATATCTTTCAACAAATAAATCCTGGGTACAGGCATAGAATTAATAGAGTTGGAAACAAGATATCATTTCGAAAAGGTTCACCTAAATGGAAAATGCTGTAACGGGTGCCAAAAAGAAGGCCATAATTTTGACAGTCGGATTCGTTTATGGTTAGAATATTGGTACTCCAATTTTTTCTGCGAGGGGGATCTGGAGTAAAGGGGGAGTTTTATGAGTAAGGGTCGATCAAAAAAGGCAACTTTAATGATCGCCAACCTGCTGATTCTGGGATTGCTTTTGGGAAGTTTGGCATTTGCCTTGGAGAAAGAAGTATCAATTCAAGTTGATGGAAATGTTGTAGAGACGAAAGTACTGTTTTCCAGCACGGTCGGGGATGTACTTGATCAGAACCAGATTATTCTGAAGGAAAACGATCTGGTAGAACCCTCTCGAGAAACACCGATTACGGAAGACCTGCGGATTATTGTCACCCGGGCTTTTCCAGTCAAGGTTACAGCAGACGGCATCACCAGGGAAATCCACACTACTCCGGTCGATGCTTTTAAAGCGGTGTCCTTAGCAGGATTTTTTGTGAGTGAAAAAGACATCCTTAAGGTATGCAACCAAGCAACCAGCCAGGAGCTAAGCCCGCCACCTTCAATTACATCAGCCTTAACGGCCGATAAGCCCAACCTCAAGGACGAAGAATTGGCGCCAGGAAACACAGAGCTAGTGCCAGTTTTAGGCCCTGCCCTGTCCCATATGGAACTTTTAACTCCCGGGGAGACAATCGAGGTAATCCGAGTAACCCAACGCGAGTTTGCTGTAGATAAACCAATTGCCTACCAGGTGGAGGAAACTACCGATACTAAATTGGAGGCAGGTGTGACAAAAACCATTCAGGCCGGCAAGAATGGTCTCGCGCGACACGTCTTTCTAATTACATGCCACAATGGCCAGGAAATAAAACGGGAACAAATCAGAACCCAGGTCCTGGTCCAGCCTTCAAACCAAGTGATCGCGGCGGGCAATAGCTATACGGTGTCCCGTGGTGGCCAGCGTTTTGATTTCCGGGAAGCCAAGAGTATGGAAGCAACTGCCTATACTTATACCGGTAACCGCACCGCTACTGGGGTCTACCCTGCAGTGGGGATGGTGGCCGTCGATCCTAAGGTGATTTCTTTGGGCACCAAGATGTACATCGAAGGATATGGGTACGCTACTGCAACTGATACCGGGGGAGCCATTAAAGGAAACAGAATTGACATTTTTCTGGAAACGTACTCACAGTGTATGAAGTGGGGGCGCAAGACCGTCAAGGTATATTTACTGCCATAACCTATTTTCTTCTCCAAAGCAAACCGAGTCGCATGCGCAAGGGTGCTCCTAGTCAAAAGGAGCACCCTTCGTTCATTTCCACTTTTTTCAGTGTTTGAATAGGGAACATTATCTGCATACTATATCCAGCATAAAAATGGAGGTGGATTTATATGCAGAAGAAACAGGTCTTTGTTCTTAGCCTGTTTTTGGCGGCAATGCTGGCGATTTGCGGGTGCGGCCAAGCGGCGCAGAAACCAGTGCCTGACACCAAACCAGAGACCGGGACCGGGGTCCAACAAACCACGGATGCAGAAAAGAGAACCATGGCCAGCCGTTTTTCTACGATGGCGATGGAAGTCGAAGGGGTACAAAAAGCCACTGTGGTAGTGGTTTCCCAGCCTGATACAACCGGGGTCGCTGTAGATCCGATTTCAGGATTGCCCAACGATGGCACCGGAGTTAATCCTCCCGGGCAAACAGCCAATCCCGAGCAAGGGAATCTGGTAGCTATGGTGGGCATTACTCTGAACCAGGCCGATATGCAAAACCAGGATAAGGTCAACAATATCAAGGAACAAGTCAGAAATAAAATTAAGGCAGACAGTGGTAAGGTCCGGGAGGTGCTGGTTACCACGGATCCCAACCTGATTAAAAAGCTGCAGGATGTAGCAGCCGGAATAATCCAGGGGCAACCTGTTCAGACCTATACTCAAAACATCAACGAATTAGACAAAAACCTCAGAAACCAGTGAAGAAGCCGGTGGTGAATATTTCGGTCGTAAAGGGCCACTTTATCGCAAGTTAGGGCCAACCAAAACAGTAAATAAGGCCAACCATCTCGGCAGGGAGGCCACCACCGGGGTGACCTCCGTATTAATGTAACTGATTAATCTTTCTGGGTGTTGGATTCCTCATGGATTTCGACGGGCTGCTGGTGTTTGATGCCGTAATACTCACGCATGGAGATTTTGCCTTTCATATGTATTTCATAGGCATTGTGCTTAATACGGTCAATGATAGCCTCGGAGACAGTCCCGTCTGATTCTGCACCGATACGATCATACCAACCACGAGGATCGAACTGTGTGCAAAAAATCATTGAACCCCGGCGGCTTCGAGCCTCAATTATCTCAAAAAGATCCATTGCCTGATCCGTAGTCAAAGGTTTAAGTAACCACTCGTCCAGTATCAGAAGACCAACCTTGCGGTAGGCAGCAACGGCTTTTTTCAAGGTGCCTTCACCCCTGGCAACTACAAGATCATTTAAAAGTTCCGGTAATCGGATATATTTCACTGATATATATCTCCGGCATGCCGCATTGCCGAGAGCGCTGCTGAGATAGGTCTTGCCACAACCAGAAGCCCCTTTGAGGATGAGATGTCGCCCTTCGTTTATGTAGGTGCAGGATGACAGCTTCAAGACCAATGATTTGTTGATCTCTCTGTCAGGCAGATAGTCGATACCCTCGATACAGGCTTGGGCCTCAGGAAATCCAGCGTTATATATCAGTTTTTGAAGCTTTACTGAACGTCGTTGTGACCATTCCGCATCAACCAGGATCCCGAAGCGATCTTCAAAAGAAAGTGTATCATAGGCCTCATCTCCAGATTGAGATTTAAGGGCATCAGCCATAGTACCGAGTCGCATTTCACGGAGTTTATTGACGGTGATCTGGTTAATCATGGCGATCACCTCTTCCAAAATAGCTGGCGCCTCGGGTAAACCCGTATTGACCGCTGGATTTCACCGCAGATGTTATTTGTCTGACTTTGTCCTGACCGGTTTTGAGAATCATTTGAATATTCTTTAGACTAGGGGTTGGGGTATACTGCAAAGCCCGTTGGCATGCGTCTTCTATTCTTGTGACAGAATAACGGTCGCCCAGTTTCATAAGCGAGTTGCAGGTTCTGTAACTCTGCTGTTCAATTTTGTGTGAGGCCAGGAGTATTTCCATGACAGCCCCAGCAGATGGTCCTATAGCAGCGGCCCAGCCAACGAACGTATCTCTTCCCAGTTCGAGGTATCTTCGATGATTCTCCGGCATATGTTCCGGTACGACCACGGGATCTGTTACACCATAACGCCTGACATGAGATGCCATGCGATTTCCATGA
>DHGD01000095.1 GCA_002402575.1 Syntrophomonas sp. UBA4807
TTTCTTATGGTACGCCTGAGAGGAATCGAACCTCCGCACCCGGCTCCGGAGGCCGGTGCTCTATCCACTGAGCTACAGGCGCATAATGCATTACTGATTATAGCAGAATAAATTGGTGAGGTCAAAGCCACATTGCATCGAGACGCCCCAAGCTGAGACCGGGGCTATGACTCTTTAACAGCTACAGTCTCGGCCGGGGTCCCCCGTAAAGCCCCGGTCAGCAAAGAGACCAACAGGCCAGTCAGGCTAAGCGCGGCGGCAAACAGGTAGACCCGGTGCGAAGCCAGGACATAGGCTTGCTCATAAGTCAGGAAATTCTGGTTTAGCGTAAAAAACCAGGTAAAAAGGCTGGCTGATAAAGCTATGCCCAGAGCGTGCCCGAAATTGCGGATAGTGGCGATAAATCCTCCGGTGTAGCCGGCTTTGGATTTGGGCACTGCCCCCAGGATGGAGCTGTTGTTGGGAGAACCGAAACAACCCATGCCGATGCCAAAAATAACCAGCCCCAATATTATGTGCAGCGGCCCGGTTTCGGCATTCATCAGACTAAACACCACAAAGGCCAGACTGGCCAGAAGAAACGATACCGAAGTAAGGCGCGCCGGGCCGATACGGTCGGAGAGGCTGCCGGCCAAAGGCGCGGTAAATATCAGGCAGATCGGAGGTATGGTCATTAACAGGCCGGATTGGGCCGGAGAGTAGCCCAAGAGTCTCTCCAGATAAAAGGGCAATAGAAAGTACATGAAATTTTGTAAGATGTAGATGATAAAGCCCAGTATATTGCCAAAAAGAAAGGTTTTTACCTTGAATAACCCTAGATCCAGCAAGGGTTGGGGGCTTCTCTTTTCATAGTGGTAAAAGGCCAGCAAGAGCAGCAATCCCAGAATGAGCAGATTCCAGTCCAGCCCCGCATGGGCTGAGAGAGACAAGACCAATATTGTCGCGGACAGGCCAAAAAGGATTATTCCCACCGGGTCAAATCCGCGGTCGCTTGACGCCTGTTCCTGTCGGGGGAGATATCTCCAGGCTAAAAAGAAGGCCAGCACTCCTATGGGGACATTAATCCAAAATATGGTAGGCCAGGCGAAGCGGGCTACCAAAAAACCGCCCAGAGACGGTCCGGTCATATTGCCAATTCCGACTATGCTGCCGGTCAAGCCCAAGGCCTTGCCCCGTTCATCCGGGGGAAAGTTGTTGGAGACGATGCCTATTCCGGTGGCCATTAGCATGCTGGCTCCAAGAGCCTGAAATACCCGGGCCGCAATCAGGCTGGACAAGGTATGCGACAGCCCGCACAACACCGACCCCAGGGTGAATCCCAGGAATCCAGCGGTATATATACGGTTGCTGCCGATTTTGTCGCCCAGGTTGCCCAGAAATAAGAGGGTGGCGGTAATGGCCAGCATATAGGAGGTGACCACCCATTGAATCTGCTGCAAGCCTACCGCAAGGCTTTTAGCTATGGTGGGATTGGCTATGTTGAGAATGCTGCCATCCAGTGTGGACATAAATATGCCCAGACAAACGATGAAAAGTACTTTCCATTTAGATGCGATCTTCAAAAACTCACCCTCCCCCGGATCATCAGGTCGCGTATGCTTATCGACCTACAACTTTAATTATTATATAAATATCTGTCCGGGGAAAGGCGCAATCTGTCACAATAGTGTAATCGGGTTCAATTTAGGGCTGTAAGGATGTTTAACGGTTGCGCAGCACGGCCACCAAGGCATCTCCCATGGCGGTAACAGCTCGTTCTGCTGACAACTGGTAGTTGCCTTCAGTGCCCACTTCGAGGAGAAGCGCGGTTGGATAGAGGTCTTGATTGTAGTCCCCGCGCCCGATATAGATTCCTCTTAATAGACCGGGGTAGAGGGAATCGGCAGCCGCTTTGACCTGTATGGCGTAATCCAGATTGGTTTTAAATTTGGGGTTGGTTCGCCCCATAACGATCATTACCCGGGAGGCAGGGACGCCGTTGATGGTGGTCTGATAAGCCGAAACCGGCGCCGCGTCGCGATGAATATCAAAGGCTGCGTCAGGCGCCTCAGTGAGAAGCTGAGTGGCGGTGCGCCGCGAACGGTGGTAGGCGTTGATATCATGGGGGTCATGCTTGTTAAGGCTGTGGGTAACACTTATGCCATTTAATCTGAAGGTATCCGCCAGTTTGACGCCCACTTCATATACGTCGCCATCCCCGGGCCGCGATGACGTTCCTGAAGTCGGGGTATAGCATTCGTCAGTATGGGTGTGATATATTACCACATGGATGTCCTGTGGCGGGGTCTGCACGGGAACGGCTGGACCCAATGCCGGCTGAGCGCTGTTGTCTAGGCTGAGCATAGATGTCAATGGCGAATTATCAGCTTTCTTCAGACTTGCCCAGGCTTGGTCGCGCTCCACTCGGGTGATCTGATATTGCTGATTCTGGTCGCTTATCCATATGTCATCAACATGTACCGGAATGCCGGTTTCCAAGACCACATTGCCGATTTCGTCCCTGACCGTATAGTAGGAGGGATTGCTCTGACTATCTCCCAGTGGTTTAGCTTGCGGGGCATTAACCAGATTCATCAGATAGGCTCCAACCAGCACAGCCAGCAATATGCCAAAGAATATCCACAAATACCTTTTAGCCGTTGTCTCCATAACAAAACCGCCTTTCTTAGGTAGCATTAAATATTATGCCTGAAAGGCGGCCAGGATATGCAAAAACCAATCAGTCCGAAAGCGGCTTAACGGTTAATGACCTGCATTGCCGGGCCTTTTGACCATGATAAAGGTTTGCTTTCATGGCCGACCGACTATTGGATTTTCAAAGCGCTTTTTAAGGCTTAAAGGTTAGTGTCCCAATCAGCCAGATAAGCTTTTTGTTCGGTAGTCAGACCGTCAATGGCAACACCCGCAGTCTGCAATTTGAGCCGGGCAACCGTTTGATCGATTGCGGCAGGTACATTATACACATGGCAGCCCAGTTCCTGGCGGTTTTGCAAAAGGTAAACCAGAGACATAGCCTGCAGGGAAAAACTGAGATCCATCACCTCAGCCGGGTGCCCATCCCCGGCGGCCAGGTTGACCAGGCGGCCTTCTGCTAAGAGATATAGACGACGGCCGTCGCTCAAGGTGAATTCTTCGATGTTATTTTTTAGCAGCCGCTTTGCGCAAGCTAGGGAAGTCAGGTCCTGTTTAGATATTTCCACATCAAAGTGGCCGGCGTTGGCCATAATGGCGCCGTCCCTCATAACCTCCATATGCTCGCCTCTGATTACATTTATATTACCGGTGACGGTGATAAAAATGTCCCCCAGGCGGGCCGCTGCACTCATGGGCATGACCTGAAATCCGTCCATGATGGCCTCATTGGCCTTGATAGGATCAATTTCGGTGATGATCACCTTAGCGCCCATACCCAGAGCGCGCATCGAAACCCCTTTGCCGCACCAGCCATAACCGGCCACCACCACATTCTTGCCCGCCACCACCAGGTTGGTGGTGCGGTTGATGCCGTCCCAAACCGATTGGCCGGTACCATAGCGGTTATCGAACAGGTATTTCATGTAAGCGTCATTTACGGCTATCACCGGGAAAAGCAGGGCACCGTCCCGGTCCATGGAGCGCAGTCTGACGATACCGGTAGTGGTTTCCTCGCAGGCTCCGATTATGGCTTTAGCCTGTTGTTGCCTCTCCTTGTGCAGCAGGGTGACCAGATCAGCGCCATCATCAATTATTGCGTCAGGACCGGCATCCAAGGCCAGATTCAGGAAGCGCTCATACTCGGACATGGATTCCCCATGTATGGCATAGACGGTGATGCCGCTGCCCGCCAGGGCTGCCACCACATCATCCTGGGTGGAAAGCGGATTGCTGGCGCAGGCTATTACTTTAGCTCCGGCAGTCTGCAGGGTTTGCAGCAAATAGCCGGTTTTGGCCTCCAGGTGCAAGCAGCAGGCGATGGTTTTGCCTGACAAAGGACGCGTCTGGGCATACTCCCGGCGAAGCTGGTTTATTACCGGCATGCGCCCCTGCACCCATTCCAGTTTACGGCAGCCGTCAGCGGCAAGAGCGATATCTTTAATAATTGAATGTGGCTGTGTACTGATTTCCATAGCTCATCCTCCAAATTTTAATCGTTAGCCCCGCTCAGCGGTAATGGAGAACCCATTCATCAGCCGGCACTCGGGCTGTCACGCCTCTTAACATATTTACAGCATATTATTAGCATACCCGTCCGAACACCTATTTGGAATACAAATATGTGTTTGCCCCAGCTTGCTGGTATAATATTTCTTCCGTCTATTGACAGAACAAACGTTTGCAAATACAATAATAGAACAAATGTTCTAAACAAGGAGGCTGCGGATATGTTTCAGGGACTGACCAAAGGGGATTTCTTACAGGCCGTTGGAGGCGCTGCTGTCCTGGTGGTGGCTACATATCTCTTATCAGTGGTTTTTTTGTCTATCGTTTAATTGTCTCATTGCGACATGTTCAGATAAGGGGTAAACAAGCGCCGGGCGGTAGAATATAATATAACCATGAACTGCCGATATCGATGGAACATGGAGGTATTGAAATGGTGTCTAACGACCCTGCTGAACGAAATTGGGCTATGGCCTGCCACCTGAGCGCTTTTCTGGCTTTCACCGCACTGCCTCTGGGGAATGTACTGGGACCGTTGATCGTATGGCTGTTGAGGAAAGACCAGTACCCGCTGGTGGATGAACAGGGCAAAGAATCTCTTAATTTTCAGATCTCCATGAGCATTTACGCGGTGGCCGGTTTGGCGCTGGCAGGAATTCTGCTGGTGACAATCTTTTTAATACCGCTGAGCTTCATTACCTTGTTATTGTTAGGAGTCTTGGGTGCCGCTGATATAATCTTGGTAATAATGGCCGCAATCAGTATAAGCAATGGGCAGCCGTATCAATACCCCTTAACCATCCGCTTTCTGAAATGATCGTTGTGATTTACTGACAGCAGGCCTGGCCTGCTGTTTTTGCGCCTAACCATAGATGAAGGCAATCATGGTTGCGGGGAAACTCCCCCTGGCGTGCCGCAATACATGTTTCTGAGGGAATATGGCTGAGGCTCTGAAGAGTATGGCCTGCGGTGATACACTGCGGCGGGTTTATGGGGAGGGAATATTTGAAAAGAACCATGACCAGAGGTAAGCTAAGGTAAATTGGAAAGATTAAAGACCCATAAGGGGGTGCAAGATGAAGCGAAAGGCGGTTGAAATAGCCCCATACGTATATCAGGTGGGTGGGGGAAGGCTTTCTGACGCCGAGGATTGTCTGGTTTACCTGGTGGCAGGGGAGGGCGCGTCCTGTCTGATTGATACCGGTGCCGGGGCAAGCGTGCCGCAGATCCTTGATAACATTGCATACAGCGGTTTAAATCTAGGAGATATAAAGACGATTATTGCCACTCACGGGCACATAGACCATATAGGCGGACTGCAGGCTTTTAAAGAGATATTGGGCGCCAGGATCATTGCCCACCAATTAGATCTGCCGGCTATCGAAGAGGGTCGGCCTGAACTTACTGCCGCTGCCTGGTATGGGATCAGGTATAAGGGAGTGAAAGCGGACCGGGTGTTGTACGGTGACGAAACCGTAATGATAGGAGATTTGGCCCTGCATTGTGTTCACACCCCAGGCCACACTCCGGGCAGTATTGCAGTCTATGTAGATATCGACGGGCAGCGCATCCTGTTTGGACAGGATATACACGGCCCGTTCACCAAAGAATGGGGTTCGGACAAGGAGCAGTGGAAAAATTCCATGAATAAACTGCTGGCCTTAAAAGCCGATATCCTCTGTGAAGGCCATTTTGGCATTTATTCGCCTGCTTCTGCCGTAAAAGAATACATACAGGGCTATATCCGCCGTCTGGGGCGTTGAAATAATCCTATCGCCAGGGCTCATACCAGTAGTAGTCAACGGTTTTGACGCCGAATTTGGAAGCGCTCTGATTGCTGTAATAATTGGTGTTGCCCCAGTAAATATCAAACCAGTAGGGAGTGGAGCCATAGCGCCCATAATAGATATCCCCGGTATCGATTACCTTGAAGGCCGACATGGGGCGGCCGTTCACGGTCAGCGGTTCCTTCAGATAAATTAAGGTTCCGTAAGGAATGATGGGCTGGCGGGGATCTGCGCCGGGATAAATAGGATGTACCGCCACTCCGCCGATGTAGTACCTGCCTCCGCTGGAAGGGCGCGGGGCTTGGCTTTGCTCTACATAGGCCGTGGATTTCTGGTCTTTTACTGAAAATTTAACATACCACTCAGTTTCAGCTTGTTGCTGGATTTCGGGCACTGCGAAAGGCTTCTGCGGTACTTCCGCTGGCGGCTTGCGGTCTGTAGTCAGCCATATTGTCAACAATACAATAGCCACCGAGACCGCATAGGCCAGTAATTTGGCCCAATCTGCTTGCAAACCTCGATTCCGCAAATCTTCACACCTCCTGTCTGCTTAATTTGCTCAGGATAAGGCATGAATATTAAATGTAAAATGGTTTTTAATAGTGTCAGCCAAACATATTTGTGATAAAAAGCACTATATTAATCCGCGATACTGGAATATAATAAAATTGTAAATTAAAAAACCCTGATGATAAGGTATTATGGTTACTGAGTTGAAGGGGAGCGCACGGAAGAGGCCAGAGCCTGCCCTGCATTCCCAATGCAGAGCTGGCTCTGTTATTTTGCCGGGAAGGAAGTCTGAACTCATGTCCGACAAGCGTTTGGGAGTAATTGGGATCGTTATAGAAGACCGTGTCTCAGCGGAGCGGGTAAACCACATTTTAAGCGAGCATGCTGACATGATCGTGGGACGGATGGGAATTCCCTATCGGGAAAAAGAGGTAAACGTGATCGCTCTGATCGTGGACGGGACCACCGACCAATTGGGCTCGCTTACCGGGCGGCTGGGGGCTGTTCCCCTAGTTACCGTCAAAAGTGCTCTGACCAAGAGCCGCTAGGGCTTTAGTTTACCAAACCGATTTAAAACAGAAGAATAATTGAGTGACCCTGACAAGGAGGAAGACTGATTTGAAGGGGGGCGAGTGAGACGATATTTTGCTGCCTGCTCTTTTGGAGCAGGCAGTTTTGCCATGTCGGCACTATAATTTTAGGGGGAATTGAATAATGTCATCAGCGATTGCCAGATGGAAAGAAAATGTGATCAAACCCGAGGAGAATGACCGTTTTCGAGATAACGGCCGGGATTTTATCGATGACAGTTTGATTGAAAACTTGCTGTTGCTCAATCAGCATCCCGATACGGTAAGGATCAGGGAAATAATGGCCAAGGCCTTGGAACTGAACCGTTTGGAATTGTATGAAGCTGCGACGCTGCTAAATTGTGAAGATGAGGAACTGTGGGAGGAAATGTATGACATCGCCTTGCAGATTAAACACAAAGTGTACGGACGCCGCATCGTCACCTTCGCGCCTTTGTATGTCAGCAATTATTGTGTCAACAATTGCACTTATTGCGGTTTTAGGGTGGAAAACAAGGATATTTTCCGAACCCAGCTTTCTAAAGCCGAACTGCAGGCAGAGATAAAGGCCCTGGTTGATATGGGGCATAAACGCTTGATCATGGTATATGGTGAACATCCCCGTTCAGATGTAGACTATATCGCGGAAACCCTTGAAGTGGCGTACGCTACTAAGTCAGGAAACGGTGAAATCCGCCGGGTCAATGTCAATGCCGCCCCGCTCAAGATAGCAGATTATAAAATCCTGAGGGATGTGGGCATCGGCACCTACCAGGTCTTCCAGGAAACTTATCATCACCACACCTATCAGCAGGTGCACCGCAGCTTAAAAGCCGACTACGGCTGGAGGCTTTATTCGCTGCACCGGGCTATGGAAGCCGGCGTCGACGATGTGGGGATAGGCGCCCTGTTCGGCCTTTATGATTGGAAATTCGAGGTCATGGGCTTGCTGGCCCACACCATCGATTTGGAGAATAAGTTCGGCGGAGTGGGGCCGCACACCATTTCTTTTCCCCGGCTGCAGCCGGCCGTAAACACTCCTTTTGCGGAATTGAGCCCTTATCTGGTTGATGATGCCACATTTAAAAAACTGGTAACGGTAATACGCCTTTCCGTACCCTATACCGGCATGATTATAACTGCCCGGGAAAGGGCGGAGGTGCGCAATGATGTCGTAAATGTAGGCTGCACCCAGCTTGATGCCAGCTCTAACATTGGTGTGGGAACATACAGCCAAAAAGAGGTGGATTACAGCAAACAGCAGTTCATTCTGGGCGATACCCGCACACTGGATGAGACCATCAGGGACCTGGCGGGCATGGGATGGATAACCTCCTTTTGTACCGCAGATTACCGTTGCGGCCGCACCGGGGAGTGTTTTATGGGTATCGCCAAGAAGGGCAAGATTCACAACCTCTGTATGCCCAATGCCATATTGACTTTTAAGGAATATCTTTTGGATTATGCCAGCCCCGAAACCATTAAGGCGGGAGAGCCGTTGATCGGCAAAGAGCTCCAGGCCCTGCCTAATCCTGAGGTGCGCCGGGTAGTATGTGAGATGCTGGACCGCATCGAGGGAGGGGAAAGGGATCTGTTTCTGTGATAACTGCGGCGATATTAATAGAGAGGAGTTGTCCGTATGTCCCCTGGAAACGTTGAGGATATTCCCGCGACATTCAGCAGGATTGTCAGTCTAAACCGGTATCTTTCCGCTGCCTACCCCGGCATCAGATTGCGCTGGGCCCAAATTTACGGTGCTCGCTGGGCGCACTTGCTGGGTGAGGTGCATGAACTTACAGCTATTCCACTGAGACTGCAAATAAATCAGAATTATGGCCTGTTGATCGAAAACCCTGAAATATTGGGCCAAGAGGATGTGGACTTTATTACTAGTGTGCTCAAAGGAGAGTTCGGAAAATGAAGGTCATGGGATGGGATGCGGAAACTATATTGAGTAGCAATGATACTGATCTTTTGCGCCAGTTGCTGGCTGCCGCGGAAGAGGTTAGGCTGGCCCATCGGGGTGATGAGGTGTATGCACGGGGACTGATCGAATACAGCAACCAGTGCCAAAGGGATTGCCTGTATTGCGGGCTGCGTTTGTCCAACCGCAGCCTTCATCGCTACCGCCTGGAGCCGGCCGAGATCATAGCGCGGGGCGTTGCCATGCATAAGCTGGGAATATCCTCTATAGCCTTGCAAGCCGGGGAAAGCAACAGCGACAGGGAAGTCAGCCGGATGGCTGGCGTAATCAGGGAACTCAGGGAAATAGGTATGCGGGATGGATCGCCTGGATTGGGAGTGACCCTGAGTATGGGGGAAATGACATATCAGCAGTATAAGCGGCTCTATGAAGCCGGAGCGCACCGATACTTGCTGCGCATCGAAAGCTCCGACCGGAAGCTTTTCGGTTGCATCCATCCTCTCAACCAGATTTATGAACGGCGCCTGGAATGCTTGAGTTACTTAAAAGATATTGGCTACCAGGTGGGCAGCGGAGTTATGATCGGCTTGCCCGGGCAGAGTTATGCTAGTCTGGCCGCGGATCTGCAATTCTTTGTGGAGCGTGATATCGACATGTTAGGGATGGGGCCTTACATACCCCATCCACACACCCCCCTGGCGGCGGTTCAGGACTTTTTTATCAAGGATGCTTTTATCACCAGTGTCAAGATGATGGCCTTGGCCCGGCTGATGATGCCTGACATCAATATGGTGGTATCAACAGCCTTGCAAAACATTAATCCGCAGGGGCTGACGCTGGGAATCAGGGCGGGCGGCAATGTGGTTATGCCGGTTTTTACTCCGGAAAAATACCGTGCCGATTATGCTCTTTATGCCAACAAAGAATCCAAGAATCTGGAATGTATGCGGATGGAGGTGGAAGCCGCCGGATACCGTTTATGCTTCGATAAGTGGGGCGATTCTCCGCATTATTTTAACAGGAGACGGGCCGGCCGTAAGGAGTCGGGATTGGCATAACCAATAATAGCGTTGCTCTCATGGTGTTGACAGAAAGAAGGAGGCAGCCAGCCATGCAGATTAGAGACGGCACTTTAAATGAAACCAGCCGGGGCATGAGAATCGCGATCGCTTTTCTGGGGCGCAGAAATGCCGGCAAATCGTCATTGCTGAATGCCCTGGTAGGTTACGACCTGGCCATTGTTTCGGCTTTAGCAGGCACTACCACTGATCCGGTGCAGAAAGCGGTTGAGATCAACCCCCTGGGTCCCTGCCTGGTTATTGATACCGCCGGCATTGATGACGACGGAGAGCTGGGACAAAAACGGATCGAAAAGACCAGGGGTGTCATCAATGACAGCGATGTAGGGGTAATAGTGGTCGGAGACGGGCAGTGGACGGCATTCGAAGAGGATGCGATGCAGCGCCTGCAAGCCAGAAACAGGCCTTTCATCGTGGCATTAAACAAGTCCGATTGTTATGAATACGCCACCCTCAAAAACCAACTCCGCCAGAAAGGCATCGAAGCTGTGACCACCACGGCTATCAAAGCCGAGGGTGTAAATGAATTGAAGCAGAAAATCCGCTCCCTCAACCTAACAAGTATTAATAATGCTTCAGATATTGTCGGCGATCTGCTTCAGCCTGGCGAGCTGGCCGTCTTAGTGGTGCCCATCGATTTGGGTGCTCCCAAGGGACGGCTGATCCTGCCGCAGGTTCAAACCCTGCGTGATTTGCTGGACCATAACGCCCTGGCCCTGGTTGCCAAAGAAAATCAATTGGCCAGCCTGCTGGAAAAGCTGACGTCCCCACCGGCTCTGGTAATAACTGATTCTCAGGTGGTTAAGCAGGTGGAGACATTTCTGCCCCCGGAGATCCCGTTAACCACTTTTTCCACTCTGTTTGCCCGCTTTAAAGCCCAAGGCGGATTTCGCTCTTTGGTTGAAGGGGTAAATCAAATCGATCAACTCGAGGACGGAGCCTGTATTTTGATCGCCGAATCCTGCACTCATCACGCTATGGCCGATGATATCGGCCGGGTCAAACTGCCCCGCTGGCTGAGTGATTATACCGGAAAGGAGCTTAATTATGAGATAGCAGCTGGCCCTGCCTTTAAGCGGGAACTGAAAAAATATGCTATGGTAATCCAATGCGGAGGCTGTATGATTACGCCAACGGAATACCAGAATCGTGTTGAAGAGGCCGCCAGGGCGGGGGTAGCCATCAGCAACTATGGTCTGGTCATTTCTTATATACACGGAGTGTTGCCGCGTATTATCAGGCCATTCCCGGAATTGCGGGAACTTTCATTCCATCTTAGTAAGATCCGGGCCACAGGCGATAAAGTGCTTGGCTCCGTTTGATGAGTTCACCTTGAGATAAAGTGTCATTCAAATTGGATGCGGTCACCAGGGCTTATGTTATAATTAACTTTATTATCATGAGGAGGCTCCCTTTGTGGCGGCAATAAATGCTGGAATTGACGAGAAATTATTTGCATACCTGCTGCATTCCACGCAGGATGCGCCTTTTTACCAGCTCTTGGGTATAAAACTGATACGGCTAGGCCCTGGTTTATCTGAATTCGAAGTGACAACTGAAGAAAAGCACTGCAATCCTTTGGGGCTGCTCCATGGTGGTTTGATCATGTCTATAGCTGACGCGGTTATGGGCAATGCCATACGTTCCACGGGGATTACCGGGGTGACTGTTGATATATCGGTTTCGATAATGGCGTCGGTTTCCTACGGGTCCGTACTTCGCGCAACCGGCAAGGTGAGGCGTGCGGGCAAAACCATGATTTTCGCGGAGGCCGAGGTGTGGTGCAAAGACCGTCTGGTGGGGCAGGCTAAAGGCACTTTCTTCAATCAGGGCCCTATCAGGCATTGAACGGAACAAATTAATGAACAAAGAACTGATCAAATTAAACGATTTCGGACTTCTCACCTTCGGTTCCACTACGCAGGCCTTGAAGGCGGAAAAGGTACTGCAAAAAGCCGGGGCCGAATTCCTGCTCATTCCCATCCCCAGGGAGATATCGGCCAGCTGCGGTTTGGCGNNTAAAAAACCGGTTTGAGGATTTGCCCGCCCAGCGCCAGCTGCTTCGCGAACAGCAGATCAAGATGGAAGGGGCTTTTCATGTCAAGCCAGACGGCAAAGGCCGCCTGGCAGTACTTATTGAATAACTCGCGCCCACGGCACGCAGGGATGTGCCAAACCAGGCTTCGATATGGGACACAAAACCCGCTAAACGCGATGCTGGTTATTGCGGTTTGGTACCAACTCATTAACAAGGAGAGATCCGGACCATGAGTTTTGACGCTGGGATCGTGGCTGCATATTTTCAGCCCGAGGGACCGATGGAAAAGCATATCCCAGGCTACCGCCACCGTGACGAACAGGTCAAAATGGCCGCCGCGGTGGCCGATGCCTTCTCAAAAAGCGAATTTCTGGTGGCCGAGGTGGGGACCGGGGTTGGCAAATCTTTTGCTTATCTCCTGCCTGCCATTTTATGGTCTAAAGAGACTGGCGAAAAAGTGGTAGTTTCCACCCGCACCCGCGCCCTGCAGGAACAGCTCACCGAACACGACATCCCCGACCTCAAAGCGGTGCTCGGGGTTGAGTTTAATGCGGTTGAAGCCAAAGGACGGGAGAATTACCTATGCTGGAACCAGTATATGAGCCTCCTGGGCGGCCGGCAGGTGCTGGACAGCGTACAGCAGGATTTTGTAACCAGGGTGCTGAACTGGGCGGAAGGCACTGAAATCGGGGACCGTAAAGAATTGGGACTGCCCGGAGAGATGATGCGCCACTGGGGGATTTTAGCCGCCAGTCGACGTACCTGCGCCAATAATTTATGCCGGTATCGCGATAAATGCTTTCGCCTGAAGATGCTAAGACGCTTGGAAAAGGCGGATTTGATAGTGGTCAACCATTCGCTTTTGTTAAGCGATTTAATGGCCGATAACAGCATCCTGCCCGAATATAACTATTTGGTAATCGACGAAGCCCACACTTTTGAACGGGAATCTTTTGATAAATTGTCCGCGGTTTTCTCCCAAGAGGACTGCCGAGAGGTCTTAAAGGTCTTGTATAGCAACGAGCACACCCACGAGCGCGGCTATGTGCAGTACCTGAAAGGCCGCTATCCCCACCTGATGCCGGCTTTAAACGAGTTATCCGCCATGGTGCGCCGTTGCGGTGAATTGCTGGAAGCCTGTTTCGCGGCTATCAGGCCTGGCCGCGCTCAGGAAGAACACGCCCGGGTATTGGAGCATCAGGATTTCCATAGTGAGTGGTTCAACCGGCTGGCGGACAACTATAGCGGCTGGCAGCAGACCATGAATTTGATCATTCACCGGCTGGGGGAACTCAAAGCGGAACTGGCGGGAATGGATGAAGAGATGGAGATAAACGCCGTTGTGCAGTCGCTGCGCGAGGTGTCGGAGGGCGCCTTCATGGTGATGGAAGAGTCGCTCGACCACCCCGACCAGATTTTTTGGATTGATTATCAAAAAGGCCAGCCTACCGCCTTGTCATCATCCAGCATCCGCGTCGGAGAACTTCTGCACCAGCGCCTGTTCAGTAAATTGGAATCCCTGGTGATGGTTTCGGCCACTCTTACTATCGAGGATTCCTTCAGCTATTTTATCGAAAAGAACGGCCTCGATTGCCTCGATGACCGTGACCGGTTACAGACTCTGTTGCAATACTCGCCCTTTGACTATGACCGAAATGCTTTGCTGCTGTCGGTGGCTGACATGCCTGATCCTGCCGCTCCGGGCTTCTCTGCGGCGGTGGCCGATACTTTGAAGGACATCCTGACAGTGACCCAGGGCCGCACCATGATTCTGTTTACCTCCCGGCGCGAGCTGCGCCAAGCTTCACAGGCCCTGAGGAAGTGGGCTGAAAAGGAAGACTTGTGCCTGCTGGTGCAGGGCGAAGACGGGGAATTTAACCGCCTCAGGGAGCTTTTCGTTAAAGCGCCCAATACCGTATTAATGGGCTTGGAGACCTTTTGGGAGGGGATTGACCTGAGAGGGGAGGTGCTCAAAACCGTGGTGCTGGTGCGCCTGCCCTTTCGCTCTCCGGGTGACCCCTTCAGCAGCGCCGGAGAACGTTACTTTAAACTGCAGCGGCGCAGCAGCTTCCAGGGCTTCATGCTACCCGATGCGGCGGTGCGATTCAAACAAGGCGCGGGACGATTGATTCGCAGTGAGAGTGACCGCGGGCTATTGATAGTACTGGACGCCCGTCTGGCCAATCGACCTTATGGCCGGGTCTTTAAGAACAGCATCCCCATTAAAAAAGTAGTTCACCTCAAAAAGTCCGATCTGTACGCTTTTTTGATTGGCGCCGGGACTGACTATCTGACCACGTCCTAAAAAGCTGTCACCTTTTTTAACACTTTCTCATACATTAGCACAAAGGCAGTGTTATTTAAGGAGGAAAATCAAGTGCGGGTATATTATTTCAAGCTTCCGGTCTTCCTGCGCAATTTACTGATGAAGATTTGGGGTTAGTCGGTAATAAATGAGGGTCACAAGTAAAACCGCAGCGCGCTTGACCCATTGCCGGGCAGGCAGCATGACAGCAGGGAACCTGAAAAAAGAGTTGGCCAGCGGAGCCGGTGGGCCGGCTTCGCTGGCTTTTTATGATGTTTCCCCGGCAGAGAGCTTATATTAAGAACTACTGCTCAGGCTAATGCCTAGAATGCCGCCCAGGGCTCCGGAGGCCAGGCACAGCATGAGATTGTACAAGGAACTCTTCAAGCCCAGCAAGCCGGGATTGATGGCTACGGTGATAATCAGCATGAGAATGAATACCATTACTCCGAAATTAAGGCCTCTGATTAATCCTCGGGTGGCCCGCACCCTGGCCACGTAGGCCGCTCCCGCAAAAACGCCCCCGGCCAGGATCAGTTGCGCCAAGAGTGCGAAGATCTCCTCTGAAATGTTGGTATAGTACACCACCACCGCTGAGACCAACGCCAGGAGAAACGAAATGCCAAGCGCCCGGGCCAGTCCATTCAATTCGATGCTTACATTTTTCCACATTACACGCGCACCTCCTTGCTGCACCTTATGAGATTTCCATGCTGAATATTACTGCTAATTACCGGCCCTGCATAAAAATGGGGCCAAATCAATCTGAGCGTTGTTTTGATGTCTTGTTTGGACTCCAAGCTGCCGCACCTCTGAAGCTACCCCATTAATTGTCAAAAGACCTTCCTGGAGAACAGGCCCTTTTATAAAAAAGCCTAAGCAAGCTCCCTCCATCATATGAATTACTATTAATCCTCAAGCGGGTGGAGGGAAGGGAAAGTGGATTCTTTGATGCTGATGAGCGTTGCCGCGGGCTTCTGCACTACCGCGGGAGCTGCCGTGCTTTTCATGAAGCGCGACTGGAGCAATCGCAGCCTGGCGGTTTTTCTAGGGTTGGCGTCGGGTGTGATGGCGGCCGTAGTTGTAATGGATATGCTGCCATCGGCCTTGCTCAGCAATTATAAGGCGGCTTTATGCGGAACCCTCTTGGGAGGTATGTCGATATGGGTTTGCGATGTATGGCTGGGGCAACGCATGAAGGGACCAGAGACTCTTCTCGGGCTGGGCTACCTGATTATGCTGGGTATAGCCATGCACGATCTGCCGGAAGGTATGGCCATTGCCATGGGAGGCGAATTGAAAGCCCGCACCGGCATGGTTATCGCGCTGGCTATCGCTGTACATAACATCCCTGAAGGGATGGCTATAGCCGCGCCATTGTTGATGGGAGGACAGCGCCGTCTGCGCATCTTGCTGGAGACAGCCGCGATAGGCTTAATCACCCCCGTTGGGACTGGGATCGGTAAATTGAGCCTGGCGGTGGTGCCGCAACTATTGCCCTGGCTGTTGGGTTTCGCTTCTGGAATCATGCTGTACCTGGTGGTATTTCAGCTATGGCCGGCTGCAGGGGCCAAAGGCCCCCGCAGCCGATGGTGCGGATTTATGGCCGGTTTGGTTATAATCGCCCTGGCGACCTTTATATAGCCTGATTAGTATTATATTCCAACCACCGATTGGCACCGAAACGATCATGCCCCGTAAACTAATAGTGGATGAATCTTAATACGGGGTGAAAAGAAGTGCAAAACGGATGGGTGGGAAAAACCCTTTATGAACTGCAGCAAGATATTGAACGTCTGAAACAGCAATTGGCGGATTGTGACAATACCGAGCAACGTGAACAACTATGTGACAAACTAAACAAATTGCGCCGGGCTAAGGCTTGTTATCTGCGCTGGATTTACCGGGCTTGCGACAGGTTCTGATTAGGAATGCTCTAGATGCTCCCTGCATAAAAGCACTGGCAGTTAAAAACAATAAGGCAAACAGAAACGAAGGGAGCACAAAGAGTGAACTGGCTATACTTGGGCTTAGCGGCTATGTCCGGCGCGGCCATGGCTTTACAGGGGACCTTTAACGCCGCCCTTGGAAAGGTGGTCGGAATCTGGCAATCAACCCTGGTGGTGCATGTCATCGGATTGTTAACAGTTGTGGTGGTAATTATGGCCCTGGGGGTAAACTGGCAGACGGGGAAACTGACCGAGGTCCCCTGGTACGCTTACCTGGGCGGAATCATGAACGTTATCATCATTTACGCAGTGGTACGTACCATGCCCCAGATCGGAGTGGGCAACGCGACCACTGCTATTATCGTGGCTCAGATATTGACCGCGTTATTGATCGACAACTCGGGGGCGTTCGGCATGAAGCAGTGTGATTTGCATATGCGCGATCTGCTGGGGGTCTTGTTGTTGGCGGCAGGGGCACGCATCTTGTTGATGGATTGAGCAAAAGATGAATTACAACGGCTGCCCGCTGAAATCAAGCAGAAATGCAGCTATCCCGGTGATTAAAGACAGTATAATCAGAATCAGGCCTGCCACTGCGCTCCAGAAGGGGCGGGGCAGCATACGATAGAAGAGGTCCAGATAATATGCCACCAGGTCCTCTTCTTTTAGTTGACGCAACTCGCGGCTTATCTTGAGATAGCTCCAGCCTCCGTAAGAGAACAATATCATACCCAGCCCCATCAGAACAACCGCGGTCTTAGCCAACATCTCCCGATCTCCCCATCTCAGCATTAATCACTATTATATTGAATTTGAGCGCTTAATAAAAGAACCAACCCGGAATGGATAGTATATATATCTGTTACTGTTTGTACTTGATGATTTTATAGTTCATCAGCCGGACGGGCAAACGTGGGGGCCGGTCTGTTTTTTGGGCTGGTTACCCCTTGTTGCAGGAAAGGGAAACCAGTAAGATAAATTAAGTTATTTAGTATCAAGGGGGTGAGGGTTTTGGGTATCCGTTACATAATGGGGCGGTGCGGCCATGGCAAGACTCATCAGGCGCTGCGGGAAATCCGCAGGGAACTGGAGCAGAAAAGTGATGACCCGATTATCCTCCTGGTGCCGGAACAGTTTACTCTCCAGGCCGAGCGGGAAGTGATAAACCGTCTCGGACTTCCCGGCATAATGCGCTTGGAGGTGCTTTCCCCCAGCCGCCTGGGTGAAAGAATACTTAATGAGGTGGGTGGGCGCACCCGGGTGCTGCTCAGCCCGCAAGGCCGCTACATGGTATTGAAAAAAGTCATTTCAGCCTGTGAGGAGCAGCTTACGGTATATCGCCAAACCTGTCGCCAAGTCGGCTTTATACAGCAGTGCAGCGAGGTATTGGCGGAATTGAAAGGCTCTGCGGTGGAAATCGATGCTCTGCAGAGCTGTGCCCAGAACCTGCCTGAGAACGCGCTGTTAAAAGACAAGCTGCATGATATCGCTTTGATATACGGCAGTTTCAATTCCTACTTGCAGGATCGTTATGTGGACAGCGAGGACCATATCAGACTGGTGCTGGAGCGAATGCATGAGTCCCACTATTTAAAAAAGGCCAGCATATGGATCGACAACTTTACCACTTTCTCACCCAGTACCATACAGCTTATAGAACAATTAATGTTAAACGCGCCGTCGGTTACTATCAGTCTGACCATGCCCCTGGGCGGTGATTACCGTGACCGGGAAATATTTGCGCTCTCCCGCTATTACTACAACCGTTTCCATTATCAGGCCGTCAAACACGGGGTGGGGGAGCACCTTATGGCAGTGAGCAAAGATGGGGACACCTGCCCGGAATTATCCCATTTGGAAAGGGAACTGTACGCTTACCCGCATCAAACCTTGGCCGGCAAGCCAGCAGCTATATTCATAACAGCCGTACCCTCGGCGCAGGACGAGGTGGAGGCACTGGCCATGAAAATACTGTCGCTGGTGCGGCAGCAACATTTGCGCTATCGCGATATTGCTGTGATATGTTCTGATATCAGCGTTTATGGCGGCCTGATCAAGCGGGTCTTCGATGAGTACCGCATACCTTTCTTCCTGGACGATAAGCAGGGCATTCTGCACCATCCTCTGGTCGAACTGCTGCTTTCCGCTTTGGATATGCTGAGCAAACACTACCGCCGCGAGGATGTCCTGCGCTTAATCAAGACCGGCCTGATCCCCATAGAGGTACGGGACTCAGACCGCCTGGAGAATTACGCCCTGCGCTACAATATCCACGGCCATGGCTGGCTGCAACCCTTCGTCTTGGGCGATGAGGAACTGTGCCAGGAGATGGAGCGTTTGCGTCAAATCATAATACCGCCTTTGCAGACTGTCGCAGCCAGGATTAAGGCCGACAGCAGCTGGAGAGGCATAGCCCGGGTCTGGTTTGAGTGGCTGGAGGATATGCATGTCCCCCAGACCTTGGGTTCCTGGGTGGAGCAATTGCTGGCCGAGGAGCGCTTCGGGCTGGCCAGTGAAAATAGTCAGATATGGAATGTGTTAACCGAGATATTTGACCAGATGGCGGAGATTTTGGGGGATGAAGACAGCGGCCTAAGAGAATTCCGCCAGGTTCTGGAGGCCGGTATGGCCTTTTCGGAGCTGGGATTCATTCCCTCTACCGTTGACCAGGTCATGGTGGGTACGGCCACCCGCTCCATCAGCCAGCAATGCCCGGTTATACTGGTAACCGGGGTGAATGACGGGCTTTTGCCGCGGGGAAATTGGAGTGAAGGTATTTTCTCTGGGGATGAAAAGGACATCCTGCAGTCGGGAGGGGTTGAGCTGGGGCTTGACAATGAATTGCTGGCCATAGAGGAAGATTTCCTCATCTACGCCGCCTTGTCTCAGGCCACGCAGTCTTTATGGCTTTCATACAGCCTGGCTGATTCAGAGGGCAAAGCTCTGAGGCCTTCTTTGCTGATCGACCGGCTGCGCCAACTATATCCCGGATTGACAGTAAAAATACAGACCATGGACTCCGCCCAGGCCGACGACCATTATTTTCTGGCGCCGGACAGCAGCTTTAAGTATCTGGCCGAAAACCTGCGCCAGGCTTTGGACGGAAAAAAACTTTCCCCGCGCTGGGCAGCGGCTTTTAATTGGTTCAAAGCCCAGCCAGAATGGGAGTTCCAGGTAAATCGGCTTAACGAAGCCTTGGTGTTCAGCAATCGGCCCGGCCAACTGGAGCAAAAGCATTGCCAACAGCTTTTTGGCGCGCTGCCGAATGCCAGCGTATCACGTCTGGAGCTATATGCGGCTTGCCCTTTCGCTCATTTTGTGCGCTATGGACTGCGCCCTCTGGAACGCCAAAGTTTCGAGGTGCAGGCCCCGGATGTGGGGGAACTGTTCCATCAGGCCATACTGGACTTCACCGTGGAAATGCGGGATAAAGGACTCGGCTGGCAGCAGCTGGAGATGGAGCAAAGCTATCAAATTATGGATACGGTGATGGAGAACCTCTTGCCGGTCTATGGGGAAGGGGTGTTCCTGAGTACCTGCCGCTACCGCTATCTGGGGCAGCGCTTGAAGCGCGTGGGGCAGCGCGCGGTGTGGACTTTGGCCCGCCATCTGCAGAGCGGGGATTTCGTTCCCTTAGGCTATGAGATGCGCTTTGGACCGGGGGGGGCCTTTCCCGCCGTGGAGGTGGAACTGGCCAATGGCGAAACGCTTTTGCTGGAGGGGCGCATTGACCGGGTTGATGTGTACCGGCAGGGCAGTCAGCAGTATGTGCGCATCATTGATTATAAATCCGGCCCCCGCGATGTGGACATGAGCGAAATTTATTATGGATTGAGCCTGCAGCTTTTGATATATCTGAAGGCGGTTTTGCAGGGACTTAAAACGCCGGGTGTAAATAACCGCCCCGGCGGTATATTCTATTTTCACATCGACGACCCTCTGATTGAATCGGACCAGGACGTAGTGGCGGAGATCGAAAAAAAGCTGGCCGCTAAATTAAGGCTTCGCGGTCTGGTTTTGGAAGATGCCGAGGTAATTCGCGCCATGGACAGGGATATCGGCGGATATTCCCAGGTGGTTCCGGCGGGACTTAACGGTGATGGCAGCTTTAATAAGAACTCGGCAGTGCTCACCCTGGAGCAGTTCGAAATCATTTTGCAGCATGTTGAGAACCGGGTCAAGTACATGAGCCAGGGCATAATGGCGGGGAATATAGAGCTCACCCCTTATAAAAAGGGCAATAAAAAGGCTTGCAGCTACTGCCGCTATCACCCCATCTGTCACTTCGACAGCCTGTTCGCAGCCAATCGCTACCGCCAGTTGTCTGCTGTAGACCGTGACCAGTTGATGCAACTGATCTATAGCGATGCGGAGAGGAGGAGCCTGTCATGAAAAAATGGACCCCTGAGCAGCAAGAGGCTATCAGCCTGCGCCAGCTCAATCTCTTGGTTGCGGCCGCCGCCGGGTCAGGCAAGACTGCGGTTCTGGTGGAAAGGGTAATACAACTCCTTTTGCAGGACAAAGTGGATATAGATCAGATGCTGGTGGTCACTTTTACCAAAGCGGCCGCCAGTGAGATGAGAGAGCGTATCAGCCATGCCCTGATTGAGGCTTTGCACCAGCCCGGGCCTCATGCGCCGCATATCCGCCGCCAGCTGACCCGTTTGCACCGGGCCTCCATAAGCACTCTGCATTCCTTCTGCACCGAGGTGATACGGCGTTATTATTATCTGGTGGATGTGGACCCGGTATTTAAAGTGGCCGACCAGAACGAGACCGATCTACTGCGCCGGGAAGCTGTGGAAGCTGTTCTGGAGGCTGCCTATGAGCAAGCCGCCCCCGAGTTTTCAGGGCTTATTGAAATGTTTGCTCCCGGCAAGAGCGACCAGGGTTTCCGGGACCTCTTACTGCAAATGTATGATTTTGTGCAGAGCCAGCCCCAACCATGGCTATGGCTCCAGACTCACACCGACAGATATCAGCTGGATGCTGACGCTCTGGCCGACAGCCCCTGGGTGAAGGTCCTTATGGAGTCCGCACAGGTGCAAATCGAAGCCGCCCGGGAGCGTTTTATGGAAGCCATAGAGGTGTGCAGTCAGCCGGGCGGACCTGAGCAGTATATCAAAAGTTTACAAGAGGATGTGCGTATAACAGAGGCTCTGGAGAAGGCCATATCACAGGGGGCTGAAGGTTTTCATACAGCCGCCGCCTCTTTTACTCACTCACGGCTGCGCGCGGTGCGCGGTGGCGATGAGGCTCTGAAAGAGGCTGCCAAAGCGCTGCGGGAGGAGGGCAAGAATTTGCTCAAGGCCCTGCAAAAGGGCCTGGCGCGGCAAAGCCTGACTCAATGGAGCTGGGAACTGAACCGGCTCTACCCTTATATTTCCTATCTAAACGACCTCATGCAGGCATTTGCGGAGGAATATCTGCTGCGCAAAAAGGAAAAGCGGATTTTGGATTTCAATGATTTGGAGCACTTCGCCCTGCATATCCTGCGGGACCCCCAGGCCGCCGGGGAATACCGGCAGCGGTTTGAATTCATATTTGTGGATGAATACCAGGACAGTAACCTGGTACAGGAGACTTTGCTGAACTGTATAGCCCGTGGTGACAATCTCTTTATGGTAGGAGATGTTAAACAGAGCATCTACCGTTTCCGTTTGGCCGATCCGGGTCTTTTCCTGGAAAAGTATCTGCTCTACCGTGACCAGCAACAGAGCGGATGCCAGCGGGTGGATCTGGCAATGAATTTCCGCAGTCAGCCGGGCATTATCGCCGCTGTGAATCATGTTTTTGCTCATATCATGAACCGCCATGTGGGGGAGCTGGAATATGACCGGGAGGCTTTTTTAAGATACGGCCTGAAGCTTCCTGAAGAGGCTTCTGCTCCGGTTAAAGTGGTATTGATCGACAAGGATTGCCAGCCCGCCTCAGAAGGTGAAGCAGACCGTGGCGACGTAGTGCGGGAGGCGGAAGTGGTGGCTGCGGCCATTAAAGAGATGGTTGGGCAACCCTTTTATGATGCTGCTGCCGAGGAATACCGCCCTCTTCAATACCGCGATGTGGTTATACTGCTGCGCGCCACCCGCAATTGGAGCGCTGAATTTATGGAGGTATTCGCCGAACAGGGCATCCCTTCTTACGCTGATGTCAATAGCGGCTATTTCGGAGCGGTTGAGGTGGAAGTGATGCTTAACCTGCTCAAACTTATTGACAACCATTATCAGGATATACCTCTGTTGAGCGTTCTGCGCTCACCTTTGTTTAACTTGAGCAGTGCCGACCTGATCGCCATTCGAATGGAAAAAGCGGATGCTCCTTTTTATGAAGCCTTCGAGGCGTATAGCCTAAAGAAAGCGGATCCGCTGGCACAGCGGGCGGGGGAAATCCGTGCCCTGCTGGCCGCCTGGCGCCGGGAAGCACGTTATCTTCCGGTCGAGCAACTGATCTGGCATATATATACGCAGACCGGATATTATCATTATGCCGCAGCCCTGCCAGGGGGGCAGCAGCGTCAGGCCAATCTGCGTATTCTGGCGGAGCGGGCGCGACAATTTGAGAACAGCAGTTTGCGCGGGCTGTACAATTTTATAAGGTTTGTAGAAAATCTGCTAGCCGGCCAACGCGATTTGGAGACGGCCCGCATACTGGGGGAGAATGACAATGTGGTCCGCGTCATGAGCGTTCACAAGAGCAAAGGTCTGGAATTCCCTGTGGTGATCGTGGCCGGGTTGGGACGCTCATTTAACCTCTCCGACAGTAGAGCGGCAGTGGTGTTGCACAAAAACCTGGGCTTGGGCAGCCGTTATGTGGATTTGAATTTACGCCGCCGTAGTGACAGTATCGCCAGCTTGGCGGTAAAAGAACGCCTGCGCCTGGAGAGCCTGGCCGAGGAGATGCGTATATTATATGTGGCTATGACCCGGGCCAAGTCCAGGCTGATGCTGGTAGGTACCGTAAAGGATATTTCTCATAAAGCCCTGTCCTGGCGCCGGCCCCTGGGATGTTATGAACTGTCCCAGGCCAGAGGTTTAATGGACTGGCTGGGCCCCTTGTGGCTACGGCATCCGGATGGGGGAGCTCTGCGGAACTGTCTGGAAGAAGCTGTACCGGTTGAGGCCTGGCAGGATGAGGTGAACTGGCAAATTGAAGTGGTGAAAAGTTCGGAACTGTACGCCTTAGAACAGCAGCGCCGGGATTTGCGGGAGGAAGTCCTGGTTAGCGCCGCCGCTTCCTGCGATTGCGGAGACGAAGCCATGAAAGAGGATCTGGCAGCTCGCTTCCAGTGGCGCTATCCCTTTGGGGGCGCGGCCCAACTGCCTTCCAAACTGACCGTTACCCAGCTTAAAAAGGCAGCCGCAACCGGCCCGCAATACCATTACACCACCATCCCCAGTCTTAACAAGCGGCCCCGCTTTATGAGCCGCGAGGAGGATAAAGGCAAAACCGAGCTGAAGGCTGCCCAGCGGGGCACGGTACTGCATTATGTTATGCAGCATGTGGATTTGGGCCATGTAGACCAGGCCGGGCTGCAAGCGCAGCTTGAGGCTATGGTAAAAGCCGATATGCTTACCACACTGGAGGCGCAAAGCGTTGATGTGGGGAAGATCGATGCCTTTTTTGCCTCCCTGCTGGGAAAACGCATATTAAGTGCCCGGCGGGTGCTGCGCGAGACTGGGTTCAACCAACTGGTGGACGCTTCCCGCGTTCTGGCAGACACCTCTGCTGCTGGGGAAAAGCTGCTCTTGCAGGGGGTTATCGACCTCTTTTTTGAAGAAGCCGACGGGCTGGTGGTGGTTGATTACAAAACCGACAATATAAGTTTGTACAACAGACAGGATTTGATCTCACAGTATCAAACCCAGGTCAAGGCCTACTGCGGCGCTCTGGCTGAGATCAGCGGGAAACCAGTGAAGCAGGGCTTCATCTACTTTTTCCATAACTCCGAAGCGGTTCAGGTCGTATAACTATCCCAACGAGGGTACCGTCAGGGGGCGGAGGCTCGACTGCTGCCTGCTTGCTCGTTGCCGTTTTTATGGGAGTGGTCGTTATGGGGAGGGTTTGTGGTTTATTCGCGCTCCCTTTTGCGGTAAAATGATTTTGTATGTTTCCGCCACAGCCTTGTTTTGCGGTCTGTGGTGTATTTATAGAAAGGAGCAGCCATGCCTGAAGAACCCGAGAACGGCGAAGAACCGCGCGACCCCGGCAAGTTAGAATTGATCGCCCACAAGTCTTTCGCCTCCGGCCCGGAACTGGTGTATGTCATTGACTTTCTCAACAAAAGCTTAAAAAGCAAAAAGGTCATGTTTGGACTGAGCAAAGACAAGAACAATCCCAATAATATGGTCATTAAGATATACGAGTTTTGAGGGGTGAGGGATACATGAACAAAGAATTTGTAAACTTTATGAAGGAAACCGTCAGCATCGTAGTAGTCGCTTTTGTCCTGGCCATGATCTTAAGGGCGTTTGTTATTGAAGGCCGCATTATCCCCTCTGGTTCGATGCTGCCCACCATTCAGCTTCAGGACCGGGTTATGGTCAATAAATTTATCTACCATTTTAAAGAACCGCAGCGCGGCGATATTGTGGTATTCGATCCTCCGGAAGAACTGCACAGCAAATGGGATTATATCAAGCGGGTTATCGCCCTGCCCGGTGAAAAAGTCGAGGTCAAAAAGGGCAAGGTATACATTAACGACCGGCCCCTGAAGGAACCGTACCTGCAGGAGGTTATCGACTATGAATTCGGCCCGGTGGTGGTTCCTGAAGGCGCACTGTTTGTAATGGGTGATAATCGCAACGAAAGCTATGACAGCCATCGCTGGAACAGCTGGCTGACTATGGACCGCCTCAAAGGAAAAGCCATCTTTACCTACTGGCCGCTGAGCCATATCGGTATGTTGGAACGCGGGGTGGAGTTTGCCCAGTAACACAAAGAAATCATCTGGTATGAGGAGTAGTACATGCGCATCTTATTGACCAATGATGACGGCATCCACGCCCGCGGGCTGGATGCTCTGATAAAAGAATTGCAGGCCATCGCCGAGATATATGTGGCCTCGCCTGATAGGGAGCGAAGCGGGACCGGACATTCCATCACCGTATTTGACCCTATCAAGGTAATGCCGGCAAAAATCGAGGGCGCCCTGGAGGCCTGGATAGTGGGCGGAACCCCGGTGGATTGCGTCAAACTGGCCTTGAGCAGGCTGGTGAAGGGAAAGGTCGATATGGTAGTTTCAGGCATCAACCACGGTCCCAATCTGGGCACTGATGTGCTCTATTCAGGGACGGTATCGGCCGCTGCAGAGGGAGTTATCATGGGAGTGCCGTCCATTGCGGCTTCTCTCAACGATTACACCGCGGAAATGAACAGCGGCTTCGCCGCCCTTTTCACCCGCAATCTGATCCGCACTGTAACCCGCCAGGGAATAAAGAACTCCACTCTGGTTAATGTCAACATACCGGCGTTGAAACCGGAAGATATCAAAGGCATCCGCATAACCCGGCTGGGGGTGCGCAACTATGACAATCTCTTTGAAGAACGCAAGGACCCGCGCGGCAATAGTTATTACTGGATGGGCGGGGGAGTGACACGGGATGAACAACCGCCTGACAGTGATGTGGCGGCCATTGAAGAAGGCTACATCAGCATAACCCCTATAAATCTGGATCTTACAGATTATAGGCTGATGGAGGAGTACCGCAGCACCTTCTCGCGCTATCTGGATTTTTTCTCCCGGACTGAGCGAACATGATTGCTGTAAGTTTGTTAATCAATACAATGTTGTTTTTCATGATTCTTAACCTGGGTTACATACGCCGCCGCCGTCATAACCCGGATATGCCGCCCAAGCCCTTTCACCAGCTGTACCTTTTCCCGCTGGCATTAGGGATAGTTTTCACCCTTATTGTAGACTCTTTCCGCGGCATCGTTTTGTACCAGATGATGATATTTTTGGCAGTTACTCTGCTCCTGTACTGGGTATTTTTTGTGATGTCAGGTCATAAAAGCTAAAAATAAAAATTTTTTGCCTATAAGGTAAAATTATTGTACCATTTTGGATGTATAGAAAACGTGAGGAGGTCATTGTTGAATGAAGGTTTACCCCACCAGTAAAATCCGAAACATAGCTCTGGTCGGCCACGGAGGCACTGGCAAAACTTCCCTGGCTGAAGCCATGATTTTTAATACAGGGGCAACCAAGCGGATGGGGAGAGTTGACGATGGCAATACCGTATCCGACTATCTGCCCGAAGAGGTCAAACGGAAAATTACCATCAGCACCACATTGGTGCCCTGTGAATACCGTGATCACAAGCTAAACGTGCTCGACACCCCGGGTTTTGCCGATTTCTATTTTGAGGTGGTCGGAGCGGCGCGGGTGGTTGACAGTATGGTGATGATTATTGCCGCCAACTCTGGGGTTGAAGTACAGACCGAGGTGGCTTGGGAGGACTTCGCCCCAATACCGAAGCTGGCCTTCATCAACAAGATGGACCGTGAAAATGCCGATTTTTACAAGGTTATCGATCAGATGAAGAAAACCTTCTCTGACCATATTATTCCGGTGCAACTGCCTATCGGAGCCGAGGACAACTTCAAAGGGGTAGTGGATCTGATCAAGATGAAAGCCCTGATCTTCGAAGCCGGTACTGGCAAATACAGCGAAGAAGACATCCCCGCTGACATGATGGATGAGGTGGAGACTTACAAAGAAGCTCTCAAAGAGGCTGCCGCTGAGGCTGATGACGACCTTTTGATGAAGTACCTGGAGGGTGAAGAACTGACTGACGCTGAGATCATGGACGGTATTAAAAAAGCTGCCGCCACCGGCTCAGCGGTATTCGTATTCTGCGGATCGGCTGCCAGGAATATAGGGGTCTTGCCTCTGATGGACTTCATAGCCGACTGCGGTACCCAGCCTCAGGACAACCCGATAGTGGAAGGCAAAGACATTGAAAATGAACCCTTCCTGGCTCAGGTATTCAAGACCGTTGCCGACCCATATATCGGCCGCATGACCTTTTTCCGCATCTTTACCGGCAAGCTTAAAGCCGATAGCGTGATATACAATTCCACCAAGGAGCGCGATGAAAAGATTACCCAGATCCTGGTAATGACCGGCAAAGAGCAGGCTACGGTGCCTGAGGCTAATGCGGGGGATATCGTGGCGGTGGCTAAGCTAGCCACCACCGCAACCAGCGACACTCTGACTGTAAAAGGGAACACGGTTGTGCTGGACCCCATCAAATTCCCGGAACCGACTTTAAGCATGGCTATCGAGCCTAAGAGCAAAGGTGATGAAGACAAGCTCAGCGGCGCCATAGGCAGGATCTTAGAAGAAGACCCCACTATCAGGGTGGAGAAGAACACCGAAACCAAGCAGACCATCCTCAAAGCCATGGGCGACAGCCATGTGGATATCATACTGGACAAATTGTCCCGCAAGTTCGGGGTGGATGTGGTCAGCCGGGAGATGCGCATACCTTACCGCGAAACCATCCGTGGTACTGTAGAAGCCGAGGGCAAACACAAAAAGCAGAGCGGCGGTCACGGGCAGTACGGTCACGTGTGGATTAAATTCGAACCCACTGATGAGCATTTTGTCTTTGAAGAGAACGTTTTCGGCGGAGCGGTGCCCCGCAACTACTTCCCGGCGGTTGAAAAAGGCCTGATGGAAGCCCTGGAAGAAGGTGTCTTGGCCGGATATCCGGTTACCAACATTAAAGCCACCTTGTATGACGGCTCCTACCATTCCGTGGACTCCTCGGAAATGGCTTTCAAGCTGGCGGCTCGCCTGGCTTTTAAGAAAGGCCTGGAATCGGCCAAGCCGGTCTTGTTGGAACCGATTGTCGATGTGGAAGTGGAGGTCCCTGAAGCCAACATGGGCGACATCATAGGCGACCTCAACAGCAAGCGCGGCCGGGTGATGGGCATGGAGCCGAGAGGCAAGAAACAACTCATCAAGGCCCAGGTACCGTTAGGCGAGATGGCCAAATACACCATCGATCTTAAATCCATGACTCAGGGACGCGGCAAGTTCCGCATGGAGTTCTCCCATTACGAAGAAGTACCGGCTCAGAACGCGGAAAAAATAATCGAGAAAGCCAAACGCGAAAGAGAAGAAATGGAAAAATAAATTTGGGAAACATCAAAGGCCGCAGGTATTCCCTGCGGCCTTTGGATTTCAGCAGGCAGTCTGGGGGGTTGCCGCGGGGACGTCAACAGCCCCGTCCAAGACAGTCAGCTAAACCCGGGTGAAGCCCCAATGCTGCCATTGCCAGATACTTGGGGAATAAAGGAAAGGCAACTTGGATTGTTCCCTGATTACAAGTGACAGCTTATTGTCACTACTGACGGCGACGCTTATTGACTGAAGGGGAACATCCAGGGCGGAAGAGCACCACACCGCCCTCATCTGTCCGGCCTGCAGGCGATACATGAAAAGATGGCAGCTATAGCTTTTGTCTTCCGGCTCATGCCAGAACGGTTGCGTCTCCCCAAAGCTGCCGTATTTCCATAAGACCATCAACAACTCCTCGGCACCGTCATTATCAGCGTCAGCCACAAGTATCTGCTCTATTTTCCAATCTGGCGGCGACTCCCAAATCTTTTGCCGGTCTTCCCAGGCTCTAACCTGATTATTTGTTAGCTGATAGCTTTCCGCCATCCCATTACCGTCAGTATCTCTTGATATCACTAAGTCATCCGGGCCTGCTGCCGCCGCTCGACCGCCGATAAAACCCAGTGCAAAACATAGCAAAATCACGGCGGCCAGCCTGAGCCGGTTACTGCCCATTTTCCCAGGGCATGATGGCGCGGCAGGTTCCGTCTACAGCAAAAGCATTAGTCCATCCCGGGGCAGTCGGAGTCTGCCCGTTCTCCACCAGCTCTCTCCATTTCTCGTCGGTCAGGCGGTCATTGGCTGCCCAGGGAAATTCATAATGGCTGTAAATCCCGCCTTTTACGACCCGCAACTTCCCGTCCACTGGTACTACCGCATAGATGGAGTGCACATAACCATTGCCTTCTTCCAGGACTGTGTCTGGTGGGGCCGTGGCCACATCGGCCACCAGCATGACCGGATTATTGGTTAGCAGCATGGAACGTCCGCCTTCCTGCCCCCGCAGGGTTTCCAGCCAGAAGTGCTCCAGCTGGCCGCCAAAGCTGCGGATAAGCTCATATTCTTCAGCTGTTAAGGCCTGATTTTGCAGTTCTTTTTCCGCAATAGTCTTAAGGTTTAATGCCAGAGCCTCCATCAATTGCAGGCTTTGCGCATCCCGTTCCGCTATCAGGCCCCTGGCTTGCAGCCCTTCCCGGGTCATGGCAGCCAGAGAAGCCAGATTGGCATAGCAATAAGGATTCGGTTCAACATAGCCGCGGTCGTCGATTTCGCCCTCACCGCCTCCGCCCATTTCCGCGTAATTCTGTTTGGTGTAAAGGATGGTGTCATGCTTCAGTTCGGTCCAGCTGCCCAGGAAGGCATTCAACTCCTTCCTGATCCAGGCTTGATTGAGCATGAAACTGGGGTAGCCCTGAGGTTTTTCCTCTGTCAACGTCCTTAAGGTTTTCATCCAACTCCAATAAAGGTTGTTATGCCATACCGAAGCATTAAGACCAGATATATACTGCCGCAGACGCGACATGTTCTGAGGGTAGTTCTGATATTGAGTCTGACCCTCGTCCGCTAGTATCTGATAAGCCTCATTTGAACCCATAGCAGCGGGGATGTCCAGTCCCTTGGGCAGAAGCCGCCTTTCTCCCCGCTGGTTTTCACCCACTTCCCGATAGATCAGACGCTGAAAAATGTCAGCATCTATGGTATAGCGCTGCCCCATAAGGCGGAACCCCTTCACCTCCAGCTCCCGGTCCGGCTGTATATTGGCGTCAAAAATAGGGATGGAGTTGATTTTGGGGCCTTGCAGCTCTTTGGCTTTCGATAAGAATTGCTGCCACTTGCCGCTATCATTGATCAAGGTTTGGAGACTGCCGTCCGCCCCATAAATCTCGTCCAGCAATCCAGAATAGGCCATACAACCCAGATCATCGCTTTCACCCACGAAAAAATTGGTAGTCTGATAGATCTTTTCCCAGGATTCAATATTGGGACTGTCCTTAACCGCCAGGGTCATCAAGACCGCCGAACGGGTTTCATCTTCATTCTTCAGCCTGAAGTTCATGCGGCCATACCACATCATGTTCTGAAAGTAGGATTTCAGGTTTTCACTGCGGGTGTAATGCCCACGGGGGATGTATTGAGTGTAATCCTCTTTTAAAGATTCCAGTTCATCCGGAGTTGACCCCATAGCCATCAATGGAGAAATAACAGTTTGGTTGTGGCTTTGAATAAGCTGCAATTCTGTTTCCGCAACCTCTTTGACCTCCTGAGGGATCTTAATAGTGGGATCTAAAAGGCGGCTGCCGACAGCAAAAAAGGCCAGGTTGCGCCGGGCGGCATTTTCCCAGGGGGTGTTTTTCAAGGCTTCCAACTGCCTTTGCGATGATTCCAGCATACCTTGGTTGAGGCGCTGCAATTCCATTCGCAGTTGATTTTCTTCGGCGTTTTTAAGCAAGTGCTCAAAAAACAGGTGGTAGTTATGCAGCATGGCATCGGTGGTTATCAGGTTGGGGATGCCATTATAACGGTTGATCTCATAAACCATAAAAAATTCCGGATGCATTTCCGGCAAGACCACAAAACCGTTTTTGGCCAGCATGGTCTGCGCTTCAGGGGAGAATTCAAAGCGGCCCTGATTCTCAACGTTGCTAAGATCGGCCTTAACCTGATAGGGCTTGACCTGTGGATCGACTTCCACCTTGACTTCACGGTAAGCCGCAAACTCTGCAGCCTGAGCAGTTTTGGCCGGGCCGAAACCCTCTTCTAGCAGCTTCTTGCTATTTTGGCCGCAGCCGCTCAGGGCAGACGACAGCATAAGAATGATCAAGGCCACGCTTATGGCTCTAATTGGGATAACCTTCATCCCTACCCCTCCCTTAGTCATATTAACATTGTTACGCTCCTTGATACCGATTCTGACAGTGAGGCAGCTTATAACTAACCATTCTTTGTAAATTATGGATATAATAAGTACGGTAATAGCTTGTATCTCAGTTTATACTTAATCCAAGCAGAATAAAAGGCTGATTGTGAAGTGTAATTGGGAATTGCTATTGAGGGCTCGTTCAGTCTCGGGGGTTATTATGAAAATAACTACTATAAAAACAAATCAGGTTGAAATCGCGGTGGTGAACAGCGATGAACTGCTGATCGTTGATGTTCAATCGGCCTTGGACCTTATGGCTACAGTCAGGTACGAAACCGGTTGTGATCGTATTGTTTTGGACAAATCAGCAATCAGTGAGGACTTATTTAATCTGAAAACCAGATTGGCAGGAGAAGTATTACAGAAGTTCATAAATTATCACATTAAAATTGCCATAGTGGGTGACTTTTCGATATACTCTAGTCGCAACCTGAAAGATTTTATTTATGAGAGCAACCGAGGCCAACATGTATTTTTTGTGGATAATCAAACCCAGGCTGTTGAAAAATTGAGTGCA
>DHGD01000137.1 GCA_002402575.1 Syntrophomonas sp. UBA4807
CGTCTGGGCTTTCCCATCAACTGCCGGGGGGTGGCCCAAGTACTCGAGGCGTCGCAATTGCCCGGTGTCAAAACCGAGGGTATAATGACCCATTTCGCCGAAGCGGACGGCCCGGACCGAACCTATACCCTTGAACAAATTAAGCGTTTTCGGAAATTCAACCTGGAGCTGGAAAAAAGCGGCTTATATATCCCTATCAAACATTGTGCCAACAGCGCTGCTGTCGTTAGTTTCCCCGAGGCTCATTTCGACATGGTGCGTGCCGGAATAATGCTTTATGGGCTTTCCCCTTCATCATATCTGAAGAGCATGGACTTGGATATAATTCCCGCTATGACGCTTAAGAGCAGGGTCAGCTTTGTCAAAACCCTGCCCGCCGGAGAATCGGTGAGTTACGGGCGAACCTTCAGCTGCAGCGAGGATACCCGGGTAGCTACCGTGCCTATCGGGTATGCGGATGGATACAACCGGCTTTTATCCAATCGTGCCTATGCCGTGATCAAGGGATTAAAGGCGCCATTAATAGGCAATGTATGTATGGATCAATGTATGTTTGCTATCCCCCAGGGTGCTGACATCAGGATTGGCGATGAGGTCATCCTGTTTGGCCGGCCTGAACAGGGTATTACCGCTGACGATCTGGCTGACATGATAGGGACTATCAATTATGAGATCGTAACCACCATTACTTCACGAGTGCCCCGAACTTACAAGGAATAATGGGCAATTATTGGATTTGCGAAGTTGCCGGGCCTGACCCTATAATATAGTATCAGGATTGGCTAAGCCGGAGGTGTTCGTTTTGCCCGCCTCGAAGAGAATAATCATAACGGTGCCTGAAGCTCTGTTGTTTGAAATGGATTCGGTAACGGAGACTGAGAGCAAAAATCGCAGTGAAATTGTACGCGAGGCGATCCGCTTCTATCTGGGAGAACGCAGGCGGCTTCTGGCCCGGGAGCAGATGAAAAAAGGTTACCTGGAAATGGCGCAGATAAATTTGCGTATTGCGTGTGAAAATATAGGAGAAGAAGAGGCCTGGGTTATTTGTTTAGAAAAACTTATGGAGTGAGGGCTTCCCATGATAAAAAGGGGTGAAATATACTACGCTCAGCTGAATCCGGTGGTGGGGTCGGAACAAGGCGGGATACGGCCGGTTCTGGTGGTACAGAATGACATCGGCAATCAGTACAGCCCGACCACCATTATCCTGGCCATCACCTCCCAGATCAATAAAGCCAAGCTCCCTACCCATGTGGAATTAAAAGGAGAAGAGTTTGGTCTGGAAAGGGATTCGGTGATCCTGGCGGAACAGATCCGCACCATAGATAAAACCCGCTTGAAGCAACGCATTTCGGCCTTAAACGAGGAAGTCATGCAAAGAGTTAATACCGCCCTGAGTGTTAGCATCGGCTTAAACGAAATCTGATACATAAGCATAGAAGCAAATGAAGCTGCAGGTCTTTGGGACCTGTTTTTTTTGCCCCACAGTGCGCATATGCTGTAGGAACTTAAATGTGTAATAGCAGGGGGTTTATAGATGAAAGCAGTTATAGGCATAAGTTGTGATATCTGCACTGACAATGGCTTGCTCACTTTGAGACAGCAGTATATTGACGCAGTGTTCCGGGCAGGCGGTACTCCGGTAGTCCTCCCCCCCTCCATGTGCCCCTCTCATGCGGGGAGATGCCTGGAGATATGTCAGGGCCTTCTCCTGACGGGGGGCGGGGATGTGGATCCCGCTTACTGGGGAGAGCCGCCTTCCCCTGCCTTAGGCTATGTCAGTCCGGTCCGGGACTATTTTGAAATCACCCTGACAAAAAAAGCCCTGGCTGCTGATATGCCCATACTGGGCATATGCCGGGGAATGCAGGTGATAAATGTCGCCGGCGGCGGAACCCTGTGCCAGGATTTGCAGACCGGGATGAGCCACCAGCAAAATGCGCCGCGCAGTCAGTTGTTTCATGATATATTAATTAACGTAGAGAGCAAGTTGGGGCAGATTTATAAGACCTCCCCGGTGGGGGTGAACAGTTTTCATCATCAGGCTGTAGCCAGGGTGGCTCAGGGGTTCAAGCCAACCGCCGCCAGCCGGGATGGAACCATAGAGGCTATGGAGAGAGAAATAGTTGGATTTGTGCTGGGGGTGCAATGGCATCCCGAAGATCTGGATGATAATTGCTCCAGGGCTCTGTTCAGAGAGTTTGTGGCCTGCGCCCAATCAGCGGCAATTAATATACAGTGATTAACAAGGCATATTTTTGAACAGGCAGATTATGCTGGCCGCTCAGGTGAACCGAGCCGGTTATAAACACATATTATAGGTGTAGGGAAAGGAGACCTTTCATGATAGCGATCACAGGCGGAACCCTCCTGACTATGGATGGGAGAGGGGCTTTTCGGGGTACCGTAATAGTCGATGGCCCGACTATCCATAGCGTGGGAAGCGCAGTGGAGATACCGCCGGGGTGCACCGTGATAGACGCGCCAGGCAGCTATGTGACTCCGGGTTTAATAGACGCCCATACCCATCTCGGTTTGGAAGAAGAGATATACCGTATCGAAGGCGATGACGTCAACGAGATTCATGAACCGGTGACACCGCAATTGATGGCTGCGGATGGTGTTAATTACTATGATCTGGGATTCAAGGATGCGTTACGCGGCGGAGTTACCCGATCATTATGCATGCCTGGCAGCGCCAATGTAATTGGCGGTCAGGCGGTTCTCTTAAAGCACCTGGCTCCCCGGGCGGTGCAGATGATCGACCGCAATCCTTGGGGGGTCAAAGCCGCTCTGGGAGAGAACCCCAAAAGGGTTTATTCCGCGCTTAAGAAAACCCCGGTTACCAGAATGGCGAGCGCCAGTCTGCTGCGGGAAGCTCTATACACAGCCTCCCGGGCTATGGAAAAAGGGGAGGCCCTCTCGTCCGCGGAGTTTTTCAAGTGGGAACCGATAATGAGGGTATTGAGGAAAGAACAGCCTCTGTTGCTGCATGTGCATCGTGCCGACGACATTCTCACAGCATTGCGCATTAAAGAAGAATTTGATTTTAACCTGGTCATTCAGCACGGCACTGAAGCATTTATGGTAGCCGAAGAGTTGAACCGCCACCAGGTTCCGGTTTGCCTGGGGCCGCTCCTGGTCAACCGCGCCAAAGTGGAGATGAAGGAAGTTTCATTTAAAAATGCCGCTCGTCTGGCCGAACTGGGGGTAGAATTCTGCCTTATAACCGACCACCCGGTGGTTCCGGTGGAACAACTCCGGGTATGCGCCGCCCTGGCGGCTCGAGAGGGCCTGGCTGAAGAACAGGCTCTGGCGGCGGTAACTATTAATGCCGCCTCGATAATCGGGGCTGCCGATCGGCTGGGGTCAATTAGCGCCGGCAAGCGCGCCGATTTAGTCATTTTCGACGGGCATCCCCTGGAATTCCGCTCTCGGATTTGTCAGGTTATGGTGGATGGTTTACTGTGGGGTGAAATTATTGAATAAAGGTGATCTGTTTACTGTATATCTCGACGGGGTGGTCATGACCGTCTGTGTCCTGGGGGTATACAGTGAAGAATATAGCGGCGAGGAAATGGTTATTCTGGCGGTAATAGGTCAGGAGAATATGGTCCATGTGCCCTTGAATGAGCTGGAATCATTATTTCCCTCACGCAAATACGTAAATTAAAATAAAACCGGCAAACAATGAGACCCTATGGGGGTCTCAGCTTGTCAATTGCCATACAATTACATCCCCGGTTTCAATATCCTAAGGCGGTGAACAATCAAAGCCGCCTTTGCCCAGGGATTCCTTGCATTTCAACAAGCAGGTTATTACCCGGTTCACCGGGGTTGGCACCCTTAAGTGCTGCCCCAACTCGACTATGGCGCCATTTAAGGCGTCAATTTCGGTTCTTCTCCCATTCTGTATGTCCTGCAGCATAGAAGCCCGGTGAGACGCAGTGGAAGGTACCAACTGACCATAAAAAACCTCCCGGTAAGCCCCGGCATCTTTGAACGGGGTTGGTTGGCCATGGGCCTTCAAGACCGCGAAAATCTCTTCGATTATGCCATCCATAAGCTCACGGCTCCATTCCATTTCCGCCAGCCGTCCATAAGGCACTTCCAGTATGGCTCCCAGAGGATTTAAAGCTGAATTGTAAATGATTTTGGCCCATACGTATTCCATTATGTCAGGGGAGTAACGGGTGGGTACGCCCGCCTGAGAGAATATGTCAGCCCATTGCCGCAGGATATAAGCTTCTATGAGCCGGTGGGGATGACCCAGGAGAACATCGTCGGCTATTACGGTAACCTCTGACAGGCCTGGGCTGATGGCCACCGCCCCAAAGATAACCCGGCCCAAAATGAGCCGCTCAGGGGGTATGAAATCCACGGCCCGCTCATAATTGCCATAGCCGTTTTGCGCCAGGAATACAAAGGTGTTATTCTTAATTAAAGCCTTTATCTGGCTGCAAACCGCCGCGGTTTGATATGCCTTGACGGTTATAATAATCAAGTCAAAATCAATATCGCTCAACTGGCTCCAAGCTTCTGCAGTGTCGTCCAGGTGGGCGTGATGTTCTCCCCAGATGCCTGTGATCCTGACGCCTTGCTCCTTAATGGCGGATGTCACTGCAGCTCTGTCAATACCGCTGACTTGATGCCCGGCCTTTTTTAACAGACATGAATAGACCGTTCCCAGGGCGCCCAGGCCGAATACTAAAATTTTCATAATCAATCACCTTAATCATATTGAGATATTGCTTAAATCATATCAAGCATATATATGGTAAGTATTATACTTTATCGCACCGCTGCTGACAGAATTTTTCTTCAGCTTAGCGCGGGTATCAATTGCCGCAATCGGTCCATCCGGGTTTGCGGAGAGGTCGCCAGTAGGGCTTATCAATGCTGAACACCTGGCGCCAAGGCAGGTATTAAAACAAGGGAAAGGGAGAATGCCATGCCAGATTATACTTATGTAGACCAGTCTCCAGCGCTGCAGTATCTTTTTTATCCCCGTCAGGAATGCTCGGGCAATCCTTCAGGAAGTTATGACTATTATGTTGAGGTGGAAAAAGATATAAAGTTAGCATGCCGTTTTTATCCGGCTGACCCGGCCTGGCCATGGCTGCTGTATTTTCATGGCAACGGTGAGATTGCCAGTGATTACGATGAAATAGCTCCGTTTTACCAAATTTGCCGGCTCAATCTGGTGGTGGCCGATTATCGCGGCTATGGTCTGAGTCAGGGCCGGCCTACGGTCAGCAGTGTGGCGAGTGATGCCGAAAAGGTTTTCAAAGCTGTTAAACAGGAGGTGCTGCGGCGCTATGAGGTATCAGACTGGTGGGTAATGGGGCGTTCTATGGGCAGCATCGCGGCGCTCCAGCTAGCCTGGCAATCACCTGCTGAATTAAAGGGATTCATAATCGAAAGCGGCTTTGCCAGCGTGACCCGCCTGATAACCCATCTGGGCATTATGGCCCCTAATGCTGCGCTTAAGAGCATTGAAGAGGCTTGCTTCAACATGATTGCCGGGATTAAGATCCCGGGTTTGATATTGCACGGAGATCGTGACACTGTGGTTCCCTGGAGTGAAGGCAAACTCATCTATGATGCCCTGGGCAGCATTGATAAGCAAATGCTTACTATACCCGGAGCCTCTCACAACGATATCATCTGTTGCGACATGCCACGGTATTTCGGGGCTATACAAGGCTTCATTTATCAGCCCCGCTGATTCTTGATACATAAGTTTAAGGAAATACGTTTAAGAATGATTATGACCGGCCTGATCAATCAAATAAAGACCCGGCCCGAAGTATTGCAACCGGAACCCTTGCGGGCTTATCGGCTGGCTTTGCTGGCGGCCCGCTTTAACTACCCTGTCGAGCGCCTCCCCGGGGGAGCGATTGCCGCAGCAGACTTCAGTAAAATAAACCGCAGCCAAGTGTTGCGCCAACTGAGCAGATTTTTGCTCACATCGGAAAAACCTTCCAGGGGATTGCTTTACCTGCTCCAAACCGGGGTGCTGGAAAAGGTTCACCCTCTGCTCTTTGCACAAGTAGGATGCAAACAGGAAATCAGCCATCATCCTGAAGGAGATGTTTTTCAACACACCCTCCTGGTGGTTGACCAGTGCCGGCTGCGTCTGCATCTATCCCGACATCCCCAGAGCCTGATGCTGGCGGCGCTGCTGCATGATGTAGGCAAACCAGTAACCACCGGTTACCATAAGGGCAAGATCACCTCTTATGGACACGATGTAAAAGGCAGCAAATTAGCGGCGGAATTTCTAAGGGAGCACCAGGCTCCAAAAGTGGTGACAAAAGCGGTGCGGCAGCTGGTTAGAGAGCATATGCAGCCGGTGTTGCTGTTCAAACAAAAGGACAAAATCAGTGACAATGCTATCAGACGGCTAGGGGACCGGGTGGATGTAAATGAATTGTTGCTGCTTTCAGAAGCTGACTATCTGGGGAGGGGGATGGAAAGCGATTACCAGCCGATCAAAAAGTGGATTGAGGGCCGCATGGCGAGGCTGAAGCCGGGCACATATCATGGCTGAGGATTCAGTCCCCCTGGCGGGTCTAAGCTGTGCCGGCGGTGAAGGCTCAGGTCGGGCTGGTGACGGAGTGCTGATAGCTGAGATAGTGTTTGCCCGCAATAATGCTGCCGATCACAGCCATCCAGGGCTGCGGCCCCATATTGAAAGCTAATACCACCATGGCGATTCCGCCTGCTATCGATGACAAATCAGACTGTCGCCACACCATATAAGTCAATAACCAGGCTATAATAAAAACCGCTATGGCGGCAGGCTGCATAGCCCATAACAGGCCCCCCAGGGTAGTGGCCAAACCCTTGCCCCCCAAAAATCCCAGCCAAACCGGACAGACATGCCCGGCTACCGCTGCGGCCACCCCCATGAGGGGGTCGCGGCCCGCATATTCCGCCAGCCAGGCTGCCACCGCCCCTTTGCCGCAATCAGCTGCAAATACTGCCAGGGCAGGCAGCCAACCCATAATCAAACGGGTATTCATTGTTCCCATGTTGCCTGAACCGTGTTCGCGGATATCCAATCTGAAAAACGCCTTGCCCAGGAGATATGCGCTGGGTATGCTCCCCAACAGGTAGCACAAGGCAACGATTGCTGCGGCTATCATATATTCGGAACCCATAAACGCGTTCCCCCCCTGCCTTAGATTATAACTCGGAAATAGGCTCGATCTCCAACCGGTTTTACGTGGGAGTCGTGCCTATATTATTTTATGCCTTTAAGCGTCTGGCATATGCTTCGCGCCAGGTGCGGGGGGGAGGACCGAAACCTGGAGAACGGTTACTGGCGGCGGGCCCCTTCGCGCCAGGGTACGGGGGAGGGCAGGCTGTTCACAAAACAGCTCATCCGCCGGAAGGTGGATGAGCTCCTGGGGTACTTTGCTGTATCCTGATCCTCAACTACTTATTTTGTACAAAACTTATCAATATTCTCTTCCGTATAATTAATGATTTCACGAATGGTGCGGGTTACGGTCACGCGATTTAGACCTGACAAAATGGCCAATTCTTCATGGGTAAGCTGCTTGATGTCCGATTCATTGGCGGTGCCCAAGGCAAAATCCAGTTTATCTTTGCTGGTGCCCATGGAGTTGATCGTAAGGTGATCGAGTACTCTGGAGAAACGCTGAGAATAGTGGGCCAGAATGGCAGTACTGATGTCACTATTCTCTAGAATAAGTTTCTCTACGGTATTGACCGGTATCATGCAGCCGGAAACTGAGGAAAGCGGCAAAATGGAAATGCTGTTTTTATAATCACTGTTAAATAGCTGCACGATGCCCAAAAGATCGCCCGGCTTAAGTATATCGATACCCTGCCGTTTGCCTTCGGCATTGCTTCTTATCGTCATCAAAGCGCCGGACTCCAAAATAAAAAGATGTCCTCCGCCAATGAAAACGATTTGTTCATTTTTAAAATTATAATTGACCCAATAACTGGCTTGATGCAACTTAGCTCTGGATTCAGACGAGATGCGCTGGCAAAAGCGGTTGGTGCATCTATCGCAGGATTTATGAGAGTTTTGAATCATACATTTCACCTTTTCACTGGCATCAGTCGCGATTATCGTCAAAATTTGACTAATAAACTTATAATCTCTCATTATTATAACTACATTATTTTATTTACGCAAATCGCAAACCTGGCTGTTCTCCCATATGTTTGTAGCGCAAGCTACAAAAAACAGATGATATTGCTACCATATTACATGGCGTATGGCTACCGAAGCGCGTGTATGCTGCTACCCCGAAAATGTAGTGCAGCGGACTGAATGCCTCCTGCTAATGTTTTATGCTGTTTTAAGACGTTGGCATCCAGGATCGGCGGCAAGAAAGGGGGCTAGCAGCTCGGTCGCTTAATAAAAAGGATGCCGCAAAACCTTAAAAGGAGGCAAACCTATGGATAGCGTAGCTTTCAAAATTATCTTGTCCTTGCTTCCGTTTGCCGTTCTATTGGTCGGATTTCTGGCATTCAAAATGGATGCGCTCAAGCTGAGCTTGTATGTTTGGATTTTGGAACTGGCAATTGTTATTCTCTTTTACAAAATGCCGGTATCGACAAGCGTCAAAGCGTCCATTTGGGGGAATATCACTATTTGGAACGGTTTTCTGGTTCTATGGACCGGACAGATCTTTGGCCAATGCTTTCGGACAACGGGGGCTCTAAACGTGTTGTTAAACACTTTGAACCGAATAATGCCCACCCAGGCTGGCAAATCAATGACGCTCTGCTCGGTAGTGGGCGGCTATCTGGGAGCTTTTAACGGCTTTGCCACTTATCCGGTAACCATTCCCGGGTTGGTGAACCTAGGAGTGAGCGGATTCAAAGCCGCGGTAGGTTACCTGGTCTATTTTTCTTGGAGCATCGCCTTCGTCAGCTTGTTCATTGCCGCAACCATAGCCAGCAGCGTTACCAAGCTGCCCATTGAGTCCATTGTACAGACGATGGGCTTGTTGACTCTTCCGCTGATAATAATCTCAGTGATTGGCTTTTTTAAAATCCTGGATTTCAGCCTAAAAGACAAAGATAACCTGCTCATCGCAATATCGACAATAATCTCCAATATGCTGGCTGTAGTTATATTCACCCAAATTTTTAAGGGACTATATATTCTGACTTTGGTCGCCGCCGCTACTTTCAGCTTTATCGCCATGTGGCTTTTAAGCAAGAAATATGACAAGTCCGCTTACGATAATGACTCGAATGAGGAGAAATTTTCCACCCGCACTACCTTGAAGGCTTTTATGCCTTTAATATGCGGTTCCTTGATCGTGGTCTTGTTCTCTTATCCGTTGAAAGACCTCATTGCCAAAGGCGCTTTTAAGGTATCCTGGTGGGGATATGCCGCCACAACCATCAATATACTTAACACCCCGGGCTTTTACGTCTTGTTGACCGCCTTTTTTTGCTACCTGTTCACCATCAAAAAAACCAGTTCACTGGGTAAAGATATCAAAATCGCTTCAAAGCGGGCTCTGCCCTCATTGGTAACCCTACTGCTGGGAGGCGCCATGGTCAATTTGATGCTCGATACCGGGCAAATCACCTTGCTGGCTCAGCATATGTCGCTATGGGGCGCCGACGTTTACGGGGTGCTGCTCTCGGGACTGGGTTTCTTGGCGGGGATGGCATTTGGACAAGGTATCCCGGCCTGTTCAATGTTCTCCAAAATGCAAATGGCTGCGGCTCAGTTGGTCGGTGTGGCTCCCTCGGTTTTAGTTGGTATCGCGGCCATGGTCACAATGGGACCGGCCAATCCTTTGAAGCCTTCGCTTCTAAGTTATACGTCTTCCCTGGCGGGAATTAAAGGACAGGGAGGAGAGATGTTCAATCTCGCTTTCAAATGGCAGATTCTGCAGTTGATAGCTATCGCTATCATGGTAGTTTTCATTTTGTAGCAGTTGTTTATCATCGATGACATGAATCTTAAGGTAAAATACGAAAGAGGTGTATAGTATGGCTTACAAAGATTTACGTGACTTCCTTACGGCGTGTAAAGAGGCAGGCGATCTGATTGAAGTGGAACGCCCGATTTCAACCGATTTGGAGATTGGCAAGGCCTTAAAATACAGCTATGCCAACAATGGACCGGTAATTGTTTTTAAAAATCTTATCGGGAAAGACTTTCCGGCAGTAGCAGGGGTATTTGGCAATCGAGCTAAAGCTCTGCGCGCTTTCAATGCAACCGATGCGGACATCCATACCAATTTTATTAAAGGCTTGAATAATCCTATTGATCCTGTGATGGTGAGCGAAGCCCCGTGCCAGGAAGTGGTCCTAAGCGGAGACGATATTGACCTAAACAAACTGCCTATACCTAAGTTCTCGCCGCTGGATGGCGGTCCGTACCTGACCGCGGGCATCACCGTCTCCAAAGATCCTGAAACCGGAATCCCCGATATTGGCCATTTCCGTTATCAGGTTCACAACAAAAATACCTTCGGCTATTTCGCCCAGCCTTTTCACCGTTTCGGCAAGAATACTAACAAGGCCAGGGCAATGGGCCTGAAAAAATATGAAGCCGCTATAATTGTGGGTACCGACCCGGTCCTGGGCTATACCTGCCAGCTCAAACAGATTGCGGACGACGTCAGTGACTGGACTCTGGCCGGAGGCCTGAGGGGTGAGGCGGTCGAATTAGTTAAGTGCAAGACAGTAGACGTGGAAGTTCCTGCTCACGCAGAATTTGTTATCGAAATAGAAGTCGATTTCACCCAAAACCAATCCGAGGGACCTTTAGGAGAATATACCGGATATATGACTCCGGCTTCAGATAAGCCCATAGTCCACGTAAAAGCCATAACTCACCGGAAAGACCCTCTGTTTCAGGTGCTTCTTACCGGAAAACCGATAACGGAGAATCATATTTTGAAAAACATCCCCTTTGAAGCTTCTTTCCTGAATGCTATGAAGCAGCAATTCCCTACCATCAGTGCGGTGTCGATACGACCTTCCGGAGGGGTGCAGCTTTATACGGTTATTGCTATGAAGCCTCGTTATGCCGGAGAAGCCAGACATGTTATATTGGCGGCTATGGCCAGCAACATTCGGCCCAAATGGGTAATTGTGGTTGATCCTGATATCGATGTGCATGATGCCGCTGAAGTAGAATGGGCTATGTCCTATCGAGTAGTACCGAGTCGAGATGTTATTCTCGTTAAGGATGTACCTTCTGCTCCGCTTGATCCTTCCTCCAGCGGGGGCGAGGTTTTAGCGACCAAGCTGAACGATACTATAGGCATTGACGCTACTTTGCCGTTTGGCAGGGATTATGCGGTGGCCGCAGATATACCCGGATGGAAAGAATATGATTTCCCTGAATTGAAAAAGTAACCTGGCGCCAACCATTATACCGGGCGCAGGAAAGCGCAAGGCTTACCTGCTGCCCGGTATAACGGCGGCGGTCTGGAACTTCACACTTGCTGAACTGGTCTGAATTTAACGGAAGGAAGGTCGACCAGTATGAATAAATTTGTAAGCCAGCTAAAAGACAACTCCCGGTCTATCAAATGGCTGGCCTCTATCCTGGTTATCAGTTTACCGTTGCTTTTACCGGTTTCTGCTCAAATGAAAGCTTATATGATGATCACTTTGTGGGCCATTACGATGTGGATGTTCGAACTGGTGTACGAAGCGGTTGTCGGCATTCTTATACCCGTATTATACATTTTGTTCAATGTCTGCGAACCATCCGTAGCCTTTGCTGGCTGGCTGTCCAGTACGCCGTGGATCACAATCGGCGGTCTGATGGTGGGCAGTGTTTTCGTAAGTTCAGGTTTGGTCAAGCGCATCGCCTATAAAATGCTTATTATCACCGGAGGCAGCTTAATAGGCATCGTAATCGGAATCACTATTACCAGCATAATCCTAACCCCGATAATTCCTTCGGTCATGGCTAAAGTGGCATTAATGACACCGCTGGTGATTGGATTTTGCCAGGTACTGGGGTTGGGAAAAAAGGATAAGACTGCCTCTGCGCTCATGCTGGTTGTCTTTTTGGCGCTGTGGTCACCTAAAATGGCCTTTGTAACCGCATCTGCTGACAGTGTGATGACCGCGGGCATACTGGCTAAGCATTACGCGTATACCCTGTCATGGATGGGCTGGGCCAAAGATATGTTTATTCCCGCGCTATTATGGACGCTGATTTCCGTATCGTTGGTGTTTGTTTTAAAGCCGGAAAAAATTCATCTGGAGAAATCGTATTTAATGGACCAGTATAATAATCTGGGTCCCATGACTGAGCGCGAAAAGAAAACCATCATTATGGCGGTAACTTTGATTTTATTACTTGCCACCGATTCCTGGCATAATATAGAAGCCACCTGGATAATGGTTGTGATCGGCACATTATCATTTTTCCCCGGCATCGGATTAAGCCGGACCGAAGACTTCAATAAATTGAATTTCTCTATTGTTTTTTATTTAGTCGGTGCGGTGGCAATCGGGAATGTAACGGCTTCTTTAGGCGTTACCCAGGATATCGTTCGGGTCATAACCCCTATTTTTGCCGAACAATCCAGCCTGTTTCTAATCATGTCGATATACGTTTTTTCCATGTTCGCTACTCTGTTATTAAACCCCCTGGCATTGATCGCCACCTTGATGGGGCCGGTGGCCGATATCTGCGGCAGCCTGGGTTATCCCTCCATTTTAGGGGGATATGCCATGATTATGGGATTCAACCAGGCTATTTTTCCTTATCAAGTCGGCCCTTTAATGTTGCTGTACGGTTTTGGCTACCTTAAACTGTCCAATTTAATGAAGGTGATGGCGGTGCGTATTGCCGTCGGACTAATTTTTACAGCTCTGGTTACTTATCCGTATTGGAAATTAATGGGACTGGTGCAATAATGTCGCCGGTATACCTGGAAGGGGTGCAATAATGAGAATTATAATAGGAATATCAGGCGCAAGCGGCGTAATAATGGGACAGCGAATGATTCAGGCTTTAAGACGTATTCCGGATTGTGAACTCCATCTGGTGATTTCGCAAGCGGGTCTTAAAAACTTTCAACTGGAAACCAATATCGACATCGAATCAATTAAACAGTCTGTTGATTTTTATTATGAAAATAATAATCTGGCCGCCGCCATATCCAGCGGCTCTTTCGCCACAGATGGGATGATCGTCATTCCCTGCAGCATGAAAACCCTATCTGCGATTGCCACCGGCTATGCTGAGAGTCTGCTGGTCAGAGCGGCCGATGTTTGCCTGAAGGAGAACCGCAAGGTTATTCTGGTGCCCCGCGAAATGCCTTTGGGCAAGATCCATCTGCACAATATGAAAACAGCGGCAGAGATGGGATGTACCATCATCCCTCCCATGCTGACTTTCTATAATAATCTGCCCAGCGTAGAAGAACAGATAGATCATATAATCGGCAAGATTCTCATGCAATTTGGTATTCGGCATGATTGCTTCCTGCCCTGGCAAGGCTGCCGTCATGCATAGTTTCAGTATAGAGGCAGGAAGCGGTGTGGAACGGGTTGAAGCAATGCTTATAATGGCGGGGCAGGATGTGGTTGCCGTATTTGGGGGAGGCGCTAAGCACCACATCGGGGCTAGCGCCCTGGCGGTAGCCAGGCCCAGCCTCGCCGGAAACCAGCGTAATTCAGCCTCGTGCAGCGTTTTATGCGTTACCGGCCACAAAGAGGATGAATTGGCTCGTAACGCCGCTTTGCGCTTATCAGCCAGATATGCCTGTGTGGTCAACGTTACTGTAGGATTGCATATAGACCGGGCTACCCCTGAACAAATCAAAGCTTTAGTCGATAATTTCAATCTCTGCCTGGTCAGGGCCGAGGAATTGCTGGCGGCCAATAGCGGTTGAACCATGTGCGGTGACTCTGACGGCCTGTCAGCTTAAAAGGTTTTCTTTGGTTGGGGCCTGCTTCGTGCCCCTGGTGCTGGAATAAATGATGGACAGCGTTATCCTGGTTTTCGCTTATACTTTGGGGTGCGGAAGATGATCCCGCGCCCTCCCTTCACCACTCTCATCCCTTAATTGGGGACGCCAATACTGCTCCCCTATTCCACTTATACCTGCCGCGAATCTTCCGTCACGAGGAACTTATAACTAAATATTATTTAAAGTATAATAATT
>DHGD01000104.1 GCA_002402575.1 Syntrophomonas sp. UBA4807
CCCCGCACGGGCGGGGGTGATCCCTACCCCGGCCAGCCCGAAGTAGCCCGGGCGTTGTGGCCCCCTTGAGTACCAGTGTCGCGGAACCGTCCCCTTGTGTCCTCAAATTGCCAGAACCAGAAAAAGAGGGCAGATGATTCGTCGCATCACCTACCCATCGTCGCGCAATAGCCACCACATAAATTGTTGTGAGACTACTATTGAGCCATCGCTAATTCTTTACCAAATTCGACCGCCTCCTGCTGTTTGTCCTGGTCAGGATTCCATTGGACGCGAATCCCTTCGTTTAATACCTCGAAGCCTGCGCCCTGCAGGAATTCGTTCAATAATTTGACCGATTCGCCGCTCCATCCATAACAGCCGAACGCGGCAGCCTTCTTGTTTTTGAACTTCATTTCCTTCATCAAATTGATGAAGCCCGCCACCGAATGCAGGATACCATTGTTAATGGTCGGAGAGCCTACCACCACCATTTTCGATTTAAAGACTTCCATGATGACATCGTTTACATCGCTTTTAGGGAGGTTGAATAGCTTTACAGTGACATCGGGGTCAGCTATGTGAATGCCCTGGGCAATATTTTCGGCCAGAACCCGGGTGCCGTTCCACATAGTATCATACACTATGGTAATCTGGTTTTCCTGATAATTGTCCGCCCACTGGGTGTATTTTTCAACGATTTGCAAGGGATTGTCTCTCCATATGACACCATGGCTGGTGGCGATGATATCTATAGGCAGGCCCAGAGCGCTGATTTCCTGCAGTTTTCGCTTCAGTACCGCGCTAAAAGGAGCCAGGATGTTGGCGTAATACTTCATAGCTTCTTGAAACAGACTGCACTGATCCACCAGGTCGTTGTAAAGCAGTTCTGTAGCATAGTGCTGCCCGAAAGCGTCATTGCTGAACAGGATGTCGTCAACGCTCAGATAGGTGGCCATACTGTCAGGCCAGTGCAACATGGGCATTTCCACAAAAACCAATTGCTTGCCGTTGCCGATGTCCAGTTTGTCTCCGGTTTTGACCACATTGAAGTTCCAGTCCTGATGATACATGCCTTTCAAGGATTTTACCGCATTGGCGGTGCAGTAAATGGGAGTGCCGGGAATGCGCCTCAGCAGTTCCGGGAGCGCCCCGCTGTGGTCGATTTCACCGTGGTTAGCGACTATGAAATCGATTTTATCAAGTACGCCCTCCTGGGCCAGGTTATCTACGAACTCGTTTGCAAATGGCTTCCACACCGTATCGATCAATACGGTTTTTTCTTCTTGAATCAGGTAGGAATTGTAGGTAGAACCATGGTGGGTGGTCAGTTCATGGCCGTGGAAGGTTTCCAGCTCCCAGTCAACTTTGCCTACCCAAGAGACATTGTTCTTGATGAGTTTTTTCATAATAATTCACCTCCAGATATATATTGAGCCTTTAATGCCTGTTTAATAGCTGGCGGCTAAAGCCGACGTTTCAAAAACAGCTGGTTATGCCAGCGGTTCGAACTGGTCTTTGCTAACCCCGCAAATGGGGCATACCCAATCATCAGGGATGTCCGCGAAAGCTGTGCCAGGGGCGATGCCGGAATCGGAGTCTCCAACCGCCGGATCATAGATGTACCCACAAACCGGGCACTGGTATTTTTGTGTACTGGGGTCAACCGCCTTAGCTTCGCTCTTCGGCTCAGATACCGGTTGCGGCGCGGGTTCTGCAGGCTTGGCCCCGCCCCGTTTAAGCAGCTGGTAATATGCGTAGGTCATGGGCTCTTCTTCGCTGAACACCTCCGCATTGATTACCTTGCCTAAGAACACCGTGTGGGTTTCGGCATCCATACTGGAAATAACCTGCGCCTCGAGATAGCCGATGCTGTTTTCTAAAAGGTAAGGCGCCCCGGTTTCACCCAACTTATACGGCACGGTAGCATACTTATCAATGTCCCGTCCTGACTTGAAGCCGAAATGTCCAATCAAATCCAGAGGCACGGTTTGAGGCAGGATAGAGATGGTGAACACTCCGCTGTTGGTAATGTATTGGTGGGTAAGATTGTTTTTATTGATACCGATAGCCACCATGGCTGGTTCAGCAGTGATCTGAAAAGCGGTATTGGCTACCTGCCCGTTGAGTTTGCCATCCATGGTCGAACTGATAATGAACAGGCCGTAACTGAGTTTGCGGAAAATATTTGGATCCATGTCTATACACCCTTTCTGTTATGTATTTTGCCTCACGCTGAATATAAATGGGATTATCGACGCCTCGAATCAAAGTAGCGGCTTATTGTCAGTATTATAACCTATTGTGGGGGCGGGTAGTAGGAGGGGTGTGAGAGTGGGGGAATCGAAACCAATGTAAATTCAACGATATTGGAAATAACCTTTGACTTGAGTGTTTGAGATTTAGCTTATGAAAGATCTGCTCATTGGTGACACCGTAATGTCAGATCAAAATATTAACATTGAGTGGGAACAATGAAACATTTCAAAGATATTGTCACGCTAAGTGCTGGCGCTTACGATTTAATATCCGACCTTGTTGGGAAGTACACTGATTAAAAAACATTTAATCCCATTTGCATATGATATAACACATATCCTTTGCGTCGAGGGATGACTTAATGAACTATAGATCCTGTTTTGCAGCGTACTTACGGCGAATAGGCCGCAAGGAGTCCACTATTAGAAGCTACTGCCGGGCCTTGGCAGAATTTTGCGCCTTCATTGAAACTCCTGGAAAGCAAAAAGGCTTGTTGCGGCAGATGGTTCCGGCGTGTCTGGAAAGGTATAAATTATACCTTCTATCAAAAAGGGGCCTTAGGCCTTCGACAGTGAACAAGCGTTTATCGGCACTGTCGGCATTTGCGCGCTTAATGGTAAACAAAGGGCTGCTGGACGGCAATCCCATGGAACTGGTTGCCCGGGCGGGAGGGAAAGCCTTACAGGTAGAACAGATTCGTCTTTCGTATGAGCATGTGCAAAAGCTGCGCAGCCAGGTGTGCAGTGACATGACTAACGTCCGTGACCGGGCGGTGGTTGAACTGCTCTACACTGGGTTGACAGTGCGGGAATTATGCCGCCTGAAATATGATGGAAGCTGGAGCGCGGACACCAGTGCTATCGTTTCAGGCGAGCGCCAGGTTCACCTGCACGCCAAGGCCTGCCTGGCTCTGGAGCATTATATGATCCTGCGCCCGATATTGCGGGGCGAATATTTGTTTGCCGGTGCGGGGCCGGGGTGGTCCTTAAAGCCAAGCCGGGTCTACTGCATAATTCGGCGTCTGGCCCGACTAACGGGAGTTAAGATTGGGGTTAGCGACCTGCGCGTGGCTCGTTATGCTGCCGAGATCTTCGGATTCGGACCGGCCCATGTCTCAACCCCGGCGGCGGCATAGACTCGGCTCCTGCCAATTTCATGCCCGCAAATATATGTTTTAAGACAGGCAGCCTGAGATAGGACCCCAATCATGGGTATTAATATTTTGCGATTTTGATACAAGCATAAAAGTGCGGGTGTTTTTGTTTGAGAATTATTTCTCTAAGCCGCTTTTCTGCAGCACCTAACCGGAGGCGGATTAATCATGGCCTGAAAGCCATCTTATTTATCCCCCCGTTCCCTCAATATGCCTCATGCATATACCTTTATGAAAATCCATAAATTATATCAGCCATCTTTAGAGGAAGGCAAGGAACAATGGATTTTTCAAAAAACGAAAAAGGGCATTATTCAGTGGACTATATCCTGTGCACCGCAGCTGTTTCAGCTTTGGTATTGGCCGCCACCGCATTTGTGGCCGGCCAGGGGGAGAAATTGCAGTCCATTTTGAAAATAATCAACCGGGCTTTGCGCTGATAGGAGGATGAATTTATTCGTAACGGCAATGAACCCCCCATAAGAGCATAACTGACGTTCCATTTCATGGCGGGACGATGGAATTAAGAGCGAGACTGGGGGGGAAAGGCATGGGGGGGCTGCCAGAAGATGGCGCGGAATCCCGCTGGCCACAATACGAAAACCAGGCGGCTTAGCCAAACTCACCATCATCCATAATTGCGGCCCCAAGAACCTATTGCCCGCAAGTTCGGTATTATGCTGGCCACGATTAATTCCAAGACCAAACATGGAACAAACAAGAGTAACTGTCGCAATAAAAATAAAATTGTGAGAAAACAAACGTTATTTGAAGTAAGGCTTAGTTTATTAAGGGAGGATATATATGCAGCTAAAAGACAAAGTAGCGGTAATAACCGGAGCGGCCTCCGGTATGGGACGAGCCATAGCCATCAGGTACGCAGAGGAAGGGGCAAAAGTAGTGGCGGCGGACATTAATCCCGAGGGTGCTCAGGACACGGTTACTGCGATTCAGGCCGCTGGCGGCGCTGCGGTGGCGGTATTGTGCAATGTGGCCAAAGAAGAAGATATCCAGATAATGATCGATACTGCCGTTAGCGAATATGGCACCCTGGACATTCTGGTCAACAATGCAGGGATTATGGACAATATGGAGCCGCCGGCAGATATTACCGATGAACAGTGGGAAAGGATATTTGCGGTGAACACAACCTCAGTGATGAGGGCAACCAGAAAAGCCGTCCCTATATTTCTGGCCAAGGGCGGCGGGGTTATTATTAATATCACCTCAATCGGCGGGTTGTATGGTAAAGTCGCGGGCGCGACTTATACTGCCAGCAAACACGCGGTCAACGGCTTTACCCGCGGCACGGCCTTTATGTACGCCACGCAGGGCATCCGCTGCAACGCCATCGCTCCTGGAGGAGTTGCCACCAATATTGCCCAGAGTATGACCAATGTCAATGAATTCGGGGCTTCGCGCACTGGACTCAGCCTTAATTCCAACCCCCGCTTCGGACAGTCGGAAGAGATAGCCGGGGTCGCCCTGTTCCTGGCTTCCGACGATTCCAGTTTTGTCAATGGCGCCATTATTGTTGCCGATGGAGGCTGGACGGCTTAGTGCTGCACCGGGACCTGGTGTAACGTTGTCTTAATTAAAACAAACGAAAATTCCAGCTTAGAGAAGTCATGGCTAAATATGTCTATACATAGTAGCAAGGTTGTTCTTGATTCTGCCAGGATACCTTGATGAACGGGTTTGACATAGCCCATTGCATGACTAATTTGGAGCTGGTATTTTAATGGACGAGCAATTGCTGAACACTTTATACGCCAATCAGAATGCGGAAAAAGCCTTTCAAATGGCTAAATACATGAAAAATCAGTTCCCTTTCCTGGGAATCATCAAACCTGAGCGGGTGAGGCTCACCAGCCCATTTATCAAGGAGGCCAGACAAAGCAAGCGAGTAGATTGGGAGATGGTCGACCAGTTGTGGAATCTACCGGAGCGGGAATTTCAATATGTGGCCATGTCATATCTCTTAGCGGTGCGGAATTATCTGCAGGCTGAAGACATTAACAAGCTGGAAGCGCTGCTCACCGCCAAGTCATGGTGGGATATGGTGGATTTATTGGCCTGCAATGCGGTCGGCCCGCTTTGCCTGCGCTTTAAAGAATTGACTGACAGCCACATACTGAGATGGGCGGAAAGCGAAAATATCTGGTTGGCCAGATCCGCCATTTTGTTTCAGCTGAAATATAAAGACCAAACCGACCCGGAACTGTTGCGACACATTATTCTACAGAATAGCCGCAGTCAGGAATTCTTCATAAACAAGGCCATCGGCTGGGTTTTGCGGGAGTATTCCAAGACCGATAAGGAGTGGGTACGGAATTTCCTGGCTGAGCACCTCTTGTCCAGACTAAGCGTCCGCGAAGCCGGCAAATATCTGTAGTAATCATCTTCGGGAGCCGTCTCGACGCAATCCAATGAACCAATATCTCCGCTTCAGTATGCACCGCTGAGAATCGTGGAATCATCAATTTCACTGGCAGGATTTCAGCCGGCAACAGATAATTACTCCTATATGAGATAGATAAAGACAGCTCAGCAATACAGGTAAGTAGAATAGGAAGTTAGGGGCACCGTCGCACCAAAATAATCCATAAGGAGCAGTGATTGATGGGCGATATTAAATGGATTAAAACTCATTGCGGTCGGATGGACCACGGCGGCTGCGCTCTGCAAGTAGGGGTGAAAGACAACCGCATCGTACAGATCAAAGGCGATTTGGATGGATACCTGAACAATGGCTATACCTGCCACAAAGGACGTGTCTCGGCAGACCGGCTCAATCATCCCGACCGGCTGCGCCACCCATTGAAAAGGATCGGCCCGCGCGGGGCGGGACGATGGCGGCAGATTAGCTGGGATGAGGCTTTAGATCAGATTGCAAGCCATCTCCTGGATATCAAGGAACGTTGCGGAGCCCGTGCGGTAGGCTTTGGGGTAGGCATGCCAAAAGGACTGGAACATTTCGTCCTCATACGCCTGGCCAACCTGTTCGGCTCTCCCAATGTTGTGGCCTCGCAGGACGTATGCCACGCCCCCCGTGAAGTGAGCGGAATGCACACCTGCGGCTTCTATCCGGTGGCGGATTTGCACAACCCCACCAACCTGATCGTGGCTTGGGGAAGCAATGTTCTGGATACCAACGAAGAAGGACAGATTTCTACACTCACCCTGCGGCAGCAAAAAAACGGAGCCAAACTTATGGTGGTCGACCCGCGCCGCACCAGACTGGCCGACCGGGCTGATCTGCACCTGCAGCTTAAACCGGGGACCGACGCGGCTTTGGCCCTGGGTTTAATCCATGTGATCATCACCGAGCTGCTGTATGATAGGGTTTTTGTGGATAATTTTGCCTACGGTTTTGAGGAATTGGCCGAACATGTACAACAGTATACCCCGGAGATGGTAGAAAGCGTCACGGGCGTGAAGGCCGGTTTAATTAAAGAAGGCGCCCGCCTCTATGCCGGCAGCAAACCCGCCGCCTTGCAATGGGGCAATGCCATCGAGCACGATATTCATGTATTTGATTCGGCCCGGGCCTTGATCTGCCTGATGGCCATAACCGGCAATCTGGAGGTTGCGGGGGGTAATATCAATCCCCATGACCCCAAGATTATGGGTTTGGGTCCTTTTGTGCGCGCCGATTTGATACCCGATAAAGCAAAAACCATGATTGGCGCCCACCACGGCACCATACCCCGTATGATGACCGTACCTCCGGCCTACTTCCGCCAAGCGGTTTTGACGGAGATCCCTTATGCGGTCAAGGGTTATTACGGCATGTGCACCAATCCTCTGGTGACCTGGGCGGACAGCCGCACCACCTTGGCCGTGCTCCGCCGCCTGGAGTTCATTGCCATAGCCGATATGTTCATGACTCCCACCGCAGCCATGGCCGATATCGTGCTGCCCGTAGCCCATCAGTATGAAATCAACGATATAGGCCATTATGGCATCGGGCACGGCATCATCTTTGCCCGCCCCAAGGTGGTGGAACCCCCTGAGGAGTGCTGGCCGGATATGAAAATCCTCAACGAGCTCGGCAAACGGGTATCTGCGGCTGAACTGTGGCATGAAGACCACGAAGAATTTCTGGAGGACGTATTGAGACCTGCCGGTCTGAGCTTTGCCGAATTTTGTGAATTAGGCTACCTGAAAGGCCCCAGCCGCTTCAAGCTGCATATGGAGAAGGGATTTAAAACCCCTACTACCAAAGTGGAGTTGAAGCTCAGCCAGGCGGGGAAGTTTAAGCTGAAAGCCCTGCCGGATTACGAAGGGATGCCCGAGGATGAATGGGCCGCTTATCCCTTGTTGCTGATCAGCGCCAAAAATCCTCACTATCTGCATTCTTCTTACCGCTGGGTGGAGAGTCTGCGCCAAAAGAGCCCGTTTCCCATGGTGGAGATACATCCCCAGACAGCTGCGGCGCAAGGCATCAAATCCGGGGATGACGTCATAATATCGACCCCTTATGGACAGATCGTTCAGGTTGCTGATGTTACCGAACGGGTGCCACCCGAAGTACTCTGCGCCGACATCGGCTGGTGGTTTCCGGAAGGCAGTCCCGAAAAGCAATATGACTGGCAGAACTCTAACTTCAATATGCTGACTTCAATAGCCCGGCTGGGCAAAGAATTCGGCACCCCCAACCTTAAAAACCTGCCCTGCAGAGTGACGTTAAAAACAACTTGAGGAATAGCGCAGGCGGACGACCAAACAAGAACCATCCCCTGGCGCGGGATATTTTTGAAGGATATCTGGATATACTGAAGAACATATTTGTCTGAGGCTAAAAGCCCACCTTGGAACGCAGAGGCCGGGCCAGGTGAATAAACGAGAAACAAGGAGGATAATAAAAGATGAGTACGCACGACAACCTAAAAGCTGCCTTCGCCGGCGAGTCCCAGGCCAATCGCAAGTATCTGGCCTTTTCCCGAAAAGCTGCCGATGAAAAACTGGAGATGGTGAGCCGCCTTTACCAGGCTGTCGCCGCGGCTGAGACCATTCATGCTTTGAAACACCTGCAGATCATGAACGGGGTAGGGAGCACCCTTAATAATCTGAAGGAAGCGCTTGCGGGCGAACACTACGAATTTACTGAAATGTACCCGGCGTTCATCGCCGCAGCTGAACAGGAAGAGAACAAGCAGGCCCGAAACGGTTTTTACCTCGCCAATGAAGCGGAGAAGGTTCACCATAAGCTGTATGAGAAGGCTTTGCTGGCTGTGCAGCAGAACCAGGATTATCCCGCCGAGGGCTTTTACCTGTGCCCGGTTTGCGGCTATGTGCATGAAAACGAAGCCCCGGAAAAATGCCCCATCTGTGGAGCGCCCGGCAGCCGCTTCGAAAAATTCTAATACCGTTAATCGGATTTCGTCTCAGCTATAATTTGAACCCGATAATTTTCCTGATAACTTTGATGCCTGGCTCACTTGCCCTTTGGCTCTTCAAGGCGCGTGCCGGGTGTGCGGCAGTTCCATTGCCTCAAGCGAGGCCAATTCCAGAATTGGCGCGAGCGGCTGTTGGGACTGGGGATTTCCTCGCGGCTGCCGCTCCAGGGCATAGCTTCCGGGTTAAAGATGTCCAGCCAGGACTTCTGGCGACGCGCCTACTTCTCCTCCTGCTTTTTGGCCAATGCGGCCTTGAGGAGGTCTCCCAGGTTGGTTCCCAGTTCTTCCTTGTCACTGTACTGAGAGATCAGCTTTTGGGTGGCCCGGTTGCTACCTTTATGGCCGTAAGGATTTTCTTTTTCGGGCTGGCGGTAACCGCAGGCCCGGTCCGGGCAGGACAGCAGACGACCGCGCTTGCCATTCACCAAGAGCATGAATTTGCCGCACTGCGGGCATTTGCTCTTGCTTACATTGTCAGCCCGGTAGGTAGTGGCCGAGTTCTTGACCGCTTCCACCAGAGCCGTGGTGTCGCGGCGGATGTCTTCGATAAAGGCCGATTTTTTAGCCTTGCCTTTAGCGATGTCGGCCAGGCGCTGTTCCCAACTAGCGGTTAATAGCGGTGAACGCAAGGCCTCGGGCACCAGTCCGATCAATTGTATGCCTTTGGAGGTGGGCGTCAGCTCTTTGCCGTGCCTTTCAATATAACTGGCGTGAATCAGCTTTTCAATGATCTCCGCTCTGGTGGCCGGGGTGCCCAGTCCGCTGCCCTTGATGGACTCGCGCAGCTCCTCGTCTTCCACCCATTGGCCGCAGTGTTCCATGGCGGTCAACAGCGTGGCTTCATTGTAGCGCGCCGGGGGTTTGGTCTTGTGTTTATCGATTCTGCAGCTCTGCGCTTTAACTGCTTCACCTTGTCGGTGTGCTGATAAGGTCTGCTCTGGCAGCCGCTCCTCATCCGGCTCATTATTGTCCGCCGAGGCAGCTTGTACCGCCTTCCAGCCGGGGTCTGTCACCAGCCGTCCCCGGGAATGGAACGACTCCCCGTTGACCATTGTGACCAGGTTGGTTTGCTCATAACGCCAGGGTGGGTACAAGACCGCCACAAAGCGCCGCGCGATAAGGTCGTAAAGCCGCTTTTCCTCATCATCCAGGCTGTTTAATCGCAGTGCCTGCTCGGTAGGGATTATAGCATGGTGATCGCTTACCTTGCTGTTGTCCACCAAACGCTTGCCAGGGGAGAGCTTTTGAACCAACAGGGGTTTTATCAGGGCCTCATAGGGTCCCCGGTTCATCCCCGCCAAACGGGCAGGCAGGGTGGGGACTATATCACTGCTGATATAACGTGAATCGGTGCGCGGATAGGTCACCAGTTTATGTTTTTCATATAAATCCTGCAAGACTGCCAGGGTTTTGTGGGCTGACCAGCCTAACCGGCGGTTGGCATCACGCTGCAGTTCGGTGAGGTCGTAGGCTAAGGGGGGCGGTTCTTGTTTGGACTCGGTTTTCATCTCTTTGATAACTCCGGTCTGCCCGCTGACCCGCCCGGCTATAGCCTGGGCGGTGGCAATATCATAAAGCCGGCCGCCGCCTGAGTTGCGCCAGTCGCCGTAATAAGCGCCGAAATCAGCCCGGATGGTGAAATAGTCCTTCGGTTTGAAGTTTTTTATTTCTGCTTCGCGCTGCACCATCATGGCCAGGGTCGGTGTCTGCACCCGGCCGGCATTGAGCTGAGCATTGAACTTGCAGGTTAAGGTGCGGGTTACATTAAGCCCCACCAGCCAGTCGGCCTCAGCCCGGCACACGGCGGCATCATAGAGGTTATCGAAGGCTTTACCGGGCTGTAGTTTGGAAAAACCCTCAGCAATGGCAGCATCGGTCTGGGAGGATATCCACAGCCGGTAGAACGGCTTTTTCCACTGGGCCATAGCCATTATCCAGCGCGCCACCAATTCGCCTTCACGACCGGCATCGGTGGCAATTATCAGGTCTTTAATATCCGCGCGGCGCATCAAGGCCTTAACGGCCTGATACTGCTGCGAGGTCTGCCGGATTACCTTCAGTTTCATTTTGCCGGGCAGCATCGGCAGGTCTTCCATGCGCCACTCTTTGAGGCTTTGGTCATAATCATCCGGTTCGGCCAGAGTGACCAGATGCCCCAGAGCCCAGGTAACCACATAGCGGTCGCCCTCAAGAAAGCCTTTGCCTTTGTTAGGGCATTTCAATACCCGGGCTATCTCCCGGGCCACACTGGGCTTTTCTGCTAAAACCAGTGATTTCATTTAATTTCAACCCTTCTCTACTTAGGAGGCAGACCGCCCTTTTTCTGTCTCTTGTTGCCGGGATGGGAGCCGAAAAAGCCGCTCTCCCCGCCGCGACGGGATTTGCCCGGGGAGGCGTTTTTCTTTTTCTTTTCCTCGATCAGCTGGCGCATCTTTTCAATAGTATCCTTATTTTCCTGGTCCATAATGAACCTCCTTTTTTGTTCGCAACTAATTATAGCACAGTTGCGGCATTATGCTGTTCAATGTCGGACTGAGGCTTTGAGTGATATTCATCGGCTTCAAGGCTGATATACGCAAAACATCTTGACCTAAATATAACAGTGTAATTTAAATTTTATGCTTAAAATGAGAAAGCATTGTACAGACGCAGAGCGGATTTATCCGTCTGATATAGATTCTTATAACTAAAGAGGCCGTCAGGCTCGCCTGACGGCCTTCTGTCTGTCTGATTTTATCAACCGGCCCCCATCTGCTTCATGAAGATGTCCACTATAGCGGGGT
>DHGD01000061.1 GCA_002402575.1 Syntrophomonas sp. UBA4807
GAATTCCTCCCACGTCCTGGCCACGAGCTGCGCCGCCGCAGTCGGTGTCGCCGCGCGCACATCGGCGACGAAGTCGGCAATCGTGAAGTCGGTCTCGTGCCCGACCCCGGAAATCACCGGGACCCGCGCCGCGGCGATGGCCCGCGCCACGCCCTCCTCATTGAAGGACCAGAGGTCCTCAATCGAACCGCCTCCCCTGCCGACGATGATGACGTCGACGTCGGAGCGGGCACAGAGAGCTGCCACACCTTCGGCGATCTGCTCGGCTGCACCTTCGCCCTGCACCTGGGCCGGGTACAGGACGACCTGCACCGGCGCCTTGTGCAGCCGCAAAGTCCTGAGCATATCGTGGATTGCCGCGCCCGAAGGTGAAGTCACGATGCCCACGGTGCGGGGCAATGCCGGCAGGGGCCGCTTCCGTTCGGCCGCGAACAGGCCTTCCTTCTCCAGCTTCCGCTTGAGCTGCTCGAACGCCTTCTGCAGGGCGCCCAGGCCTTTGGGCTCTATAGTGTCGAGGATTATCTGATACTTGCCGGTCGGCTGATATAACTCGAGCCGGCCGTGGCCGATGACCGCGAGGCCGTCCTCGAGCCGGAACTTCAGCCGCTGGGCCGAATGGCGGAAGCAGACTGCCTGGATTTGCGAACCCTCGTCCTTCAGCGCGAAATAGAGGTGTCCGGACGCATAGGCCTTGAAGTTCGATACCTCGCCCTCAATCCAGACATCGGAGAAGTACTCCCCGAGCATCCCGGCCACAAGCTGATTGACCTGGGATACGGTGAGGACCTTGCGGGCAGCGGCGGTTTCCATCGGCGAGGAGTTAGGTGCTAGGAGTTAGCGGTTAGGAGTGCGACCGGGAACGATGCCTGACTGCTAACTGCTACCTCCTACCTGCTAACTCTTCTTATAGTCGTAAAACCCCTTTCCCGTCTTACGCCCCAGGTACCCGGCCGCCACCATCCGCTTCAGCAACGGACAGGGACGGTACTTCGAATCCCCGATGTCGCTGTAGAGCACGTTCATGATGGCAAGACAGACGTCGAGGCCGATAAGGTCGGCAAGCGCCAGCGGACCGATGGGATGGTTCATGCCCAGTTTCATCACGGTGTCGATGGCCTCCTTGTCGGCCACTCCGGACTCAAGGCAGAATATCGCCTCGTTTATCATCGGCAGCAGCACGCGATTGGAGACGAACCCGGGCGAGTCATTCACGACGACCGGGGTCTTGCCCAGTTCCCTGGAAAGGGTAACGACCGTGTCGGTGACTTCGCGCAGGGTACCGAGCCCGTTGACCACCTCGACCAGTTTCATCACCGGCACCGGGTTCATGAAATGCATACCGATGACCTGGGCCGGCCGCTTGGTGGTGGCGGCAATCTGGGTGATGGGCAGCGAGGAAGTATTGGTGGCTAGAATGGCATGTGCCGGAGCGATAGCGTCCAGCTGCTCAAACACCTTTTTCTTGATGTCGAAGTTCTCTACGATGGCTTCTATAATCAGATCGCAATCAGCGGCATCGTTGAGCGAAGTGGACGGTTTGAGCTTGCCCATTATGGCAGCCATATCTTCTTCAGTGCGTTTGCCTTTGGACACATCGCGTTTGAGGTTGTTGGCGATATTGGCCAAGCCCTTATCAACCAGTTCCATAGTGATATCATAAAGGACAGTTTCCCAGCCGGTCTGAGCAGACACCTGCGCGATGCCGTTGCCCATCTGTCCGGCGCCAATTACCATTACTTTTTTAATCTCCACAAAATTCGCCTCCTTGTATTTCAATCAATATATTCTTTGAGAACATACCTTATGGCTCGACCTTGATCAGCATGGCATCGCCCTGAGCGTGGCCGGAGCATATTCCGCAGGCGCCATATCCGCCGCCGCGGCGTTTCAGTTCATAACCCAGAGTCATGAGGATGCGGGCGCCGGAAGATCCGATCGGATGTCCATAAGCGATAGCTGAGCCGTTCACATTGACTTTGGCTTCCATGTCTTCTTTGCTCATGCCCAGCACCTTCATGCAACTGACCAGAACCACCGCGGCGAAGGCTTCATTAGCTTCCACCAGTTTAAGGTCAGCCGTGGTCATGTCGTTCTGCTCCAAAAGCTTTTTCATGGAAAGGCCAGGCACAGTGGCGATATCTTTGGTCTGCTGTGAAACTTCGGCATAGTCCACGATGGTAAAGAGAGGCTTGAGGCCTAACTCATCGGCTTTTTCACGGCTCATCAGCATCACCGCAGCACCGCCGTCATTGACACCCGGTGCATTGCCGGCCGTCACGCTACCCGGGCCACCGGTAACAGTGCTCTTGTGGTTAAATACCGGCGGCAGTTTGGCAAGCGCTTCAATAGTTGTGCCAGGGCGCGGTCCTTCGTCTTTGCTCATTACTTCTTTGCCTTTTTTGATTTCCACCGGGAATATCTCATCATCTAGACGCCCGGATGTCATGGCATCCACAGCCCGGGTCTGGGAAAGATACGCCCACCAGTCCATCATTTCTCTAGTGATGCCGAATTCATCAGATACTTCTGATCCATGGATGGCCATGTGACGGTTGTAAAAGGCGTCCCAAAGGCCGTCATAAACCATCAAATCGACCAGCCTGCCGTTGGGGAGCCCCATGCGGCCGCCAAATCTCTCATCAGGCAAAGAATACGGGCAGTTGCTCATGCTTTCCATGCCACCCGCAATAACGATATCACCGCGGCCGGCTTTGATAAACTGCACTCCCAAGTCAATGGTCTTTATGCCTGAAGAACAAACCTTGTTGATGGTGATGGAAGGCACCGATACCGGCAGCCCCGCCAGAATGGTGGCCTGGCGGCTGGGGACCTGACCTACGCCGGCGGGAACGACCTCACCCATATAGACGTAGTCGACATCCTCGCCTTTGACCTTGCCCTCCACGCGGCGCATTACTTCTTTAATTGCCAGAGCGCCCAGCTGCGGCGCGTCATATTCTTTTAATTTGCCGCCCATTACACCGTAGGGAGTTCTGGCAGCTGCTACGCAAACCACTTCACGCAGTTTGGCATAAGGGTTTTTGATCTTTTTGCCCATTCCTGAATAGTCCGGCTTTCTTTCTCCGAACGGAATTACTGGCACTGTTTTGGGGTAATCAGCCCTTTTCATTTCTAATTTCTGTACAAAATCCGACAAATTGGTAGCCTCCTTTACTCCTTCTTGTTTATCTCGCAATATCGGCCTTTAATGACTAACTGAAACCTTCCCCACCGCTTTGGATGCATCCCTCCTCCCTGTGTTGACTTCAGCCCTCCTAATGCCGAGTAACCAACTGCTGCTTCCCTCGGTACTGAGCCCCTAACTGCCGGGGTTTAAGGCCCCGACAGGTGGGACCCATATTAAAACGGCTTGCGATACTAGCGTTAAATTAAGGCTGCGACTATTTATCTATATAAGGTCAGTTAAAAAAGGGGGGTATTGCCTGCGGTGAATCCACCTGAGTTCGGGCAAGATCACCGGCAGGCAACACGGTATAAAAAATCATAAGAGGAAAGTTGGGTAACTGAGAGTCGTAAAACTACCTGCCTGACTACTTTTTAATGCAACTTGCATGCCACCATTGGGACGGGATATGCAGCGATGCCGGCCAATGCGAGTTTACATGGTCTGCCAATATTTTTTAAAGAAGCCCGACGGGCAGAAAGTACAATAAGCCTGTTGCGCAAAAGCAACAGGCTTATATTATATTTAGCAGTTATGGATGTTTATTTATTGGTTTTTGTTGCATTATTGCTATGGCGGTATTACTGTAACCGAATACCCTGTCCTCGTTTTAAGGCCTAATTTGCCACAACCCTGCTGAAAATAACATGATTCTGTTGCGCAATTGCAGCATCTGTTTCAATATTGCAACAAGCGCTGGGGGGGCGTCTGACCAGGGGTAATTCCGTATTTGGCGGCCTTGCGTACGATTGTTGAGGCATCCACCTTCAGCTCGGCAGCCATCTGACGAGTGGTACGATACTTGGCATAAGCCTGTTGGAGGATTTGTTTTTCAACACTCTCTACCGCATCTTTTAGCGGTACGATGCCCGAAACGGTCACCTGTGAAGCGCGGTCGCACAGCGCCTCAACCGGTTCATTGGTGATATGAGCGGGCAGATCCTGCCAGTTTACCACATCGCCCGGGGTGATAACTATCAGCCGTTCGATCAGGTTCTCCAGTTCTCTCACATTGCCAGGCCAGTCGTACTCCATGAACAGTTCGATCACCTCCGGGGCGATGCGTTTAGTGAGCTGGTATTTCTGATTGAAGAGCTGCACAAAGTGAACTACCAGGTTGGGGATATCATCCTTGCGTTCCCTTAGAGGCGGCACATAAATGGGCAGCACATTAAGCCGGTAATACAGATCACCGCGAAACTGTTTGCTTTGCACCATTTCCATCAAGTCACGGTTGGTGGCGGCTACAATGCGTACATCAACCTCTATGGGGGCGGTGCCCCCCACCCGGGTTATTTCCTTGCTCTGCAGCACGCGCAACAGCTTGACCTGAAGCCCGAGGGGAAGCTCCCCGATTTCATCCAGGAACAGAGTGCCCCCGGAAGCAAGTTGGAAAAAGCCCGGTTTGCCTTCTTTGCGGGCGCCGGTGAAGGCCCCGTTTTCATATCCGAATAGTTCGGATTCCAGCAGATTCTCGGGAATGGCCCCGCAGTTGACCTTTATGAACGGGCCTTTCCTGCAGGGGCTGTTCTCATGGATGATCTGGGCGATGAGTTCTTTGCCGGTGCCGGTTTCCCCGCTGATGAGAATAGTAGATTCAACCTGGGCGACACGCACTACCATTTCGAGCATTTTGCGCATCTCCGCCGAATTGACCACCAGGCGTTCGGGAGACGCGTACCGCATACGCAGAGAGCGCAGCTCGCTCTCATAATGCTGAGTGAGGCCCTGGGCCCGCTCCAGCTTTTCATTTAACATATTGAGTTCGGTGATATCGCGCACATTGCATACCACTCGGAAGATGTCGCCGTTCTTATCGAAGACCGGATTTCCTGTGGCCAGCGTGATTTTGCCGGTTTTATAATTCTGGATTATGGTTACCGGTTCGCGCCGCTGTAAAGCCAATTTGGTTACCGATTCAGATACAATGCCTTCTCGTTCAATGTCGTCCACATTATGGCCCAGAAATTCGTGGCCGTTTATGCCGCTGATCATCTCGAAGGCTTTATTCAACCTCAGGGTGATGCCCCGGCCATCGGTTATATATAAACCGTCGAAAGAAGATTCGATGATGGCATCCAGCTCTTTATTCAGTTCTTTGACATAGTGAAGCTCTTGAGAAATTTTCTCCAGCTCCGATGAATCCTGTAAAACTGCCACCGCGCCCATGATCTTGCCGTCCTTGGTGATGGGGCTGCGGTTGGAGACAAACTCTTTCCCCCGCATGGCAATCTTCTGCATGGATTCCACCCTGCCAGTGTGTATAACCTCCATCAGCCTGCTGGCGGGCAGGATATCCAGAATATGCTGGCCTATGACTTCCGGCCCCAAGCCCAACAGTCTTTCCGCAGAGCGGTTAAATACCTTGATGATGCCGTTTTCATCCACCGAAATGATCATATTATGGGTGGAATCTATAATTGTTTCCAACTCGCTGGAAATGTTTTGATAGGAATTAAAGAAGGCATTAGCTATGTCGCCGCGGGTCAAAATGCCCACCACCCTGCCCTCCGCGTTCACCACCGGGAGGCGCGGCACCGCAGGGGTGACCACATCCTCGAAATCATCCTCAGGTCTTCCCGTGAAAACTTCTCGAGTCATGAGAGTGCTGATCGGGGAGTCCAGCGCCATTGACTGGTGTATGGCACGGTAAATATGCCCTTTGGTGAACAGACCAATGAGCCGGTGCTCCTCATCCACCACCGGCACCCCGTCAATTTTGTTTTCCAGGAAAATCTCTATCACTTCATTTATGGTGCAATCCGCTCTCACCACAATAGGATTGGCAGTCATAATATCTTTGAGCTTCAAAGCATTTGTCACCTCGGTGCATAAAGTACAAATATCTATAGAAACCGATATATGCAAAATGCATACCGTCTGTACATGAGCGCCACCGCAAATCGCCCCTTTGCTGGCATAGTTCATGGCACGCCAATTATTGGCGCCTTGCCAAATCAAAACCCAGCGTTGCAATAATGCAACGCTGGGTTGGATGCTTATAAGGCATGAATATATATTAACTTCTCAAATCACGAAAAATTGCAAAACATCTTTGATGGATAGATTTAATTCCCACACCTTCGTGACATTATCTCTTTTTTCGACGCTGTTGCTCTAGCGCAACACTGCTTGCGCTGCTGCAACACTAAGGCCTGCCATTCTGATGGGTAGCAATCCCATATTTGGCTGCTTTGCGGACGATGGTCGATACGTCTACCTGCAACTCGCGGGCTATTTGACGCGCACTGCCGAATTTTCCATAAGCCAGTTCCAGTATCTGTCTTTCCACGCTTTCCACCGCTTCCTTGAAGGGTACGATAGCCGAAACTGATACTGGCGGCGCTTCAGTGTCCCTTTCAATTGCTGACTCAGGAAACAGATGGGCCGGCATATCCGCCAAGGTTATGGTATCGCCTGCGGTTATGACCACCAGACGTTCGATAAGGTTTTCCAGTTCACGCACATTGCCGGGCCAGTTATGTTCCATAAAGATTTCTATCACTTCGGGAGACACGCGCTTGGCCAGTTGATATTTTTCATTGCAGGCCTTCATGAAATAGGCTACTAGGCTGGGGATGTCATCCTTGCGCTCCCGCAGCGGAGGTACGTAAATAGGAAGCACATTGAGACGATAATAAAGATCACCCCTGAACATCTTGCTCTTAACCAATTCCATCAGATCCCGGTTGGTGGCGGCGATTATGCGCACATCCACGCTGAAGGCATTGGTTCCTCCCACCCGGGTGATTTCCTTGCTCTGCAAGACACGTAAGAGCTTTACTTGCAGGCCTAACGGGAGTTCGGCAATCTCATCCAAGAAAAGCGTTCCACCAGCGGCCAATTCGAAATAGCCAGGTTTGCCTTCCCTTCTGGCCCCGGTAAAAGCGCCGCCTTCATAACCGAACAATTCCGATTCCAGGAGGTGCTCGGGTATGGCCCCACAGTTCAGTTTCAGATAAGGGCCTTGGCGGCAGGGGCTGTTTTCATGAATAATCTCCGCGATAAGTTCTTTACCGGTTCCGGATTCACCGGTAATGAGTATGGTGGATTCGACATGGGCCACTCTTAAGACCATTTCCAGCATTTTGCGCATCGGCGCCGAATTGGCTACCAGTCGCAGCGGGCTGGCATATTTGATGCGCAGGCTGCTGAGTTCGCTGGCATAAAGCTCGGAAAGCCCCTGTACCTGCTCCAGCCGCTGTTTGAGCATATTCAATTCGGTGATGTCGCGCACATTGCATACCACCCTGAACAGGTTGCCCTCTTTATCGAATACCGGGTTGCCGGTTGCTAAGGCGGTTCTTCCCGTTTTATATTGTTGGTTTATGGTTACCGATTCGCGTCTTTCCAGAACCAGTTTGGTAACCGACTGATTCACCACCCCTTCGGCTTCAATATCCTCCACACTGCGGTGTATGAATTCGTTTGGCTTGACTCCGCTGATCATCTGGAAAGCCTTGTTTAAGCGCAGCGTTATTCCGTTGCCGTCGGTGATGTAAAGTCCGTCAAAAGAAGATTCAATAATAGCGTCCAGTTCCTCATTTAACTCTCTCACCACCTGCAATTCCCGGGATATCTTCTCAATCTCAGAAATATCGTGCATGACGGCAACCGCTCCGATGGAGCGGCCGTCTTTTATGATGGGCGATCGGTTGGAGATAAAATCCCGGCCATTGATAGTGATTTTTTGCAGCAATTCTACCTGGCCTTTTTTCATCACGTTCAGCAAGCCACTGTTGGGGATTATCTCGGTGATATGCCTGCCTATTACATCACGGGCATTCAGGCCCAGGGCTGCTTCGGCGGACTGGTTAAAAACCTTCAGATTGCCATATTCATCTATAGATATAATGGCATTGTGGGTAGAGTCGATGATAACGTCCAATTCCCGGGAGATATTCTGATAGGAATTGAAAAAAGCATTGGCGATATCCCCTCTGGTGACCATGCCAACTATTCTATTGTTGGCGTCAACCACCGGCAAGCGAGGGACCATCGGAGTTACCACATTTTCAAAATCATCCTCGGGATGTCCGGCATAGACATCCCGAGTCATAAGTGTTCCTACCGTGACTGCCTCATCCGCACTGTTAAGAGTTGCGCGGTAAATATGGCTTTTGGTGAAAAGCCCTATTAGTCGGTGATGGTGGTCCACAACCGGCGCGCCATCTATCTTATTGTCGACAAATATCTTCAGGACTTCGGTTAAGGTCTGATCAGGCCTTAATACGATAGGGTCCCCAGTCATTATCTCGTGGATTTTCATTGTCTACCTCGATTTTAAAAAAGACCGCTGGAGTCGGCTGTCCACCTTATGGAGCAGACCGCCCTAATGACGAGTTGCATGCCTCAGTCTCTTGCTCATCAGGCCGCCTACTTTTCCGCACACGGCATTGCTGAGGGATTCCCAGCCTTCGTTCTGCACCTGTTCCCAAATCCCCATCTCTTTGGCAATTTCAATCTTGAGCAGATCCCTCTCGGTCAAAACCTTGGGTTTCTTATTCTTGGCCGTCATAATGCATTCCTCCTTACTAATCACGCAATCAGAGCAGGCCAGGTCTACCTGAACAGATCACTGGCATAAGACATGAATTCACTCATTTTGCCTCTCCAGGCAGGCTCTAAATCGGCATTACCCGCATCGATTACATAGTCTTCGATGAGGCAGGTTTTCATTCCCAACTTTTGAGCCACCATGTCCTCGCCCACGTCATTGCCTATCATCATACAATCCCGGGGTTTTACCTGAAGCTTTTCGCAAATCTCCAGGTAATATTCCAGATGCGGTTTACAGAAATGCATCACTTCAAAGGAGGTTATCAGTTCGAACAGCGAAGGATCAAGGCCCGCCCATGTCAGCCGCTGTTCCAGTGCGGTTAAGGGAAACACCGCGTTGGTGGCCACCGCCAGTTTCATTCCTTTGTCTGTCAGAAAATGTATCAATTCTGGCACACCCTTGATGGGACGGCATAAATAGCTCAGACGAGGAAAGCCCTCGCGATAAAAATGGTCAAAGAAGGGTTCGAATTGGTGGCGGGGATATGGCCAGGAGGCATAGAAATCACTCATGAAAATATCCTGGTTGGTGGTCGCCGGATTGCGGTCGGAGATCATAACCCCGGTAGATTTGAATACCTGCCCCGCCAGTTGGCGGTGATTAGCAAATCCTGACTGAGCCGCCATTGTTGTCATGGTCTCAAAATAGTGCTTGAGGAAGATGTTCATATCTATATCCAGCAGAGTTCCATCCAGGTCAAACAAAACAGCTTTGAACATCGATTGCTCCTTAATTCGGTATTATTCTCCCCAGGCCTTCAGACTGGTCTTGACCACATCCATGGAACTGACATAATAGGCCAGTCGCAGGGCTTCCCGGATCTCTTCATCAGCTGCTCCAGCGGCCCGGGCCTGCGCTGACACCGCTTCAACCCCCTGAGCAGCCCCTTTTAATGCATCCAGAGCCAGCACTATGAGGAGCTTGGTCTTAACATCCAACGCCCCCGGAGCCATGGCGGCCTGTACGCTGTCAGCCGATAAACGATACAGTTCACCGTCAAATCGCTGCATCTGGTCTACAAACCAGGGAAGACGGTATTTGTCTTGATTCATATTTTTTCACCTCTTTACTACAAAAAAGTCGAGTTTATGTAAAATATTGATGTTAAATTATCATCCCCTTAAAGAAGGAATAAATGGCAAAATATAGAAATCTTAGTAAGAAACTAAAGGGGGTTTGTGGTTATGTTTTTTACTTTTCTGCACAAAGATGATGTGCACTATATGGATCTATCTCTAATCATACAATATCCTCCGCAGGATGTGCTGTTTTACTATTATGACTCTCATATTAAAATAACCCTGGATGTTTATCAGCAAACCCGGGATCTGGCCAAGAACGGGGCCAGGGGACGCACACCCTGCAAGCTGTGGCTCGATCTGTGGGACAGTTTTCTAGACGCTGTCGAAGGGGTGGAAACTCTGGCGGGCAATGAATACCTTAACACCATCGGCCCCTATTATTTCCCGGCCACCAATACGCGCTTTTATTTTTGCAAAGATAAACCGGATAGCAGCCAATTGCTTATGGTACAGGACTTTGCGGCTATCACCGCCCTGCGCGAGACTCCGGCTATGCTGGAGGAGGTCAGTCTGTATCTGAAACCCAAGAAAAAAGAAAAAAAAGGCATCAAAAGCCGCGATGAATTGCTGCGCGATATCGATATGTGCCTCTTAAGCCTGCAGGAAATGGAGAAGCTGAACCGCCATCAGCACTATCTGCAAAAGCTTATTGAACATCGCCAGGCAATCATTTCGCGGGAGGACGTCCTGCCACCGGAGCCCGACATTATCCCGGACAAACCAGCCAAGCCAGAAAACAACCGGGATAGCCTGATTCCCCTGCAGAGCATTTTGAAACGCTCCAGCAAGAAATACCAGGAGGAATGCACCCGGTATAACCACCATATGAAGATATATCTGCTGCGCTACCGGGAATACGAAAAGGCCTGTGAGCGCTACAAAGACACGCTGGAAAAATGGCTGCAATGCGGTGATGACTTCCGCGAGACCTGCCTGCAGGAAATGGCCGAGGCGGAAGCCAAGCTGGGCAATACCAGGCAAATGCTGGCTTTCTACAACTCCGTAATATCCCGTTCCCCGGTGCACGGCTCCTATCAGGATCACAAAACCCTGAGCACCTTCAAAAAGTATCTTGAAACCGGAAGGGCCGAAGACCTTCAGGACTGCATGAATTTATTTGAAGAAGAACGCCACTGGCACGAAATAAAAGCCAGTCAGGAAAGGATCGAGAATACCATCTATTTCCTGCAGAGCAGTGATGAGGGACTGCGTTTCGCCAATGAGCACATCGACCGCTTGCTGAGCAAGAAACAAGAAACCCTGGAGAGCGCCCGCGCTTAACTGTTGGCTATCTGCTGCCGGGCTCCGGGTTTAAGAAAGATGCGGTATAAAACCATCCCGGCAGCGAAACCGCCCACATGCGCCCAGAAGGCTATTTGAGCGCTGTTACCGGTGTTGTGCATTAAAGCGGTTGCCCCGCTCCACAGTTGGCTAAACGCCCACACTCCCAGGAAAAACCACGCCGGTATGGTGATTAAGAAGAAGGGGAAAATGAATGTCAAAATCCGGGCTTTCTTAAACATCAGGAAATAAGCGCCCATAATGCCTGCAACCGCGCCTGAGGCCCCTACCACAGGCATGGTTGACTGAGGATCAGTATAGAAGTGGGCCAGGGCCGCCACAACTCCGGTTCCCAGGTAAAATAGCAGGAATTTCAAGCCGCCCATACAGTCCTCCACATTATCCCCGAATAGCCAGAGCATCCACATATTTCCAATCACATGCATCCAACTTCCATGCAGGAACATTGAGGTCGCGAATGGAATATATACTGAAAGGTTAAAAGGACCTTGCCGGGCATAAGCCGGTACCAATCCGAAATTATATATCAGGGCGTTCAATTCCGGCTCGGTCAGTCCGCTTTCGAAATAGAATATCAAGAGGTTCAATAAGATGATGCTGACCGTGACGACTGGGAAACGGCTGCTCGGTGTGCTGTCGCGCAGAGGAAACATAATTAATTTCTCCTTTTAGGAATTTACAGTATAATCCAGTTATTGCCTTCCAAAATTGTTATACCTGTTATATCATATATAGTATAGTTTGTAATATAATTTGCGGCATGGTGCAAATCATAATCATCTAGTATCCGTCCCAACATAGAGAGAAAGAATTCATTGAATTGTAGAGAGAATACCCCAACCAGTCCCCTGGCAAAGATTAGTTCGTCTTAACATATACAAGCACGGCTAAATTTCATGAGAATTTTCTGAAACTGCGTTCGTCAGTGATTTCAATAGAAGGTTTTTTGACCCTAAATCGGGAATTGCTCAATAAGGGTTTTTGCTCGGGTATTTTCCCCGGGCAATCTTGCCGGGAGGTCATATTGACGTTCTGGCAGGCACTGAGCAAATCCTGTCCTACATATTTTTGAGAAGAAGTACCCGATGTCACTGTATTTAAAACTGTTACACAGAGGGGGGATGGAGGAGTTCCAAGTGGAAGCGCCACTTGATAGTCAACGAAGGGGAGGAATCTTATGGCATACGAAAACATCTTACTAGAAAAGGAAGACAGGCTTGCGACACTGTACATCAACAGACCTAAAGCATTAAATGCTTTGAACGCCGCTACACTGCTGGAACTGAAAGATGCGATCGTCGCGATCGCGGCAGATGCTGACATTGATGTCCTTATTATCACCGGCGCCGGGGACAAGTCCTTTGTAGCCGGAGCGGACATTGCTTATATGGCTCCGTTGAATGCTGCTGAGAGCAGAGCATTCTCGGCACTTGGCAATCAGGTTTTCCGCAGTATCGAATTATTGGAAAAACCGGTCATTGCTGCTGTCAATGGTTTTGCCCTGGGTGGCGGCTGTGAACTGGCCATGGCTTGTGATTTCCGAATCGCATCTTTCCGGGCTAAATTCGGACAGCCTGAAGTCGGACTGGGAATCACCCCTGGATTCGGCGGAACTCAGCGCCTGCCGCGTCTGATCGGACCCGGCATGGCCAAACAACTGCTTTATACGGCAGACGTTATTGATGCCAACGAAGCCCTGCGCATCGGCCTGGTCAATCAGGTGGTGCCCGCAGAAGAACTTATGCAGACTGTAAAAGACATAGCCAAACGCATTATTTCCAAAGGCCAGATTGCGGTACGTTATTGTAAAGCAGCGGCCGACAGCGGAATGCAGACCGACATTGATCGCGCCATCGCATTCGAAGCTGACATATTCGGGCTGTGCTTCGCCACAGCAGACCAAAAAGAAGGCATGAATGCCTTTGTAGAGAAGAGAGCCGCCAATTTCACCGGAAAATAAATCAAGGTGGAATTGGTTTTTTTATTTACAAAATAATAGGAGAGGTGGAATTGTTTAATGTCTAAAGAAGTCGTAATCGTAAGCGCATGCCGTACACCTGTGGGATCATTCGGCGGAACCCTGAAGGACACTGGTTCTGCCAAACTGGGTGCCATAGTCATGGCAGAAGCTCTGAAAAGAGCCGGCATAACCGGGGAACAGGTTGATGAAGTCGTATTCGGCTGCGTGCTGCAGGCCGGCCTGGGGCAGAACATCGCCCGCCAGTGCATGATTGGCGCTGGCATTCCCAAAGAGGTCACCGCTTTCACCATCAACAAGGTTTGCGGCTCCGGTTTGCGTGCAGTCAGCCTGGCGGCCCAGTTGATCAAAGCAGGCGATGTAGACATCGTTCTGGCTGGTGGCGTTGAGAACATGACCATGGCCCCCTACCTGCTTCCCAAAGCCCGCTATGGCTACAGAATGGGCCCCGGACAGCTGGTTGACGAAATGGTATTCGGCGGACTGACCGACATCTTCAACGGCTATCACATGGGTATCACCGCTGAAAATCTGGCCGAACAGTACAACATCAGCAGAGAGGAACAGGACGCTTTCGGCCTGCGCAGCCAGCAGCTGGCATCAGCCGCACAGGCAGCCGGCAAATTCAAAGATGAAATTGTACCAGTAGTCATCCCTGGCAAAAAGGGAGACACCGTATTTGACTCCGATGAATATATCAAACCCAGCACCACCGCGGAAGGTCTTGCCAAACTGGGCACCGCCTTCAAAAAAGGCGGCACCGTAACCGCTGGCAACGCTTCCGGCATTAACGACGCTGCCGCCGCGCTTGTGGTTATGTCAGCCGACAAGGCTGCTGAACTCGGTATCACCCCAATGGCTAAAATCGTAAGCTATGCCTCCGGCGGCGTTGACCCCAGCATTATGGGTATCGGCCCTGTCCCGGCAGTGCGCAAGGCCCTGGCTAAGGCTGGCCTGACCATCGAGGATATGGATCTGATCGAAGCTAACGAGGCTTTCGCGGCTCAGTCACTGGCAGTGGGCAAAGACCTTGGTTTTGGCCCGATCATGGACCGTGTTAACGTTAACGGCGGCGCCATCGCCATCGGACATCCGATCGGCTCATCCGGCGCCCGTATTCTCTGCACTCTGCTCTATGAGATGAAGAGACGCGGAGCCAAGAAAGGCCTGGCTACCTTGTGCATCGGCGGCGGCATGGGTACCGCCCTGATCGTTGAAATGTAATTATGAAATTGTGCCTGCCCGGCTCTGCCGGGCGGGTGACATATGCGATTTGGTTTCGGCCAAGAATAATGTCTCACCAGCAAATAGAAGGAGGGAATTGTATTGCCACATAATCAATTTCTTATGAACATGCGCGACATTAAGTTTGTCATCAAAGAATGGCTGCCCATGGATAAGCTTTTATCACTGCCCGCTTACAATGAATACTATGGGATTGACGACATCGACAGCTTCCTGGATGTAAACTTCAAGGTGTGCCGCGATGTTATGTGTCCGGCCAACAAAGAAGCTGATGAAATCGGCGCTACTTTTGTGGGCGGCAATGAGCATGCCGTAGTAACCCCCGACGTATTCAAGACCGTTTATAAAACAGTTATGGAAGCTGAATTGGGACCCCAGTTCGGATTCCGCGGCGATGGCAAAATACCTCTGTCCTGGTATGCTCCCATTCTGGAGATGCAGTCCGCTGCCTCCGCCGCCATCGTTATGTTCTGGTGTCTGACCCAGGGCGCAACCACTGTGCTGCAGGACTATGGCACCCAGAGACAGAAAGATATGTTCCTGCCCAAAATGTTCACCGGCGAGTGGGGCGGCACTATGGGCCTGACCGAACCAGGCGCGGGTTCTGAAGTCGGCGCTGTGCAGAGCAAAGCATGGCCCACCGATACTCCCGGGCTGTACAAACTGAAAGGCCAGAAATGCTTCATCACCTCCGGCGACCATGACCTGGCTGAAAACATCATTCACCTGATGCTGGCCAAGACCCCCGGGGCAAAAGAAGGCACCGCCGGCATCTCCCTGTTCATCGTACCTAAATTCTGGGTCAACGAAGATGGCTCCATGGGTGCCTGGAACGATGTGACTTCGGTTGGTATCGAACATAAGATGGGCATTCACGGTTCTTCCACCTTAACCTTGGCCATGGGCGAAAACGACAACTGCTATGGCTGGATGGTAGGAGAAAAAGAAGTGGTTGACGGCCGTGGCGTAGGTATGTCGCAGATGTTTGCCTACATGAACGAGGAACGCCTCAACACCGGTCTGTTCACCTTAGGCTGCATCACTTCCGCATATTATGCAGCTCTGGAGTACACCAAAGTGCGCGTACAGAGCAAACATTCCACCAATCCCAAAGGCCCCAGCGTACGCATCATCGAGCACGAAGACGTACGCCGCATGCTAATGTATCAGAAATCCTGCATGGAAGCCATCCGTGCTCTGATTTACACCTCCTATTTGTTCCGCGACCTAGAAGTCGACGCCGCCACCCCGGAAGAAAGAGAATACTATGGCAATATGTTCGCCATCAACAACCCGCTGTGCAAAGCTTACTCCTCTGACATGGCCAGAATCCTGACAGGTGAAGCCATTCAATGCCATGGCGGCTACGGCTTCATGGAAGAGTATGCCGGCGCTCAGCTGTATCGTGACTGTGTTATCCATGGCATCTGGGAAGGCACCAACTTCATCCAGGCCCAGGACTACACTGGTCGCAAATTCACCATGAATGGCGGCGAACCCTTCAAGAAGTGGGTACAAGAGATAGTCGACTTCGCAGCCAATGAGAAGACCGATGAATTCGCCGATGAATTCGCTATGCTGGGCGAGGCGGTTGCCTCCTTCCAGAACATCGTGGATATGAATGCCGCCTGGACCGCAGGCGACAAGCAGATGAAGCAGCTCTTCGCCACCCGCACTATGCATTCCGGCGCCAGAGTATACTGCGGCAAGCTGTTGCTGTCCCAGGCCTTGTTAGCTGCCAAGAAACTGGCCGAACTAGGCGAAGACCATTTTGATGCCAACTTCTACAAGGGCAAAATCGCCAGCGCCAGATTCTATATTATGAACCATGTAACCGATGTGTTTGGATTCGAAAAGGCCATGAAGGCCGGCGACCGGAGCGCTATCAACGTTCCCGAAGCAGCTCTCATGTAATTCGATTTAACTCAGGCAAAAAAGGCGGAGCCATATGCTCCGCCTTTTTATTTGACACATGGGGACGCACATGGGGACGCTTCCCTTGTGTCATTTTTTAATTCATGGAAGAATTACTATATTAAAGGTACATCAGACATTTATAGATATATTAATACCGCTCTACATAATAATCCATAATCAGATGTTATATTACGGCTGATGCCGCTTTTGCATACTATACCCACCAATGCTCTTTGCCAACTCCCCGTTCGGCAGAAACATAGGGAATAAAAGCTCCACCACTGAGGAAGGATAGCAATTGTAACCGTATGCCGGAGGTGATAACGTGTCAGATGACGCCACTTTTCTGCAGGGTATTAATTACTGGCCTATTCATAAAGCCATGTACTGGTGGAAAAATTTCGATCCCGTCGAGGTTGACCGGGATTTCAGACTATTGCAGCAACATAGCTTCGGACTGGTGCGCTTGTTCCTGACCTGGGAAGACTTTCAGCCTCGTCCTGACCGGATTTCTGACACCGCCCTGCAGCATTTAGCGTTGTCTTTGGACATAGCCGCAGCGCGGGGTTTAAAGGTAATGCCTACCTTCTTTTGCGGTCACATGAGCGGAGTTAACTGGATGCCGGCCTGGATGTTGGCCGAGCATTCTGAACCTCAACCCTTTGACATTTATGCCGGTGGGGTAACTTATAAAGATCGGGGGTTAAGGGACTGCTACACCGATGGGGAAGTTATTTCGGCACAGGCTTGTCAGATAGCCGCAGTGTGCGATCACATCCATGGGCACGAGGCCCTTTTCGGTTATGATCTGGGCAATGAAAACTCCAATTTCGCTATTCCGCCTAACCGGGATGCAGCCTGCCGCTGGCTGGAAATAATGACTTCTACCATTCACCAGCATAGCCCTGGATATTCAGTTACCATCGGTATGCACAGCGAAGACCTGGAACAGGATCGCCGTATGTGGCCCCAGGATGCTGGCTACTACTGCGACTATTTGAGCATGCATGGCTATCCTTCCTACCTGTCCTGGATTAGAGATCCTTTTGATGCCCATGCCTTAGCCTTCCTGGCAACCATCACCGAATGGCTGGGAGGCAAGCCAGTATTGTTAGAGGAATTTGGAGCACCCACTTGCCGCAGCAACCGCGAGCGGGAAGAAGCTTCTGTTTTGAGCCTATACCCGCTCTTTAATGAAGAACAGGCTCGTGATTTTTATTGTCAATCAGTTGACTTATTACAGCAAGAGCATTGCCTGGGTGCTATAGCCTGGTGTTTTGCTGATTATCACCCTCGTCTCTGGGATCGCCCCCCATTGGATCGCAGGATCCATGAGCGCTACTTCGGACTGTTCAGATCGGATCACTCTGCAAAACCAGCTATCGAAGCTTTCCATGCACAAAGGCAATACATCCCTGCCCAGAGTCCTTTGGAAGTTCGTCATCCCTGGCTGAGGAATTGTGTCCGGGATGATTTTTACACCAATCCTATTGGCCATTTGTCTGCCATGTACGATCAATACCGGCTGCATAAAGGCTTAAAGCCGCAGCATTTTGTTTAATAACTGCTTTTCTTAGGAACATTTGCTGCAGACAAAATTACACGGAGGTTGATTATGAAGATAGCCATGCTGTCACCCATTGCTTGGAGAACTCCTCCCCGCCACTATGGCCCCTGGGAGCTGGTTGTCTCCAATCTGACCGAAGAACTGGTCAAAATGGGGCATGAGGTCACTCTCTATGCCACCGGAGACTCTAAGACCACTGCCAGCCTGGAATATATCTGCCCCTATCCATATGAGGAAAACCCGGACATCGATCCTAAGGTTTGGGAGGCCATGCATATCGCGCACCTGTTCGAGAACGCGCATCGTTATGACATTATTCACAATAACTATGATTTCATCCCCCTGGTCTTCAGCCGGCTGGTCGATACGCCGATGGTCACTACTATACACGGTTTTTCCTCGCCCAAGATAGTGCCCGTCTTTCGGGAGTACAACCGCGACAATTACTATGTTTCCATAAGCGATTCTGACCGCCACAAGGACCTGAATTATGTGAGGACGGTATATCACGGTATTAATCTGGATGAATTTACATTCAACGATAAGCCCGATGATTATCTGGTTTTCCTGGGACGAATCCATCCTGACAAGGGGACCGAGCAGGCGGTTGAGATAGCCCTGCAATTAGGGATGAAACTGTTCATCGCCGGCATAATCCAGGACAAAGAATACTATAATGAACGTATCGCTCCGCATATAGACAATCGGCAGATCTTTTATATAGGCTCGGTAGGCCCTCCTAAACGGGATGAACTGTTGAGAAACGCCTTTGCGGTGCTGCACCCCATATCATACAATGAGATGTTTGGACTGACGGTGGTTGAATCCATGGCCTGCGGCACTCCGGTAATCGCCTTTAATAAAGGATCGATGCCCGAGGTGATTAAACACGGGGTAAGCGGCTTCCTGGTGCAAAACGTTGCCGAAGCCTGCGCGATTATGCCTCAAGTAGCCTCGTTGCCGCGCCTGCAGTGCCGTCGATGGGTGGAAGCCCGTTTCTCCAGGGAGCGCATGGCCCGCGACTACCAATCCGTATACCAGGAAATTCTGGCCGGTAATACTGTGTCCTTTGAAAAGTCCACTTTGGAATCCCGAGCTTTGCTAAATTAATCCGCTAAAAGCACATACGCGCACTGAGTTTTGGTTTAGCCTGGTGCCCAGGTATGCCTCGGCACTATGCCTCACCCTTTTTCCTTGTTTTAAATACCTGCCTGGAGGTACAATAGGCTGTATGGATCTTCAAGGAGGGGTGATCTCAACGAAACTGCGAGCTTATGATATGTCACTCTTGCTGTTTTCCCTGGCCAGCCTGATGATGGGGATATACAGCGGCCTGTACGATCCCTCCTTTAACAATTACCTGGCGCAAGTCCATCATCTCGGTGAAGTGGCGCGAGGCGCTTTAGAGTTCCCCCGGGAATTGCCAGGCTTTCTGGTGGTGGTGGTTTTCACCATCCTGCTTTTTCTTAAGGACACCCGGCTAACCATGGTGGCGACCCTGTTGGTAGCGGTTTCATTGTGGGGGCAGGGCTTCATGGCCCCCAGCATGACCATGATGGTGTTGTGGATGCTGTTGTGGAGCACCGGGGCGCACCTGTTTATGGTAATGCGTTCCTCATTGGCCTTGCGCCTGGCGGAAAAAGAGCAGGCCGGCAAACTGCTGGGCCAAGTCGGAGGACTGGAAGCTGCCGGGGTCCTATTAGGCTCTTCGCTGGTCTATGTAGGCGTGAGCAAGTTGAATTTTTCTTTCGCGGTCATATTTGGAATTGCCGGGAGCTGCGCTTTATTGGCCACGGTATGCATGTTCCTCATCAAGGGCGAACCCATCAAAAGGCCGCCACGCTACCTGTTGTTTAAGAAAAAATACAGCCTTTTTTACATATTAAATATTCTCTTTGGAGCCAGGAAACAGATTTTCCTGACCTTTGCCCCCTGGGTGCTGATACGCCTCTTCGGCCANNCTCCTGGGCCGGGCTATCGATAGGATTGGCGAAAAGCGCATTATCGTAGCCGAATCGCTGGGATTGATCATAATCTGCATACTTTACGCCTATGCCCCATTGTGGTTTCCCGCCGACATCGCCCTGACAGTAGTTATGGCCTGTTTTATCGCTGACCAGGTCTTGTTTGCGGTAAATATGGCCCGCACCACTTATTTAAACCGCATCGCCGAGTCCCCCGATGACCTTGCCCCTACCCTTTCCATGGGGGTTACGCTGGACCATATGGTCTCCATGACGGTGCCAATCGGCGGAGGACTGTTATGGGCCGGATTAGGCTATCAATGGGTCTTTATCAGTGCTGCGCTGATTGCGGTAATCAATCTGCTGGCCGCGCTCAAAATTCCTGAAATAACCACTTCCTCCCCACCGCAAACCCAGGCTGTCTGAAGACCGCAACCAGCGATTTCTTTAAATCCCCATTACCCGGTGCTGCCATGCCATTTGCCATTGACAGGTCTATTACGAAGGAGTAAATTCAACTTGACAGCAACCGGCACTGAGGGGGAGGAAACTCATGGCTGAGGCAGTTCTAGTTCACCTGCAGGATGTTACCAAGACCTACGTGATGGGCGAGGTGACAGTGGAAGCCTTAAAGGCAACCAACCTCGATATCCTGGCCGGAGAAGTACTGGTCATTCTGGGTCCCAGCGGTTCCGGGAAGAGCACCCTATTAAACCTCATCGGCGGCATGGACCGAGTCAGCAGCGGGGAGTTGTCTTTTCGTCAACAGGCCTTGCATTTGGCCAGCAATAATCAGTTGACCGCCTATCGCCGCGACCACATCGGTTTTGTATTCCAGTTCTATAATTTGATATCCGACCTGACCGCTTGGGAAAATGTGGAACTGGCGGCTACTCTGGTGGATAACCCCCTTTCTACCGCTGAGGTCTTGGAGCAGGTGGGCCTTAAAGAGCGTCTTGACCACTTTCCCGCTCAGCTTAGCGGCGGTGAGCAACAGCGCATTTCCATAGCCCGGGCCATAGTGAAGCGTCCGTTGATTCTGCTCTGTGATGAGCCGACGGGAGCGCTGGACTATCAGACCGGCAAGTCAATACTGGAACTGCTTTTGGATGTAAATCGTCGGCACGGCAGCACGGTGGTGATAGTCACCCACAATGCAGCCATCGGAGCTATAGGCGATCGCGTGGTGCGTATGAGCAGCGGCCGCATTGCGGAAATCCAGGTCAATGCCTATCGGGCTTCCCCCGAAGGGATTGAGTGGTAATGTACGTTTTGTATCGCAAATTATGGCGTGGTATATGGAGCAACAAAGGCCAGTTTTTTGCCATGGCCCTGGTGATAACCATAGGCATATCCCTTTATGTGGCCATGTCCACCACCTATTCCAACCTGGGATATGCTCAAGAACGTTTTTACGATGACAACAACTTCGCCGATCACTATTTTTATGTGGTGCGTGCCCCTGAAGGGGTAGGCAAACAGATCGCCGGCATTCCCGGAGTGGAAAAGGTAACCGCGCGCATTCAGCAGGATGTGGCGGTTATAAAGGAAGATGGCTCCCGGGCCTCGGCCCGTCTCACCTCCTATCCCCTGCCGCTCTCCGGGCAGGTCAACAGTGTGGCCCTGAAACAAGGCCGCCTTTTTGAAGCCTACCCTGCTAATGGCGGCGCCGAAGCCCTGCTTGACCCAGCTTATCTGGAAGCCAACGGACTGAATCTTGGTGAGCAGGTAGAGATAATCGCCGAAGGCCGGCAAGTGCCCCTCACGGTGGTGGGGACGGCCATAGGGCCGGAATTCATATATGCCATCAAGGATCTGTCCAGCATGGTCCCCGATCCCAAGACTTTCGGCATATTTATGATCCCCCTCAACCAGGCCCAGGAGGTATTTAACCTGCCCGGACAGGTCAACCAGATTCTGGTGGTGTTCGCTCCCGGGGCTGATATAGAGGCTGTCGTGTCACAAATCGAAGACCTGCTCTCTCCCTATGGCAACCTGGCCAGTTATCCCCGCAAAAACCAGCTCAGCCACTCTCTGCTGGACTCCGAGCTGACCAGCGGCCGCATCATGGCTAAATTCTTCCCAATTATCTTTCTCGCCATTGCCGCCAGTATACAGATTATACTATTGCGCCGCATGATACGCATGCAGCGCTCCCAGATTGGCATTATGAAAGGCCTGGGGGTCAGCAACGCGGCGGTTTTGTTCCATTACTGCAGTTATGCCCTGGCAATAAGCGCGGTCGGAGCCTTAACCGGCAGCATCCTGGGGCTGCTGTTTTCCCGGTCACTCAACCAGTTATATGCCACCTATTTTAATCTTCCCAATGTGGAGGGTTTCCACTTTCAGATCATAATGTACAGCTTTATTCTGGCTGCTTCGGTAGGTATGGCAGCCGGATTGAGCGGCTCCGCGCCCATTGTTAACATCAACCCGGCAGAATCCATGCGCGCCCAGCCACCCGGCAAGAGCACCCAGAATATCCTGGAACGGTTCCCTTTCTGGTGGCGGCGGCTGAGTCCTTTGTGGAAGATGAGTTTCCGCTCCGTGGCTCGCAACCGTATGCGTACCCTGGTTACGGTGGGCGGAGTGGTGGCGGCGGTTTCTTTGCTGTTGATATCTTTTTTCATGAATGATGCCATCGATTATATGATGAAGCAGTATTATCAGAAAGAAATGCTGTACCACTATCAGGTGCGTTTCGACCAACCGGTGTTAAGCAGCGAGACGCTGGCAATCTCCCGCCTGGATGGGGTCAACTCGGTTGAAACCTTCATCGAAATCCCGGTTAAAATACACTTCAAGGGGCGTAATGTCGAGGATGTGGTGAATGGCCAGGCACAGGGCAACCAACTCAAAACTCCCTTTGATAGTGAGGGCAACCCCATGGCAATTCCAGAGGAAGGCATCATACTGGGAGAAATCACCGCTCGCAAGCTAGGGGCCGAAGTTGGGGATCTGATCACCGTCGAGACCACTTTTAACCGGGGCGCGCCGATGATCAGTGAGCTGTCGGTGGTGTCGATAAACCGGCAATTATTCGGCAGCGTCTGCTATACCTCTTTATCCCAGGCTAATCGCCTGCTTCACGAAGCAGATGTAATAACCGGCTGCATGCTGTTGGTCGATCCCGGACGCTCTGCCGCCATTGAAGCCCAACTAAGCGAAATAACCGGAATAAACTCAATTACCAGCCGCCAGAAGGAGATCGATAATATTACCAGCCTGATGGGGAGTTCGATGCTGTTTGTAGGCATTATGATCTTTTTTTCCCTTATCCTGGGGCTGGCCATAATATATAATTCCATCGTCATGAGTTACAATGAACGCAAGAAGGAATTGGCTTCGCTGCTGACTCTGGGATTCACCCATGGCGAAGTGTCCGGCTTAATGTTGAAAGACACCCTGATTCAGGCGGTTCCGGGGCTCATAATCGGGCTTCCTACCGGGCGCTGGCTGGCAGTTTTCTATATATCCAGCGTGAGCACGGATATGTTCACCTTTCCGGTGATCATCTCCCCGTTAAGCTATGTGCTCAGCTTGCTGGTGGGTCTGGGTTTTATTCTGGCCGGGTACTGGCTGGCTACCCGCGGGCTTTCATCCCTGGATATGATTGAGATGTCAAAATATGTGGATTAAACGGGAGACGAGGGTGAGAAGATGAAAAAGAAACGCTGGTTGTACGGGGGCATCGCATTAATTCTTGCAGTAATGGCTGGGACAGCGGTTTATCAGGGCGGTGTAACTGCTGTGGATGCGGTGGTGGTTGAGCAGGGCGCGATTACCCGCACCGTGGAGGATACCGCCGTGGTTCAGGCTGAAAACGAATTTTTGCTGTATGCGCAGCAGAATGGCAGCGTGGCAGCTATTGAGGCACAGGTGGGCCAGGACGTCAATGCCGGGCAAATTATCATATCCCTCGAAAATCCGGACCTGGACATACAGGCCACCCAGACCGAAATGCAGATGGTACAGACCCAGGCAGGTTTTGATTCTGCATCCGCAGCCCTGGAGCGCACCCGCATACAGTTGGGCGAAGCCCGCCGCAGCTTGGAACGGCTCCAGTTACTGCTACAGAGCGGGGCTGCCAGCCAGAGTGAATACGAGCAGGCCCTGGCCGCTGTAAAGGTACTGGAAAGCACCGAAAAAGAGCTGTTGTCATCGCAACAGGCGGCACAGCTTCAACTAAGCGGGCTCAAAAGCACCCTTGCCGAAGTGCGCAGCAAGCAAGCGCAATTGACCATCACCGCAGCCGCTGCCGGCAAGATACTCAGTGTGGATGTTAAGCGAGGCCAAAATGTCATGCCCGGTCAACTCCTGGCCAGTATTGCTTCCAGCCACAAGCTGGAGCTAAAAGCCCATATATTAAGCGATGATCTGGCCGAGGTGGCAGTAGGCCAGACGGTGAACATAAACGCGCCGGTGCTGGGGACGCAGGTTCTTGAAGGAAGGGTGACCCAGATCTATCCCCGCGCCGAGGAAAAGCAATCCGCACTGGGGGTCATACAGCGCCGCGTGCCAGTAATCATCAGCCTGGAACAGACCGGCAACCTGCAGCCCGGCTTTGAGGTGCGCATCGCCATACAAACCAAACAGGAGTCCAACGTACTGACCGTTCCCCGGCAAAGTGTGCGCACTACCCCCAACGGCAGCAAGGAGGTCTTCTTAATAAAGGACCAACGGGTTGTCGTCCAGCCGGTTGAGACGGGCTTGAGTAACAGCACTCATATAGTTGTACTTTCCGGCTTATCCGCAGCTGATATCATTGTGAAAGACGCCAGTAAAGACATTAGCCCCGGCAGCCGTGTCAAGCCCGTTTTGAAATGAGACTCGGGGACACACTCCCATAAGCAAGACATGGAGACAATTCTTGTGCTTTGTTTGTTATCTTTCTCAAATCTATAGCTGCACAGCTAAGGGGTACGCAGGTAAAATGCCCGCAAAGGAAAGCTGACTGCGATTTCGCCCCATACGGCTGGTCCCTGTGTTTGACGCATTTGATTCCCGGTCAAGATTATACGAACTTAAAGATTATCGGAAATAAGAAGGCCACGAATCCAGTCCAGACCAGGTATACGTTCAGGTAATCGGTCTGCCATTTTTCCAGCCGGGCGAAATTTAATCTCTTTCTGAAATACCCTATATATAACCAGGCCAGACCTGCCAGGTTGCCCAGCAGAACCAGGTTTTCGCCCAGGGCCGCCGCTTTGTTAGGGGTGATGCCAAAGGCTGTAAGTCGGAAAAGAATCGCTGACAAAGCTACTGCATCAATAACCAGTGCGGTCAATATCAAAACCAAGTTAAGATAATCGAACAGATTGACCGGCTGGTTGACATCCCGGGCGGAAATGACATAAAGAACCAAACCCAGAATCATGCCCAGCATAAAGTCAAAGGCGATTAAGAATTCGCGCTCCATAAAGGGGCTCTGCCCGGTTGCGATCATAACTGCCAGGAAACTGACCATGGTTACCAGGAACAGCGGGCTGAATATCTTGGCCAGGATGGGGGCAAAATTCTCCACAATACTGCGTTTGGCATCGGCCAGGTAAATACTGATCATAGCCGCCGCACATATTCCGTAAATAATCAGGTATTGTTCGAAAAACCTCTCCGCATCAATGCCGATAGACTGGAAAATAGCCATGATAAACAGCCCCAGAACCGCCACTCCCGCCATGACCAGGAACCCATATATAAAGCTCTCCCCACTGAAGCGGATGAAATTCATGCGCCCCATTTGGCTCTGCCATTGCTTACCGCTATATGCAGCTCCGGTGACCAGCCAGAGAAACAGCGGCAGGTGCAGACCGCTCAGCAAAGCGGTGTGATGGGGCTCATAGGAGGGGAATATGTTAATTATCACGGCTGCCGCGAAAAATGCAGCAAAAATCCGCGTCCAGGTTCTGGTTTCGGCTTCCCGTTTAATGAAGAAAAACACTGCCACAAAAGGCAGGATAAACAAGCTCAGATTCCTGACATAGAACAATTCAGAACCCGTGGCAAACAGTTTCAAGCCAAAAAGCTCAGGGAGTTTCATCAAGGTGCCGGCCAGAAAGGCAAACAAAACCACCATAGTGATATCGCGCCGATTTTGCCGCCCGGCTTCAGGGTTTACTGGATCAAGCATAAAATGCTTCCACAGGTTGTCGGTGTTGACTTTGGCATACTCATTGGAGAGGGCATCGGCATTGCCCAGCCTTTTTATGCTTATCAGAAATGCTTCGTCCGCGGCCAGCCCCGAGCTTATCAGATCATCGATCTCGTCACGCAGGTGGCTCTCCAGTTCGCGTATGTCAGTTTCGGTAAAGTTGCCCCGGGCTCTCAAATGGTCGCTCCAGGAATTTATCTGTCTCTCCAAGTCAAACATCTTGACCCTCCTTTAAGAATTACCGCGGTCAGTCCAGGTTTTGGCCAAAGCCGCCACCACAACTTCCCACTGCTTCTTCTGTACCTCCAACTCCTCCAAGCCTCGCCGCTTGATACGGTAGTACTTGCGCTGCCGGCCGGTCTCCGCCTTGTGCCAGTAGGATTCGATCAACCCCTGTTCCTCCAGGCGGTGCAGGACCGGATACAACATCCCTTCTGTCCAAATCAACTCGTTATCAGACATCTCTTTGACACGTTTGATGATAGCGTAGCCATAGCTGTCGCTTTCATTCAGAATTGACAAAAGCAGAGGGGTCACAGAGGCGGCGATTAAGTCTTTGGATACATTCATCAAATCCCCCCTCTTACCTAACAGTTCTATGCATAAAATAATACCTAGCTGCGCTAGGTATGTCAATTTATATTTCTCATCGCCGGCCTAGAAATTAATTAAAAGGGAAAAGCAGGCAGGGTTCAGTACCGGCGATGGCAAGATATTTTTCTAAAGCTGGTTCTGTTTATATCGTCACATGGTCGGGGGGGTGCTTTAGCATAAAGCATGAGGCACAAGAGCGGATCTTGCTCCCGTTCATCATCCGAACCGAAGGGCTCCCGATGATTTGTCTAAAAAATGAACGTCCCTCAATTGCAATCCTTATATTTGGTACCTCTGTCAGGTACATGAATAAACAAGGCAGAAGAAATCGCTGCCCTGCCTCGCTTCTTATTATGTCGTCACGGTTGTCATTATATGAGGTCGATGATATGCAGATCGCGCTCTTCCTGAAGGTTGATGAAGCGGTCGCCTTTTCTTAGCATGGGGCGTTGGGGTTCGTCTTTGTTAATAATCACAATAGAGGCGGTGGAGCCGTCGTTTAGCATCACCAATTCACCCGGAATGACATTCAGTACATATGCGGCCAGCCGTCGGGCTATGGCCGGGTCCAGATGCCCATTGCTGTTGTTGACCACTTCGTCAAGCGCATTGAGCAGAGGCATGGCCTTGCGGTAAGGGCGGTCTGAAGTTAAAGCGTCGAAAACATCCGCCACCGCGATGATGCGGGAAAATATATGCAGCTTGCGCCCCAGGACATGAAAAGGATAGCCGCTGCCGTCGAATTTCTCATGGTGCTGCAGGATGGCGGTGAATACCTCCAGGTCGGTAAGGCGCATTTCCTGGGCTATTTTGAAGCCATGCAAGGGGTGCTGCTGGACTACCCTGAATTCTTGATTGGTGAGCTGGGCCGGCTTGTTTATCAATTCCATAGGCACCCTGGCTTTGCCTATGTCATGCAGCAAACCCGCTTTGGCCAGATTACGCAGCGCCTTTTCCTTGAGCCCCATGCTCTCGCCTAGTTTGACTGCGATAACGCTGACTGAAACCGAATGTTTCATGGTATACTCATCTTTTTGCCGCAATAGTTTCATCTGCCGTAAAATGTTGTTCGAGCTTATAATTTCAGGAAGAATCAGATCTACTGTCTCCTCCACCTGATTAATGGTTATGGCGTGACCTTGGGACAGGGTATGCATAAACTCCCGGAACGCATCGACTGCACTGCTTATAGCCGGCGGGAGTTCTGCTTTTCGCCGTTCGGCCCGGCTCTCGAATTGGGCCAATTGTTCGGCAGGCATCTCATCCCATAAAAACACCTCTTCCAGGCCTTTTTTCAGCAGCTGCTGTACATATCTCGGTTCGAGAAGGATGCCTTTAGCAAGCAACAACTGCCCCTCTTGATCATAAATGTTGCGGGCTAATTTCTGATTAACCGGAAGGTTATGCAGACTTAACTTAATCACAGTACGCTTCCCCCGTCATGAACAGCAAATATATTACCATATTATACTACTTTTATCCTAAATAGTATAATCTAACCATCATTCATGGGCCCATTGTGGACGGTATAATTTACATATCGGAATTAATGGACCTTGTCTATAATTGGAAAAGAATAATCGTCTCAAGCC
>DHGD01000017.1 GCA_002402575.1 Syntrophomonas sp. UBA4807
AGCTGTTCTGCTCGGAATGCGCCGGCCGGCACACTTCCAAGGCGGTGCAGATTCAGGGCGGATACGGCTTCATGACTGGCGCCAAAGTAGAACGCCTCTACCGCGACGTCAAACTGACCGAAATCGGCGAAGGCACCTCCGAAGCTCAGCGCATGATTATCGCCGGCGCGGCTTTGCGTTAGGCTATATCTTATTTATTGCCATACTTGGAATAAAGTAACGGCTGCCGATGGGCGCTTATTTTGTTCCATTTGAACGATGCTTAGGCGGGCAATGTTAAAGGGGCCGATCAAGGCCCCTTTATATCTGACAGGTTTTATATAAGTGATGTGCCGGGGTATGGCGTGTTGAGGATGATGGCGCCAGGAATTTTGTAAACGTCCTTAAATGTCCTCAATCAGCGCTTTTTTACCGCTTTTTCAGCATCGCAGTAGCCTTGGCCCTGCTCATACTGGGACAGATTCCAGTTCTCGGCCGCCTCCAGCAAGCGCCCTTTTACCTCATCGGGACTGAGATCGGGGCGGGACTGCAGAATAAGGGCGACAATGCCGGCGCAGATGGGAGTTGCCATGGAAGTGCCGGACAGGTTGAAATAGTCATTGTCTACCCGGGCGGTCTTGTTTTGTTTATCGAGATAAGAGTTGGGGGAGCGCAGGGAGATGATATTCACTCCCGGGCTTAAGACATCTGGTTTTACCAGCCCGTCAATAGTCGGCCCGCGGCTTGAGAAGGAGGCTATCTGGTCATCAGCGCGACTTACCGTGTCTTTGTCATTCATGGCTCCCACGGTTATTACTTTGGGGCTTATACCAGGGCTGGCAATGGTTTTTTCGTCAGGTCCTTCATTGCCGGCGGCAACCACCACCACAATGCCCTGATCCCAGGCCCGCTCCACGATTTTTACCATAGGATCGTCACTGGCAGATGATATGGCAGAGGCGCCTAATGACATAGTAATCACGTTTATTTTATATTTTTCCTGATTGTCGATACACCACTGTACCCCTTCCATGACTCCGGAAAGTGAGCCCGAACCGCTCTTGGTGAGCACTTTCACTCCCACCAGCTCAGCTTCCCAGGCTAAGCCCTTGTATTTGCCATTGGAGGCGGCCCCGTTCCCGGCGACACCTCCGGCACAATGTGTGCCATGGCCGTTGTCGTCATAAGGCGTCGTCTTGCTGCCGGTCACATCCTTAAAGGCTTTTATCCTTCCCGCCAGGTCTTTATGTTCATAGATCCCGGTGTCGATAACCGCAATGGTGATCCCCTTGCCGGTCAACTCGTTTACAACGGGTGCGGTTGCTTTTACCGCCCCCCGGGCAACATTCAGCAGAGCATGAACTTCCCGGTCGATATATATTTTCTTGATGGCGGGGGCGGCGTCGAGCAGTTTTTCCAGAGCGGACGGTGTCAGCACGGCTGAACAACTGTGGACGCTGGGATAGTGCTTTTTGATCTGTGAGTGAAATTGTTTGGCAATAATGCCGCCGGCATTAACTACATGTGTCTTAAACTCCCCTTGATCATCGTAAAACTCAATTATTACATGGAATTTTTTGGTATTCTTAAGCAAACTTTCCAGACTGCTGTGCAGGAAACAGGGTACCCAGCGAAGGGGGTGATGATAGAGACCGATCATGGCACTGCGGAGTTCTTTGTCCAGTTTCTGGGGATGGCGGCGTACCATATTGACCATTGATAGACCGAGCACAGAAATTCCTCCATTAGCGTTTATCTAAACTATCATATGAGAGGAATAGATAGTTGGTACCTTGAACAGATGCTGTTAATAACCGAGCCTTTATGCGGTTCCGGCGACAAACCGGTGGCGGTCGCCGACAGCATTTGAAGAGGCTGCTTGGGATATGCACAATCCCTACTATTCAGTTTTGATGTAGTAACGTAAAATTGAGTTGGATAAGGGTTGCAGGCCGAACATTGTACCTGTCATTGATTCTAAACTACAAATTTTCGTTATAAATTTCATTGAAGGGAATGAGTAAGTTGTTTAAAAAGGTATTAGTGGCGGTAGACGGGTCAGAAAGTTCCCAGGGGGCTATAGAATTGGCCAAAAACCTGGCCAGAAGCGGATTGGCAGCTTCCGTTACCTTGATCAGTGTGGCTCCGGTTCCGTCATTGCCGCTGCAAGCCATGGACTTTATGTTGTCTGAACCGAGCCGGCTAGAGCCGGTAGCCAATATGGTGGTCGACAACGCCAAAATCAGCCTGGAAAAAGAAGGGATAAATGCCAATACGGTAGTGGTCAGCGGCGACCCCGGTTTGCAGGTGTCAAAGTATGCTGAAGAACACCAATATGACTGCATACTGTTAGGCAGCCGGGGGCTTTCGGTAGTGAAGGGCATAGTGCTGGGGAGTGTCAGCCACAAAATATTGCATACCGCGCACTGCCCGGTTCTTATCTATCGCGCTTAGAAGCCGGGGAGTCTAAGGCCGGGCATATTTTATCTTCAAATGGCATATAATTTAAAACGCTGCCCGCCAAGTGCACGATTATCTATTTATCTTCATATATAAATTAGGGAAACACCAACGCTTGTTATATTTTTAACAAACCTGATATGATGACTCGATTATGCAACAGACTTATCAATGGCTGCTTTACAAGGCGATAAAGCCCCGTTTCCAGCAGGCTCGGTTCCGAAAAGATACTTGTAGCAGCAGTTATCGGTGCACAAAATTATATCAGCCTGAATAGTATAACAACAAATCAAATCGCTTGTTATACTTGTAACAGATGAACCTGGCTGATTTCGGATCATGTTATCGTTCTTCCAGAGGATTAAGCGGGCCACATCCCCCAACCTCTAGGTAGAATCCTGTCAGGCGTGCGGGTCTCATTGCCTGACCCCGCCTGATAGGGAAAAGTAAAGCAGATTTTCAATGACGAAGGTTTTATATTAATTTATTTTTTCAACCAGCATCAGCGCTATCAACAAACCATATATAGTCAGTGTTTCAATAAAGGCCAGGGAGACGAATAACAGTTTTCTAACTTCTTCACGGATTTTCGGCATCCTGGCGATTGATTCAAAGGATTTGCCGCCCAGCAAACCCATACCAATGCCGCCGCCGATGCCGGCGATGGATACTGCCAGACCAGCGCCTAAGGCAATGAGTTCCATATGATTTCCCCTCCTTCCATGCTGCAGTGCACTTCTCAGCCAGGCGACGTTCAGGGGAATGACAAAGCTGCTTAACTATCGACATCGACTTAAAAACGTCGGCTACTAACCGTCAACGAAGCTGCTCTCGCGGAGTTTGGATCATGGGCCTTTGCCCTTCGCTGCTGACAAAGGAATATGCGGTAAAAGACTTGGGATTATTCACCAGCTGAGCTAAGGCCAAAGGTTGGTGTGCTGGTAAAGCCTGGGTGTCATCAAATAGACTATATGCCACTTTCCATTTTTGCCGCTCGTCGGCTCTTTTTTTCTGATAATATTGTCTGATGGCTTCCTGCCTTTGCAGGGCTATTTTCTCGGCGACGACTGTTCCAATATAGAGGGCGATGTAAATTCCCCCTTTGATCAGGTAATAAATAAAAACATAGAATAAAAACAGCTGTTGTAATTCA
>DHGD01000074.1 GCA_002402575.1 Syntrophomonas sp. UBA4807
GATTGACAAATGACTTCGAATAGCATTCATGGAATATTTCCATGCCCGCTGAGTCAGCCTAAGTTGTAGAAGTGCAATCATTTAGGCGTTGTCGAGGAGGCGTTATAATGGTTTTTGCGTACAAACCCTTCACCGGCGGGCATGACATACCCATGCGGGAGGTAGGCGCCAACATTCCCTACGAATGGCTGGTCTACGTATTTATGTTTATACCCCTGGGGTTTTTTTTCTACGGGGCCTATAAGCGTTATAAGGTCTGGCGGCTGGCCCAAAGTGAGCTGCACCGCCGCGATCAGGCGTGGCGCCGTATGTTCTCCTGGCTGTTCAATACCTTTTCGCAGTCGCAGCTGTTGCGCAAGCCGGTGGCCGGTGTTATGCATCTGGCCCTGTTCTGGGGCTTTATTTTTCTGCTTGTGGCCACCGCCGCTTTTGCCGCCTGGGAGCAGACCGGTTATCCGGAGATGACCGGAACACTCTATTACCTGATTTCCTGGCTGGCTGACGTAGGAGGCTTTTTTGCCATGTTAGGGGTTATGGTTCTAGCCTGCATACGTTATGTGCGCCGGCCTGATCGTTTAAATGATCATAAACCGCTGGACGGGTGGATCCTGGCTTTAATCTTTGCCATCCTGCTGGGGGGCTTTATGGTAGAAGGGCTGCGCATCGCCGCCCAAATCAAACTGTCCACCACCATGCAGCAGATCGCTTATGAGCAGACGGCTTCCCCGGTGGGATGGATGTTTGCCGCTCTTTTTCAAAATATGCGCCTGACCGGGCTGGTGCTGTGGCACCGCATCGGCTGGTGGTCGCATATGGTGCTGGCCTTCCTTTTCATAGCGGCGGTGCCTTTCACCAAGCTGTGGCACATCTTCGCCGGCATGATAGGCTATTACAGCCGTGATTTGAATTCCCAAGCAGTTCCCTTGATTAAAAACATTGATGAGGCGGAGCGTTTCGGAGTAGAAAGCATCGAGGAAAACACCTGGAAGGATCTCCTGGACCTGGATGCCTGTATCCGCTGCGGTCGCTGCCAGGAGAACTGCCCGGCCTATTATACCGGCAAGAAGCTCAATCCCAAAATTACCGTAATTCAGGCTATGAAAAAACACCTGGACGAAAAAGCCCCTTACCTGTTGGGAAATGCAGCCCAACCCGAATTGGCTATGACTTCAGAAGCCGAGGCCCATACGGTAAGCCCTCTTAATGCCAGCCTCCTCTATGACGTGGTCACTCCCGAGGTGTTATGGGCCTGCACCAACTGCCGGGCCTGCCAGGAGCACTGCCCCATGTTCATTGAGCATCTGAACAAGATTATAAATATGCGCCGCAACCTGGTGATGTGGCAGGGCGATATGCCCGCCGAAGCCCAGAATGCTTTTACCAATCTCGAGAGAAACTACAATCCCTGGGGGGTGGGTTGGGTCTCCCGGGCTAAATGGCTGGAAGAAAGGGGGGTCAGAGATTTGGTCAACCTCTTGCCCGAAGATCACCAGGAGTTTGAATACCTGCTCTACGGCGGCTGCGCTGCAGCCTTCGATGATCGTTACAAAAAGGTAGCCGAAGCCCTGGTGCGCCTGCTTTCCCGGGCCGGGGTCAGCTTCGGCTACCTGGGGGCGGAAGAATGGTGCTGCGGGGATCCGGCCCGACGCCTGGGCAACGAATACCTCTACCAGACTTTGGCCGCCCACAATATTCAGACTTTCAACAAGTACCAGACTGACAAGATCATTTGCCTCTGCCCCCACGGCTACAATGCCATTAAGAATGAATATCCGCAGATGGACGGCCATTATAAGGTGTGGCACGCCACTGAGTTTCTGACGCAATTAATCGCGGACGGCAAACTAGTGCCGGATAAATCTTCAGCAATACCCACCGGCTACCACGACTCCTGTTTCCTCGGTCGGCATAACGGCGTCTATGAACCGCCCCGCGAAGTGCTGAAATCTACCGGGGCTGAGGTGTTAGACATCGACAAATCACGCCGCTTCGGGTTTTGCTGCGGCGCAGGGGGCGGCAGGATGTTTTTGGAGGAAGAAGCGGCGAGAGGGTTCAAGAGGATAAACGATGCCCGCACCGAACAGCTCCTGCAGACCGGTGCGGGGGTAATTGCCAGCAACTGCCCATTCTGTATGACCATGCTTACCGACGGGGTCAAAGCGGCCGGAGCAGAGGGGCAGGTCAAGGTTATGGACGTATGTGAAATTTTGTGGCGGAGTATGGGATAGAGGAGCCACCCTGCCTACTGCTCCAGATAACCCCGCAGGTAATCGAGGTCAGCGTCGGCAAGTTCTCGGATGCGGCGTAAGGCAGTCAGTTTTACTTCATCGCTTTCACCGCTAAGTTTCTCCAAAACCATGGATTCAAACGGGATATCCTTAATGCGGGCCACGGTTTCTTTCAGGTCCACATGGGTGAAAAAGCCGTTGAAAATATTCATCAGCTGGCCATAGAATTCCTCGGTCCACTGTTCCACCAATTCTTCGCTGGGCACTCCATATTCGTCGTCGAAGCGGTTCATGATAATCCTCCTCAACCTTTCTGACTGTCCGCAGGCCAGGCTGGCCTCACTTACCGACGTATATATATAAATAATATTATATGATAATATGCTTCGGGCTCAAACCGGCAATGGCGTCTAAAAAAGTAAATAAGTTTTTCGCATTTTGCTCAGTTATTTGATAAAATTTTGCTGTAAGTCCAAAAATATTCTACAGTTTCTTACTATTTAAACTCAACCGACAGCACCATAAATGGCATCAAATATCCGGTTGCGGGGCTAAACTTTGTGAATGAAATCGCAACTGGCGCTCTCCGCTTTGAGAGGCTGCAGCAGTTATTCGGGGGCTACCCCTGCTAAGGAGGGCGAAGACTCAGGAAGACACGGGAGGTTTGCTGCCAGGAGATGGTGTCGGAGTCTCACTGGCCGCAATACAAGAAGGCAAGCAGTTTAGGGGGCCACACTCACCATCATTGATAATTACAATAAAGATGTAACAAACAAGAGCTGGGCTAACCGTTATGAAAATGAAATTGTCTATAAAATAAACGTAATTTGATTGAAGTACGGCTTAGTTTATTAAGGGAGGAATATGATGTCTTTACAATCCACTCCGCTGTATCCCCTGCATCTAAAGTACAAGGGCAAGATTATTGACTTCGGGGGCTGGGAACTCCCGGTTCAATACGAAGGCATGGGGATTATCAAAGAACACCTCATGGTACGCGAAAAGGCTGGACTTTTCGACGTGTCCCATATGGGTGAAGTATTAATAACCGGGGAAAACTCCCAGAATTTCGTACAGAAGCTGGTATGCAATGATGTATCCGCCATGCAGGATTATCATGTTTTATACAGCCCGATGTGTTATCCCCACGGAGGCGTAATTGACGACCTTTTGATCTACCGCTACGATCCCGCCAAATACCTGTTGGTGGTTAACGCCGCCAACGTAGACAAAGACTACGCCTGGATAGTGGAAAATCTTATTCCCGGAGTCAAGGCAGAGAATGTTTCCTCGCAATACGCACAATTGGCCCTGCAAGGCCCCCTCGCCGAAATAATCCTGCAAACCCTCACCGACACCGACCTTAGCCAGATTAAATTCTTCCACTTCAATCCCGCAGTAAAAGTGGCAGGGGTGGAATGCATAGTCTCCCGCACCGGTTATACCGGGGAAGACGGCTTTGAGATCTATGTTGATCCTGAACAGGCTGCCACGGTTTGGGAGGCAATACTTAAAGCCGGCGGAGAAAGGGTCAGTCCCATCGGGCTGGGTGCCCGGGACAGCCTCAGATTTGAAGCTAAGCTGCCCTTGTATGGACAGGAGATAGATAAGGATATAACTCCCCTGGAAGCCGGACTGGGCTATTTTGTGAAACTGGATGCCTCTGATTTCATAGGGCGAGACGCGTTATTGCAGCAGAAAGAGAAGGGCCTGAAGCGCAAATTGGTAGAATTCGAAATGGTGGGCAAAGGTATCCCCCGCTCTCATTATGAAGTACAGAAGGATGGAATTGCCATTGGCCATGTGACCAGCGGCCTGCACTCTCCCACTTTCAAGAAGCCTATCGGTCTGGCCCTGATTGATAGCAAGTTCAGCGCTCCCGGCACGGAGATCGATATCATCATTCGCGAAAAACCTATTAGAGCGGTAGTTGGTCAAGGCATATTCTATCGCAAAAGAACCAAGTCTAAATAGTATCAAACAAACGTCAGGGCTCAAATAAAATGGAGGGATTGACTATGAACATACCTGAAGGACTGCTCTATACTGATGAACATGAGTGGATCAGAGTGGAAGGAAACACCGGCTATATCGGCATAACCGATTATGCCCAGCACCATCTGGGGGATATCGTATTTGTGGAGCTGCCGGAGCTTGATGCCTCGGTGGCCAAAGGCGAACCTGTGGGGGTTATAGAATCAGTCAAAGCGGTGGCCAATTTATACAGCCCAGCAGACGGAACTATCATAAGTGTCAATGAAGAACTGGAGGATTCTCCGGAGCTTTTAAACCTGGAGCCTTATGAGAATTGGATCGCCACCATCGAGATCAGCGACCCCGGACAGTTGCAGGAGCTGATGTCACCCGCGGCGTACAGCGAATTCTGCTCCGGTCTGGAAGATTAGGGAGGCTTGACATGAAGTACGCTCCCAATCCCGCCTCGGTGGTGGAGGAGATGCTTAATACCATGGGCATCTCCAGCCTGGACGAATTGTTCCGGGATATAAATGACAGCCTCATGCTCAAAGGCGGCCTCAATCTGCCCCCCGGTATGGGAGAGATGGAATTGCGCCGCCACATATCGGATTTGGCCGCGAAAAATATCAATACCGAGGATTACCTCTCATTTCTGGGCGCAGGTGCTTATGACCATTACATACCCGCAGCCCTGGAACAGCTCTTATTGCGCTCTGAATTTTACACCGCCTACACTCCTTATCAGCCGGAGATCAGCCAAGGCATACTGCAGTCTATTTTTGAATATCAGACCATGATTTGTAAATTGACCGGACTGGATGTCTCCAATGCTTCATTGTATGATGGCGGCAGCGCCGTGGCCGAAGCCTGCAATCTGGCCTGCCAGAGCGGCAAGAACCGCCGCAAGGTAATAATTTCTGATACGGTTCACCCCCATTACCTGAAGATACTCCAGGCGTATACCCTCTCGGGGCGTATGCAGGTATTATTGGTGCCTGGCAGGGACGGGGCCGCAGATATTGATGCCATGGCTCAGGCCATTGATGCCGAAACCGCTTGCGCGGTGATACAGCAGCCCAATTTCTACGGCATATTGGAAGACTGTACTGAGCTGGTAAAGGCTGTACACGCTAACAAAGCCTTGTTCATTATGGCAGCCGAACCTATTTCCCTGGCCTTATTAAAGTCCCCGGCGGAGTGGGGCGCGGACATTGCGGTCGGCGAAGGACAACCACTGGGCAACAGTCTCAGCTTTGGCGGGCCTTATCTGGGCTATATGGCCGCCAGCAAAGCTCTGATGCGCAAGATTCCGGGACGCATCGTGGGACAGACCACTGATAAGGATGGCATGAGATCGTTCGTTCTCACCCTGCAGGCCCGAGAGCAGCACATCCGCCGCGAACTGGCCGCCTGTAACATCTGCTCCAATGAGGCCTTGTGCGCCCTGGCGGCCGGAATGTATCTGGCCCTGGTGGGTGATACGGGCCTTCGCGCGGTGGCCACCCGCTGCTATCAGCTGGCCCATTATGCCCAGGGATGTTTGGAAGCAGCGGGGCTCAAACTAAAATATCAACAGCCTTATTTCAATGAATTCGTTATACAAACCGATGATCCCGCCGCAGTTAACCGCAAGCTGCTTAAAAATGGCATCATCGGGGGCTATGAGCTGGATGGAGGTCTGTTGCTGGCCTTTACCGAAAAACATAGCATACCAGACATCGACCGCCTGGCTGCCATTTGGGGAGGGATATAACATGAGCCAGCTTTTATTTGAAAAGAGCGTCCCCGGCAGCAATTGCTTCTGCCTGCCGCCCTTAGGCATACCGGAAATTGATGTGGCCGCAAGCCTGCCTGGACAGTTCCGGCGCCATAATCGGCCTGAAATTCCTGAGCTAAGCGAAGTTGAGGCGGTCAGGCACTATACCGAGCTGTCCCAGCGTGCTTACGGGGTGGACAATGGCTTCTATCCCCTGGGTTCCTGTACCATGAAATATAACCCCAAAATCAACGAGTGGGCCTCACGTCTGCCCGGCTTCTCCAGTATCCATCCCTGTCAGCCGGAACACACCGTGCAAGGGGCCTTGCAGCTATATTACGAGACGCAGGAGATGTTATCCGAAATCACCGGTATGGACGGATTCTCGTTGCAGCCTGCGGCCGGCGCACACGGAGAAATGGCCGGAGTCATGATCATTAAGGCCTATCATCATCATCGTGGTGATTTCGCGCGCACCAAGATGATGGTGCCTGATTCCGCCCATGGCACCAACCCGGCTACCGCTAACGTGGTGGGTTATGAGGTAATAGAGATCAAATCCACTTCTGAAGGCTTGATAGATCTGGATGACCTGCGCTCCAAGATGAGCCCGGAAGTGGCGGGCTTGATGCTGACCAATCCCAATACCTTAGGGCTGTTTGAAGAAGAAATTCAGTCAGTGGCCCAGATCGTGCACGGCGGCGGAGGCTTGTTGTATTATGACGGGGCTAATCTGAACGGCATCATGGGAGTGGCCCGGCCTGGAGATATGGGCTTCGATGTTATTCATGTCAACCTCCACAAGACCTTTGGCACCCCGCATGGCGGGGGCGGGCCGGGCTCCGGCCCGGTGGGGGTAAAGGCTCCCTTGCTCAAGTTCCTGCCTCTGCCGGTAGCGGTGCAAAAGGGCGGGGCATATGGGTTTGATTATGATCGTCCGTTTTCTATCGGCAAGGTATTGAGCTTCTACGGCAATTTTGGAGTAATAGTAAAGGCTTATGCCTATATTAAGGCCTTGGGAGCGGAAGGCCTGACCGAAGCCTGCCGGCATGCGGTGCTTAATGCCAATTATGTGCGCCATCAGTTGCGGCATGCCTATAACATCCCCATAGACCGGCTGTGCAAGCATGAATTCGTGCTCAATTCCAAGAAACAGGGGCAGTACGGGGTTTCCACCATGGACATCGCTAAGCGCCTTATTGACTACGGCTATCATCCCCCCACAGTGTATTTCCCCCTGATTATCCCCGAGGCTATGATGATAGAGCCAACCGAAACCGAATCCAAGCAGCGCCTGGATGCGTTTATACAAGCCCTGGAAACCATTGCTAAGGAGTCTGAAAATGACCCCGAGCTGGTCAAAAACGCACCTCACAATGCGGTTATAAAGCGAGTCGACGAGGTCAGCGCAGCCCGCAAACCCATAGTCAAATGGGAGGCCCCAAGATAAGGGGGCCTTTCCCCTGGGGTAATACTCAAAGGCTTAAATGCGAATAAGAATATCCTAAACTGCAGCCCGCCGCTGCTTAATCTGCCCGCCGCCTGGAACCTGGCTGCAAATACTGTCTGGGCTAAGATTTTATGGGTACAAAAAATCGGACGGTTGCAGGAAAAGCAGAGCGCGGACCCGGGACTGATATAAGCAACGAGAAATCTCAGCAACTGGAGAGGATTAAGAAGCAATGAGACTTCAGCAGCTAGCAGAACGGACATATGCTGTCGAGAGTGATTTTGCCTCGCTGGGAATATACCTTCTGGATAAAAAGCATTGCCTGCTCATTGACAGCGGACATAGCGCGGCCCAAGCCCGGGAAATTCTGCGTATTTTGGATGAGCAGGGCTGGGTGGCTCACGCCATTCTCAACACCCACAGCCACGCTGACCACTGCGGGGGCAATCGCTGGCTGCAGGACAGCGCCGGCTGCGACATATACGCCACCCCGCTTGAAGCGGCTTTCATTGAGAACCCTGTATTGCTGCCCTACAGCACCTATTCGGCCTATCCTCCCAAACTCCTCATGGGCAAATTCTTCATGCCCCAGCCCTCGAAGGTTACCCGAAAGATTGAAGAAGGTCCTCTGATAATCAAGGACATCATTTTTCAGGTGCTGCCCTTACCAGGGCACAGTCTGGGGCAGGTGGGACTGATCACCCCCGATGGGATACTGTTCGCCGGAGACAGCCTGGTATCAGAGCAGATTTTGGGCACTCTGCCCTTCGTGTTTCTGTGCGATGTGGCCGGGCAATTGTCCGCCCTCGATAATCTGCATACAGAGGGTTATCAATACCTATACCTTTCCCACGGCGGCCTGGCTGAAGATAACACAGCCACAATCAATTTAAACCGGAATGTGCTGATGAAAAACATCGCCCTGGTCGAGAAAATTATCACCCATCCCCACAGCCTGGAAAGCGTAGTTAGTCAATTCACTATTCACCAGAGGGTAACAGTGAACCGTAACCACTATTTCCGTCTCAGCAATACAATTGCCAGCATCCTGGCTTACCTGGTCAATCAGGGCCGGGCCGCCATAGTAATGCTGGAAAACACCCCCCACTACCGCACCCGCGCGTAATAGGCCTAGACGCATCAACTAATCAAGCCCAATCCAATTAGCCATGCGACTATCCCGGGGCAGCGGCCGTATAGGCATTTATTGTAGACCGGGAAAACATGTTAGCAGCGGCGTCTGCGCATTCGGCGACAGACCAGCAAGTAAATATCGGCATCGTGACCCGGGACAGTATGGCCACAAGCAGCTCTATAAATGTTAACGCATAGACTCCAGCCAGAGGGCTGCCTCTTGCAGAGCCTGTTTAACTGCGGCGGGGGCGGGGCCTCCGGGCACGGAGCGACGCTCCACGCAGGCCTTTATGTCCAGATAGGCGTATATGTCGGCTTCAATCAGCGGTGAGAATTGTTGGTATTCCTCCAGGGAGATATCCTCCAAAACCCTGCTATTTTCTATGCAGTGCAGTACCGCTCGCCCCACTATTGCGTGGGCATCTCTGAAGGGCAGCCCTTTACAAGCCAAGTAATCGGCCAGGTCAGTGGCGTTAGTGAACCCGCCTTTGGCGCCCTGCAGCATCTTTTCCGCCTTAAAGCGGGCTGTCCTGAGCATGGGTTCATAAACCATAAGGCACTTTTTGACAGTGTCAATAGCGTCAAATAGGGCCTCCTTATCCTCCTGCAGGTCTTTGTTGTAGGCTAAAGGCAGCGCTTTCATTATGGTGAGCAGCGCAATCAAATCGCCGTATACCCGGCCGGTTTTGCCGCGCACCAGTTCGGCCAGGTCAGGATTCTTTTTCTGCGGCATGATACTGGAACCGGTGGTATAGGCATCATCCAGTTCGATGAAACCGAACTCTTCGCTCGACCACAGGATTAGTTCCTCGGAAAAGCGCGACAGGTGCATCATCAAAATACTGGCAAAGCTGCAGAACTCTAGGGCAAAATCGCGGTCGCTGACTGCGTCCAGGCTATTGCGGGTGATATTGGCAAATCCCAGCCGGGCTTTAACGAACTCGCGGTCCAGGTTGAAGCCGGTGCCTGCCAGGGCCCCCGAACCGAGAGGCATACTGTTAAGTCTTTTTACTGAATCCTCCAGACGTTCGGCATCACGGCGCAGCATTTCGAAATAAGCCAGCAGGTGATGGGCCAGGGTAACAGGCTGAGCCTTCTGCATGTGGGTGTAGCCGGGCATGGTGGTGTCCACATGCTCTGTGGCCAGATTCAGCAAGGTGTGTAACAAATCCAGGATTAAGCCCTTTATGTTCCCCGTCTCCTCCCGCAAGTAGAGGCGCACGTCCAAGGCCACCTGATCATTGCGGCTGCGGGCGGTGTGCAGCTTTTTGCCTACCTCTCCGATTTTGGCGATCAAGAACGTCTCGATATTCATATGCACATCTTCGGCTGCCACGGTAAACTCCAGTCGGCCCTCTTCCAGTTCGGCCAATATCTCCTGCAGTCCTGCTACAATCTGCTCTTTTTCCTCTGCCGAGATTATACCCTGTTTGGCCAGCATTTCGGCATGGGCTATGCTGCCCGCGATGTCTTCCCGATACATGCGGCTGTCCACGGCTATGGAAGCGTTAAAATCTTCGGTTAACCGGTCGCTCTCTTTGGTGAAGCGTCCGCCCCACAATTTCATATCTACACCCCTGTTCCTTGATGATAGACTTCTTAATTATAGAGCACCGTAAATTCGATACCAAGCCTTGACAACGTATTTCACACATTTAGCAAACGCACCTTTTCCACCAGCGGCCTGATGGCTTCCATCATATCCTGCAGCTCGCGGGCGGAATAAGGCTTGATATTGCGCAGTTCCGGTTCCAGGGCATTCAGAGGGTTAAACTGCTGCAGGGTAAAAAGCCTGGCCCCTTTCACCGCGAAGGCCATTTTTACCAAATCGTTTACATTGTGGTAAAGAGGCACCACCGTGGTCCTGAACTCAGTTTCTATGGGGGACTCTCTCAGCAGATGGACGCTGTTGCGGATGTTGAGGAAGTCCTCCCGGCTGAGCCGGCCGCACACTTCCAGGTAATCCTTGTATTCCAACGGGGCTTTGAGGTCCAAGGCCACATAGTCCAGCAGTTGCCGTTCGATCAGAGTTTTTAACGCCTCATAGCGGGTGCCGTTGGTGTCCAGTTTGACCAGGAGACCCAGATCCTTGATCGCCCGGCAGGCATCGCCTAGACCGTGATTTAAGCTGGGCTCACCTCCAGTGATGACCACCCCGTCCAAAAAACCAACTCGTTCTTTTAGGAACTCCAGGAGGGCGGGAAGCTCCAAGTCATGGTTGTCAGTGCGCCCCGGCTTAACCAGCAGATGACCGTTGTGACAATATGGACAGCGCAAATTACAACCCCGGGTAAACAGCACGGCGGCTATTTTCCTGGGGTAGTCAACTAAACTCTGCTTTAAAAACCCGGCAAACTTCATGCCGCACTCCGTTTGGTTAAAATCACCTAACCCACCTTGTAAGTCTGGCGGTTTTTAAACTCTTGCTGTTTGCCTTCGTTCCACTGATCCACCGGGCGCAGGTAGCCCACTACCCGGGAATATACCTCGCAGGAGGTCTGTTTGCCATAATCACGGCAATGGGGGCATTCAAAATGTTCGCCCCGGATGTAGCCGTGCTCAGGACAGATGCTGAAGGTCGGAGAAATATAGTAATAAGGCATATGGAACTGCTCACAGGCCTTTTTGATCAGGTTCTTGACCGCTTCCACATCCGGCAGGGCTTCTCCCAAAAAGATGTGGAAAGTGGTGCCGCCGGTGTATAGACTCTGCAACGGGTCTTCCAGCTTCATGGCTTCCCACAGATCGTCAGTGTAACCCACCGGCAGGAAGGTGGAATTGGTGTAGAAAGGTTCTGCCCCCTTTTTCACGGCTTCGTTGTTGGCCACGATGATCTCCGGGTATAATCTGCGGTCCTTCTGCGGCAGGCTGTAGCTGACCCCTTCGGCGGGAGTGGCTTCGAGATTGAACAGGTTGCCGGTCTGTTCCTGATAGCTGTTGATGCGGTCATGCATGAACTGCAACACCTTGAGGGCAAAAGCATGCCCTGAAGGGCTGGCGATGTCCTGGCCAAGAAAATTCAGGCAGGATTCATTCATCCCCACCAGGCCGATAGTGGAAAAATGATTCACCCAGTATTTGCCCGCAGCGGCTTTGACATTGCGCAGATAGAAGTGGGAATAGGGATACAGACCGGAATCGGTCAGGTTCTCCAATATCTTGCGCTTGATCTCCAAACTGTCTTTGGCTAAATCCATAATCTGGGCCAGCCGCTCGAAATAGTCGGCCTCGCTTGTGGCCAGGTAGCCGATTCGGGGCATATTGACAGTTACCACCCCGATGGAACCGGTGAGAGGATTGGAGCCAAACAGCCCCCCTCCGCGGCGGCGCAGTTCGCGGTTGTCGAGGCGCAGGCGGCAGCACATGCTGCGGGCATCTTCGGGGTCCATGTCGGAGTTGATATAATTAGCGAATCCAGGGATGCCGTATTTGGCAGTCATCTCCCAGATGCGATCATAAGCCGGGTTGGTCCAGTCGAAGTCCGGGGTGATGTTGTAGGTGGGGATGGGGAAGGTAAATACCCGTTCCTCAGCATCGCCCTCCATCATCACTTCGGCGAAGGCCTGGTTGAGCATATCCATCTCTTTTTGGAAATCGCCATAATTCTTATCCAGCAGTTGTCCGCCAATGATGGCGGCCTGGTCTTTAAAGCTATTGGGCACTTTAAGGTCCATCGTGATGTTGGTGAACGGGGTCTGGAAACCCACCCGGGTGGGCACATTGACATTGAATATAAACTCCTGCAGGCTTTGCTTGACCTGTTCGTAGTTCAGGTTGTCGTAATAGATGAACGGCGCCAAGAGGGTGTCAAAATTAGAGAATGCTTGGGCTCCGGCTGCTTCGCCTTGCAGGGTATAGAAGAAATTGACGATCTGCCCCAGGATGGTACGGAAATGCTTGGCCGGTTTGCTGGCCACCTTGCCGCGAGTTCCTTTGAAGCCTTCGCGGATCAGGTCCTGCAGATCCCAGCCCACGCAGTATACCGCCAGTATACCCAGGTCATGCATATGGAAATCGCCGCTCTCCTGGGCCGACTTCATCTGCGGGGTGTAGATCTGATTAAGCCAGTACTGGCTGGTGACGATGGAAGAGATATGAAAATTCATGCCCTGCAGGCTGAAATTCATGTTGGAGTTCTCTTTGACCCGCCAGTCACTGCGGTCCAGATATTTGTTGACGATCTCATTGCTTTCTAACAGCTGTCTGGTGTCGCGCAGCATCTCGTGCTGTTTACGGTACAGTATATAGGCCTTGGCGGTCTTGTAATGGCCGTTCTTGACTAATACCTTTTCCACCAGGTCTTGTATTTCTTCAACGGAGATAATCTCGTAATCGTCCAGGCTCTGGTATTCGGCCAGTTCCGCTACTTTGTCGGCCAGGGTGCTGGCTATTGCGATATCGCGGCCCCCTACCGCTTTGGCCGCCTGAAATATGGCGTTGACAATTTTCTGCTTTTCGAATGGCACCACCCGGCCATCGCGTTTGCGTATAGTAGTAATGCTCAAGCTCTTTCCTCCCTCGTTATGAACCACAACATATATGGTACTATTACAAGTTACTATACTATATGAAGTATATACCACTTCATATGGTGACACAACGAGGACTCGAAAGCCATATCCCCGAAATTATATGCCGCTATAATTTGTACGAGCTATATTATGCTTTTTCTTACCTTTAGGAAAAGTCTGCCGGATGGGAATTAGCTCTCATCCTGCTCCTTTATTCCTATTGTTTCCCGCCCCGCGGACTTATATATCACTTCATAAAAGAGAAGCTATTTTTCAGCTTTGATCTTCCGGTCGAGCAAGGCCTGCACCTTCAAGGGCAGACCGAACAGGTTGATGAACCCCTCGGCGTCTTTGTGGCTGTAGAATTCATCCTGGCTGAAGGTGGCCAGCTGCTCGCTGTACAGCGAATAGGGCGATGTGGAAGCCACCGCCTCGCAGCTGCCTTTGTATAGTTTCACCCGCACCGAGCCGGTTACAGTCTTTTGGGTCTCATTTATGAAGGCGTCCATGGCATAGCGCAGTTTGGTGAACCAGTTGCCGTCATAGACCAGTTCGGCGTATTTTACCGCCATCTGCTCCTTGAACTGCAGGGTGCGGCGGTCCAGGGTGAGCCGTTCCAATTCTTCATGGGCGCGGTATAAAATGGTGCCCCCCGGAGTCTCATACACCCCGCGGGATTTCATCCCTACCAGGCGGTTTTCCACCAGGCTGACTATCCCCACCCCGTTGGCTCCGCCGATGCGGTTGAGCTCGCTTAAGAGTTCCACCGGGCTGAAAGGCTTGCCATCCAGAGTCACCGGTTCTCCCTTTTCAAACCCGACTTCCACATAAGCGGGCTTATCCGGAGCCTCTTCGGGGGGCACGGTCAACACCAATACGTCGTCTTTGCGTTCATTAGCAGGATTTTCCAGGTTGCCGCCTTCATGGGAGATGTGCCACAGGTTGCGGTCGCGGCTGTAAATTTTCTCTTTGCTCACCGGCACCTCTACCCCGTGGGCGTTGGCATAATCGATGGCGTCCTCGCGGGATTTGATGTGCCATTCCCGCCAGGGGGCCACGATCTTGAGATCGGGGTTCAAGGCTTTGACGGTCAATTCAAAACGCACCTGGTCATTGCCCTTGCCGGTAGCGCCGTGGCATACCGCTTCAGCGCCTTCCTGTTCGGCTACCTTTACCAGGTATTTGGCTATCAGGGGACGGGCAAACGAGGTGCCCAAGAGGTATTTGCCTTCATATATAGCCCCCGATTTCAGCACCGGATAGACATACTCGCGTACAAACTCTTCCCTGAGGTCTTCCACATATATCTTGGCAGCCCCGGATTTTACAGCTTTTTCGCGCACCGGATCAAGTTCTTCCCCCTGGCCCAGGTCAGCGCAGAAGGCGATAACCTCGTAGCCGTAATTCTCACGCAGCCAGGGGATAATGATGGAGGTATCCAGTCCTCCCGAATATGCCAGAACGATTTTGGCCATTTGTTTTCCTCCAAATATATAATAAAAATATTATAACCGGCCCTTACATAGTCACGGCCATAATGGCTTTATGAGCGTGGAGACGGTTTTCCGATTCATCGAAAATAGCCGACTGCGGTCCGTCCATGACCTCGTCGGTGATCTCTTTGCCCCGCTTGGCGGGCAGGCAATGCAACACTATAGCATCGGGCCGGGCCAGGCTCATCAGTCCGCTGTTGACCTGATAATTTAAGAAGGCCTGTTCCTTCTGCTCGGCTTCGTCTTCCTGGCCCATGCTGGCCCAGACGTCAGTGTAGATGACATCGGCGTCCTTCGCGGCCTCGGCGGGGTCTCCCACCACCCATAGTGTGGCCCCGCTCTCTCGCGCATCCTCTTGGGCCTGTTTTAATACCACCGCATCCGGTTCATAACCGCCCGGAGAAGCGATGACCACGTCCATTCCCATTTTGGCGCCGCCATAAAGCAGTTCGTGGGCGACATTGTTGCCGTCGCCGATGAAGGCCAGCTTGAGGCCTTTAAGTTGGCCTTTGTGCTCCAGTATGGTCTGCATGTCACCTATCACCTGGGTGGGATGCAAAAGGTCGGTAAGGCCGTTGATAACCGGCACTGAAGACCAGCGCGCCAGTTCCAGGACCTCATCGTGGTCAAAGGTGCGTATCATGATGCCGTCCAGCATCCGGGACAGGACCAGAGCAGTGTCTTTAATGGTTTCCCCGCGCCCCAGTTGTATGTCCCGGGGGCTTAAAAACAGGGCATGGCCCCCCAGTTGGTACATTCCCACTTCAAAGGCCACCCGGGTGCGGGTGGAAGCCTTCTGGAATATCATACCCAGAGTTTTCCCGGCCAGATAAGGATGCGCTATGCCCGCCTTTTGCAGTTTTTTTATCTCCATGGCGGCTTCAAGTATGTAGGCCACTTCCCGGGGGCTAAAATCATGGATGCTGATAAAATCCCGGCCCCTCAAGCTGTTATCTAGTTGATACATCCTGTTCACTCCTCTGTCTATAATATTCTAATTATACTCTAAGCGATGGCTGACTCCTGCAGCACCTGGGAGAATATGGCCACTGCCTGTCGGATCTCTTCATCACTCACTGTTAATGGCGGCACCATGCGTACCACATGGGAACCGGCCCCCACCAGCAGCAATCCCTTGCTCATACAGCTCTTGATTATTTCCGCTGCCTCTACCGACATCTCGATGCCCACCATCAGGCCCTGGCCGCGCACCTCCACGATGCGCTCGTCGTTCAGCTCCCTTAATTTCCGCATTAGGTCTTGCCCGGCGCTTTCAACCCGCTGCAAAAAAGACGGGTCGTCGATTATAGTTAACACCTGTTCTGCCACCGCGGTTCCCAGGGGATTGCCTCCGAAGGTGGAGGCATGGTCGCCGGGGGCAAAGCCGCTGGCGGCTTTGTCGGTGCTTAGCATGGCGCCAATGGGAAATCCTCCCCCTAACCCTTTGGCGATAGTGACAATGTCCGGCTTGACCCCGTAATGCTGGTAGGCGAACAAACTGCCGGTGCGCCCCATACCGCACTGCACCTCATCGAAGATTAGCAGGATGCCTTCCCGGTCGCAGAGCTGGCGCAGACCCTGGAGAAACTCCGTATCAGCCGGCCTGATACCGCCTTCACCCTGCACCGGCTCCACCAAGATAGCCGCGGTTTGCTTGTTTATAACAGAACTGACCGATTGCAGATTGTTGTACTCGGCATAATGAAAGCCTTGCGGCAGAGGATTAAAGCCTTCTTGGTATTTCAACTGTCCGGTAGCGGTCACTGCAGCCAAGGTGCGCCCGTGGAAGGATTGCAGGAAGGTGACGATATGGTTGCGCTCGCTCTGGCCCTGGCGGTAAAAATATTTGCGGGCCAGTTTGATGGCGGCTTCATTGGCCTCGGCGCCGCTGTTGCAGAAGAATACCTTGTCCAGCCCCGAGCCCTTAACCAGCCTGGCGGCTGCTTTCACCTGCGGCTCGATCCAGTACAGGTTGGAGATATGCCAAAGGGTCTCGGCCTGCTGCTGCAGCACTTTAACCAGGTCGGGATGGCAGTGTCCCAGGATACACACCGCGATCCCCCCCACAAAGTCCAAATAAGCCTTGCCGTCGGCATCCCACAATAGACTGCCCTGCCCGCGCACAAAACTGAGCGGATAGCGCCCGTAAGTATTCATTATGTACCGCTGCCCTTGGGCAGCTATCTCACTATTGCTCATAATCCATACCCCCAATATAAATAACTACTCATTGACCACCATGGTGCCTATGCCTTCTTTGGTGAATATTTCTAATAATATGGCATGCGGAACCCTTCCATCGATGATATGGGTACGCCCCACCCCAGCCTGCACCGCCTCCTGGCAGCAGCTCACTTTGGGGATCATACCCCCGGCAATGGTGCCGTCTTCTATATACCCTGCGATGTCGCTGAGGCGCAATACTGAGAGCAGAGTGGAAGGATCGCGGGCATCCTTCAATAGTCCGGGAACATCCGTCAATAAAACCAGCTTATCAGCTTTCATGGCTGCGGCAATAGCGGAAGCCACCAAATCGGCATTGATATTGTAGCTGTCCTGATTTTCGTCGATGCCGATAGGAGCTATCACGGGGATGTAGTTGTTGGCAATCAGGGTCTCGATTACCCCGGGGTTAATCTGCACCACCTCGCCCACAAAGCCCATCTGGGCAGTGTCGCCCACCGCTCTGGCTTTGATGAGATTGCCGTCTTTCCCTGAGATGCCGATAGCCTGACCTCCGTTGGCGTTTATGCCGGCCACGATCTCTTTGTTGACCTTGCCCCCCAAAACCATCTCCACCACTTCCATAGTGGGGCGGTCGGTTACCCTTAGACCGTTGACGAATTCACTTTTGATACCCAGACGTTTGAGCATATTGGTTATTTCCGGCCCCCCGCCGTGAACCACGATGGGGTTCATACCCACATATTTCATCAGCACGATATCCTGCATGATCTTCTGTTTCAGTTCACATTCCACCATGGCCGCGCCGCCATATTTTATCACTACCGTGCGTCCGTAGAAATCCTTTATATATGGCAATGCCTCCACCAGGATTTCCGCTTTCTCTAATGCCGACAGATGCATCTCTTTCTCCTCCTCAAGGTGACTGACTTAATCCGCCAGTATCTACTGTATGCCCCTCTATAGCAATAGGTGATGTGGCGTCAGGTCCGGTAATCGGCATTTATCTTCACATAGTCATAGGAAAGGTCGCATCCCCAGGCGGTGGCTGAAGCCTGGCCGGATTTCAGGTCCACGATTATGGTTACGGTATCCTTCTCCAATTCCTGCCGCGCCTTGTTCTCATCGAATTTGAGACCCCTGCCGTTTTCGGCCATCTTCTCCCCGCCCAGATAGATATCCACGCGGTCGGGATCAAAATTGGCCCCGGAATATCCTGCGGCGGCCAGGATGCGGCCCCAGTTGGCGTCATGGCCGAAGATGGCGGCCTTGGTCAAATTGGAAGCGGTTATGGAGCGGGCAATGGTTCTGGCGTCGGCTTGTTCAGCGGCGTTGACCACCCGCACCTCCATAAGATGGTTGGCGCCTTCACCGTCACGGGCGATCTTCTTGGCCAGGGCGGTGTTGACATAATCCAGAGCAGCCTTAAAAGCCTGGTAATCCGGGCTATTCTCGTCACTAATCAACGGGTTGGCAGCCAAACCGTTGGCCAGGACAACCGCCATATCATTGGTAGACGTGTCCCGGTCCACGCTGATCATGTTGTATGACAGATCGGCCGAGCTTTTCAGGGCCAGGCCCAAGCAGCGGCTGTCAATATTGGCGTCGGTAGTAATAAAGGCCAGCATAGTAGCCATGTTAGGATGGATCATCCCCGATCCCTTGGCGATGGCCCCGATGGTGACGGTCCTGCCGCTGAGCTCAAACTGCACCGCGATCTCCTTTTTGACCACATCGGTGGTCATTATGGCCAGGGCTGCGTTGGCCGAGCCTTGCGGGGAAAGGGTGGCCACCGCCGCCTTGACCCCGGCTTGCACCCGCTCTAGGGGGAGCTGCACCCCGATTACTCCGGTGTGGGCTACCAATACGTCGTGAGGATCAAGTTGCAACAGCTCAGCAGTATAAGCTGCTACCGCTATGCTGTTTTCCAAACCCTGTTCACCGGTGCAGGCGTTGGCATTGCCGCTGTTGATTACTATGGCCTGAGCCTGCCCGTTCTTCAGGTGTTTTTTACACATATCAATACAGGCCGCATGAACCACGTTGGTGGTATATACCGCCGCTGCCTGGCAGGGCAGGGCGGAATAAATCACAGCCACATCCCGCCGGTTCTTGTATTTAATTTCAGCGTTCACCCCCTGGGCCAGAAAACCCTGTGGCGCGGTTACGCCTCCTTCTATAACTTTCATGCTTATTCCCCTCCGTTTTAACTGATCAACCCTGATATTATGGATAAACCCCGGCTCCGGCTATAGCCTCATGCTCGGGCTGACCGAGAATCAGATTGAGGTTTTGCACCGCCTGCCCCGAGGCCCCGCGGTTCAGGTTGTCAATGGCCGAAACCACGATCACTCTGCGGCTCTGAGGGTTTACATGCAGACCCAGGTGTACATAATTACTGCCGTACACCCATTTGGTATTGGGCACCGCTTCCCTGGGCAAGACCTTGATGAAGCGCTCTCCCCGATAATAATCCTCCAGGGCCTCCCTGACCGCCTGGGGCTTGATACCAGGTCGCAGCCGTGCATAGCAGGTTGTCAAAATGCCACGGTTCATAGGCACCAGGTGGGGGGTGAAAACCATCTCCACCTCACATCCGGCGGCAAAGCTGAGTTCCTGGGCAATCTCCGGTCCGTGGCGGTGGGTGCCTACCCCATAAGCTTTTAAGCCCTCATTGACCTCGCAGAAGTGACTGCTCTGTTTCAAGGCACGACCTGCTCCCGATACCCCGCTCTTGGAGTCTATTACCAGGCCTTCAGTTTCCAGCAGCCCCGCTTTTAACAACGGTGCCAGGGGCACTATGGCGCTGGTAGGGAAACAGCCTGGGTTGGCTATCAGCCGGGCGGTTTTGATTTTTTCCCGGTAAAGCTCGGGAAGGCCGTACACCGCTTCTTCCAGCAGGCCCGGCTGGGCATGGCTGAGTTCATAATAATTCTCATACAGAGTAGCATCTTTAAGGCGGAAATCTGCTCCCAGGTCAATGACTTTCATCCCTGCCTCCAGCAGTTGCGGAGCCATATCCATGGACACTCCGTGGGGCAGGGCCAAGAAAACCGCCTCACAACACCCTGACAGGTTCTTGATTTGGCTCTCTTCACAACTCAAGTCACATATGCCAGTGAGATGCGGGTATATCTCATCTATGCGCCGCCCCACATTTTCGGTGGATAGTACCGTGGTGACCTCCACGGCAGGATGCAGGGCCAGTATTCTCAACAGTTCCGCGGCGGTGTAGCCGTCGCCCACTATGCCGACCTTATGCACTGGTTTCAGGCCTCCTTGTTGTTCTTTGCACTGGTTGGGAAAAACTCTTATAATTATACATCCCGATGTATAATTTTACAACAGCTATTTACAGACCGCAGCCATAACCGGGTACATCGATTTAAGGCCTTTTAACACGGTATTCCGCCTGTGTGCAGGCTGGACGGCGGCGTCCTCCACTAGTATTTCCAGACAATTAAATGTTTAGAATACAAAAGACCCTATGAATATTCCTTTCATAGGGTCCCCATTTATGCAGTGGTGATTAATATTTAGGTTTCTGAGCCTAAAAAGGGTTATCCCGGCCTGCATGTCCCCATTTATGCAGCGCTGATTACTATACCGTGCTTATTTGATGCGCTCCAAGGCCTTCTTAGTTATGCGTGGGGCCGGCACGGTCAGAGCGATGCGGAGATAACCCTCGCCTCTTTTTCTTCCAGGCTGTCCAGGTCCGGTTTCATCTTACGGTAAGCCTGGCTTTTGATGTTTACCAATTCCCTGATCCCTAACCCGGCCATTTTAGCCAATTGGCGCAACTCTGTCAGAGTAGGCGGATCTGCCAAGAGATCACGGTAGTCAAAAGCAATCTCATGCTGCGAAAGCCACGCTTTCGCCTTCTGGCAGGTGCTTCACGATTTAACGCAATAGAAATTCCAGCCCTTATCCACAAAATCACTCCCTCTTCCCGCTGTCCTTTACTGCCGAATAAGTCTCAATTGGGTTTCCCGGATGAAACAGCAGTATTACCCGGCCACTTACTTAATAATACATTATCATCCCATACTCGCCTCAATTTGCCGCGATGCCGTTTTACCCCAGGACGCGAATATTTTGCCGTTATTAATGTAACAATCCCTATATAGGTGTCATATCATACATTGTGGGTCTGACACAGCTTGATAGCCCTTGGTTTTTCTCCCGGGGCTTTCATATAAAAAGGGAGGGGAGAACCTTTGGTTCTTCCCTCCCTTGCTTATGCAATTTAATGCCCTGCCGAAACTCCTTTCCTCCCAACGCTGTTGCCCGATACGCATTTTTTATAGTCAGAGCACCCTGCCCTTGCTGCCATGAAGCCGCTTTTGTTAAGTTTATCATTCTAGCTGACTATATAATCCGCCGCTGCGCCGCACGAACTGCAGCGGCCTGCCTGAAAATGCACCAGTTCGGTACGGTAGTAGGTGCGTCTGATGAGCAGGGCCTGACAATTCAAGCAGCGGGTATCATTGCCTTGACCCACATTGCCCAGATAGACAAAGGGAAGATAACGGCCAGCCGCCTGTTGCGCGGCGAGCAGAGTTGATTCCGGGGTGGGCGGCCGGTGGTAATTGTAGGCCGGGTGGTAGCGGGACAGATGCAGGGGGATGTTACGGTTTACAGAGGCCAGCCAGCTGGCTAAAGCCTCGATATCCTCGAGGTTATCGTTATCTTCGGGGATTATCAGGGTGGTTATCTCCACATGGCTGTAGCGGGCAGCCAGTTCTACGCTTCTTTTCACCGGATCCAGAGTGCCGTGGCACAGCTTTTTATAAAAATCATTCCGAAAGGCTTTGACATCAATGTTGAGAGCGTCGATATAGGGCAGCAGCTGCTCTAAGGGCCGGGCTTCGATGTAGCCGTTGGTCACCAGCACCACCTTTTGCCCCCGCTCTTTGAGCAGCCGGGCGCAGTCCCAGATGTACTCATACCATACCGATGGTTCGTTATAGGTGAAGGCCAGACCGATGGAGCCGCTTTCCCGGCTGCGTTCCGCAAGCATCACCATGGTTTCCGGAGGCACATATTGGGTTTGCGGGTTTTCATGGGCCAGCGTGTAATTTTGGCAGTAACTGCAGGAGAGATTGCAGCCATACGTGCCGGCAGACAGAATAAAACTGCCGGGGGAAAAATGATATAGCGGCTTTTTTTCAATGGGATCAAGGGCCAAGGACGCCACCTGCCCATAATTGAAAGTAACCAGGGTTCCGTCCTGATTGCCGCGCACCCTGCAAATGCCTGTGTTTCCAGCTTTAATTTTGCATTGATGCGGGCACAAGAGGCATTGTACGCCTTGACCCTCAAGCTGTTTATAGTACATGGACTCGGTGCTCATGGAAATCCCTCCTGTTGTGAGCAGCGTTCCTAGGTATAGCGAGTCACCTTGAAGCGTTCGATATTGTAAGGCTCTCTGCTGGAGATGCCCGCCTTCTGAAGGGCTATCTGCAGCTGCTGTTCAACTGTGTCAACTCCTTCCAGGTCGGGCAACAGCAGGCCCCGTTTCCCCCCTGCACTCACAATCACCCCATATTTTTTAGGGTCGAGCTGATCCCTGGTGGCCGCTTCGGGTTTCCCCAGTATGTCCACCGAGTACACCAAATCATCCAACTCCTGGGCCTCCAGCGGTTCAAAGCGGTAATCCTGTGTTCCCGCGCTTATGGCATTGGCGGCGATTTCTTCTGCCAGGTTGGGGCGCGACGCGGTAATCGTGCCAATACAGCCGCGCAGCTGGCCTTTTTTCTTCAGCGATACGAATGTTCCGGCCCGGCCTTCTTGCAGATCTTTCATATCATCAGGCAGCAGAGGCCGTTTGCCGGTACGTATATATTCCTCCAGAACCATGCGTGCCCAGCGCACCGGCATGCTCTCAGCCTGGCGCCGCGCCTCTAAAGCACGTTTTTCCTGCTGTCTGAGCTGTTCCAGTATGCTGGCACGCCTGTCCTTGTCCGGCTCAAACCCGGCCACCAGGTATCCTACCCCAAAAGGTCCCTCATAACTGAAGACCTGGGGCTTAAAGCTCAGTCCATCCAGGGCTCCCAGCATCATTATCACCGAGCGGTAACCGCACTCACCGGCATTTTCCCTTAACTGCTCCGGTATTTCCAGAATCCCGGCAACATCTCCCACAGACAGCAGGTCTTTCATCAATTTATCGAACCGCGGGCCGTCGGGATGGAAACTGTAGGGGCCGTCATTGGTCAGATGATGAGACATATCGCCTGAAGCTACAATGGCAATGCGACGCTTTAAGGTCTCGGCAGCCTTGCGGATGAGAAGTCCGACCTGATATAAGTCCGCAAGAGGCAGGTAGGCTACACTGAGGGCGACCACTGCAATATCCTGGCAGCCACCTTCCCGCAAGTAATGCAGGGGAACCAGAATGCCATGGTCCAGGGTGGCTTGGAATCTATATTTGGCAGCCAGTCCTTCATCAATAGCCACCATAGGTATGTCGGCATCGCTGCACAGGCGTCCGATTTCATTCAATAGTTCCAGATCATTGGGGTAAGTCTGTCCCTGCTGGCGGCAGCCAAAATTGCTGAAGTCCCCGTATAAATTGGGCTCTACCAGGGCTGTGATGGCATCAGCGAACACATTGCCGTGCGGGGTAAAAAAGATGACCGTCTCAGGCCGGGTTTGTGCAATCCGGTCTGCTACCTGCTTCATAGCGGTGACAGTTGGCTCCACATCCTTAAGCCGTTCTGCCCCGATGTATGGCACTATCAGGGGAGGATGAGGCGACAGGGCAGCATAGGTCAGCATGGTAATCGCTCCTTCTTTATGCCGGGCTACCATCCCGGATAGTTTTCTATTTCCGCATCATAAGTCCTCACTTGGGCCTGAGCGATCCCGGCAAAAATAGCCCGGGCCAGACGATCCTGGTATTCTGGATCGACCAAGAGGCTGGCCTCCATGGGGTTGGAAATAAAACCCACCTCTACGATAACAGCCGGCATTTGTGTATTACGCAAAATGTAATAATCCCCCGGGGCCGCTTTGCGTTTAGTATTCCCCAATTGTTGGGTAATTTCCTCCTGGATCATGACCGCCGCCAGTTTGCTGGGCTGGCTGGAAGAGTTGTAAAACACCTGGGCTCCCGACCAGCGCGGGCTGGGGTCGGCATTGGTATGGATGCTGATAAATAAGTCTGCCTTGACTTCATTGGCTCTTTGCGCCCTTAGTTTTAAATCTTCGCGTTTACGGGCGGCTATGGTACCGCTGAATCCGTCACCCACCAGATCGCGGTCTTCAGTGCGCAGCAAGACCACCATAGCCCCGGCTTCGCTCAAGCGCTGCGCCAGAAGCTTACTAATCGACAGGGTGATCTCTTTTTCAACATAAGCCCCCCGGGAGGCCCCGGGATCACAGCCACCGTGCCCAGGGTCGATGACAATCACTTTACTGGCTAAGGCATAGGCGGGAATGACACTTTCCCGTGCCGGCAGGCTTAGCCATACCGCCGCAATTAAAAGTATGGAAAAGGTCGAAATAACAGCAGTCTGGTATATCTTCATGGGGATATAGTAGACCCCTGTTTTAAACACACCGCCACCTCTGTTCCTAAAAATGTTGCTATTTCTTATATATGCACCAAATCTGGAATCTAGTAGGAGCAGAACAATCAACATGGCGACGGTTGCCTTATGCCTCTACCGATCATTATCCTTCCTTATTTTAAAATAGATGTTAAAATATTGATCCAATCCCGAATTAAAAATGACACAAAGTAAGCTTTAAATTGTGTCATAAAGTTTACGATAAATTTTTCAACTGATGGCAGTGGCGGCAACAATCTTCAGTGCTTAAGTAGTTCTCCGCTCTCATAATCGTAATAGCTCTCATGCAATGACCACACTTTCCGCAAAAATATCGCATAATAGTGTTTACTAATTTTTTCAAACACTCATGTTGAAAATCAACTGTTCATGTCCAAATTCCAACCGTTCATGTCTAATTTACAGCAGTACATGTCTTATTTTGTTTATCGTGGATATTTTTGGGATTTATTATGATAAAATTCTTGTATGGTCGAATCAATAGATTTCATGAAGGAGGTGAAAAAATGGTCGGTATCGATAATCCTACAAAAGTTAGATATCCGCCAAAATACACAATAATAGCGGCACGCTAGGCTCGAAGGGACAGTTTAGACCCTGGTACCCATAATGCCTAGCCATAACCGCTATTATTTAATTATTAGAATGGTTTGACTATTCTGTCAATAGACCTTTTTGCATTCCAACTTCTCTAGTGAAATTCCAAGTATCCAAGTAATTCGATTAAATTAAAGGNNCCGGGAAGCGGAAATTCTTTTTGGCCAAGTAATTCGATTAAATTAAAGGTTTAAGTAAGTTAATTGAGATAGGAGTGAATACAATTTGCGTAACATATATTACAAAAGTTCTATAATTTCAGCTTTTATCATTTGTTTAATACTATTTAATTCGGCGCCTGCTTATGCGGCGAAGTGGTTTACCCCACGTCATGGAGGTGCCAGTTTGGTAAATAATACATCTGGTAAAATGTATAGGTTAACATTCAATAATTTAAATTGGGGTTACCATACCTTTACTGGAGATGAAGCATGGGAATTCGAATTTCGTTATCCACCAATATCGAATTTAGTAGATCAACCTTGTATAGCGAACTGGAATCCTTTACCTGGAGGATATTTTGAAGACACTGATCCTGATGACATTACATTCGGATGTCATGATCCTCAAGACATTGACCCTATTGATGAGTACTATACTGGGTATATGAATTTTACCCCAAAATCAACTCAACCTGCAAGTTTTTCAATGGAACTCGAATCTGAGTATGGACTCGATTTCTGGACGTGGATAGATCCTTATCCGCAAGATTATGAATCATTGGGATATATCGCCAAAGGCAGTACTGTAAGTTGGTAATAGCAAGGACTATAATCTAATAATGGAGGTGTACTTATGAAAAAATTCTTTACCACATTAATTGTGGGGCTGTTGATAATGGGTTTATATGGTACTACCATTGCTGCAGCAAATGATTCTAGCGTGCAGGTAAATAATAAAGAAGCCGAAATAAAAGTGTTTATTGGAAGGCCTTCGGGTAAAACTTCTGTTGATTCATTTAAGGAAAGCCGTAAGACGGAATTAAATAACCTAGCTTCACAAGATCAAAATGTAGAAGCCCTAATTGTCTTTAGTCAATTTATGAATGCCGATCAAACACAGAAACTCTCTGACCAAGAAGGTATAGAAGTTCAGCGTATATGGATTGCAGAAAATGGAGTTCAAGGAGCAGGAACTAGCTTGGTAACTAATAATGATATTCGTGCCGCCTATCAATTTTTCAAGGACGATTTTGTGCAATTCTACCAGGAACAAGAAGATGAAACGGGTAAAGGATCATTACAATCGGCTTACAAGGCTTGCCAGGAAAACCCAATGGGTATTTACGCTATGTTAGTATCTGGTCCCGCTAAAGTATTGAGCGAATACCAGGATCAACCAGAGATCATGATGGTCGACCCTCATTATAACAGCAAAGCTATAGAAATCGGGAAAGAAAAGAACTATCAAGTCAAATACATTGATTGTCCGACACGTTCGGATGGAATAAAGTAGGGAAACAATAAGTACCCTTGTCACTTCTCTTAAATGCAAAAGTGAAAAAGGATGCGTCTTTCTTAATTGTTGGTTAACTCAAACATCAAGAAAGCCATGCTTTTTCGTTATATTAGACGGTAGACAACTATCTTTTTCTATACCACCCACCATTCAAGATGGCAGAACTCTGGTACCCCTTCCGGCCATTTTTGAAGCTATTGGAGCTGATCTTACTTAGGATGCCGCTACACTCACGGCAACAGGCACTAAAGGGATATTACAGTTGTATTGAAGATTGGTTCAAAACGACCACTGTCATACACTGGATGTACCCGGCAGAATGGCCGACGGGAATCCTCTGGCTCCACTGCGTTTTATCTGTGAAGCTTTTGGCGGGATTGTTGAATGGGAGGAAGCCACGCAGACAATTCATATCATCTCATCCGGCAATGCTATTCCAGAATCACCGATCGTAAAGCTGTCAGGCACAGCACCCACTTTCTCTGCATACGTGGGTGATGGTAACTCGCGTATATACCATCGCCTCGGTTGCCGGTATGCCTCTCAGATAAAATCAGAGGATGTGGTACCTTTTGCCGTCTGGAAGCTACTATTACCTGACAACTAAATCGGGTCAATACGTATATGATAAATCAGTGAAAAAGGGGCGGCCTACCATACCGAATGAACTGACACAGATAAAACGTTCTCGTGTGTCATGGGCAGGAAAAAACCTCCCCGGTTGGGGAGGTCGGTTGAAAACTGATTTAGCGTTTTGAGTACTGCGGGGCTTTGCGGGCTTTGTGCAAACCGTATTTCTTACGCTCTTTCATGCGTGGATCGCGGGTCATGTACCCTTTTCTTCTCAGAACAGGTCTGAGGTCTGCATTGGCCCTGACCAAAGCCCGGGCGATGCCCAGCCGAACCGCTCCAGCCTGGCCGTTCACCCCTCCGCCCTGCACCCGGCAGATCACATTGAAACGGCCCGACATTTCGGTTAAAACCAAAGGCTGCTGTACTACCAGACGGCTGGTCTTGTTGGGAAAATATTCTTCAAAGGTCCGGTCGTTGATCTGTATGGTACCGTCACCGGGCACTAGCCGTACCCGGGCTACTGCTCTTTTTCTTCTTCCGGTTCCCCAGTATTGCACCTTGTCCATGTTGTTTCCTCCTTACCCTCTCAGTTCGCGGAATTCTGGTTTCTGGGCCTGATGGGGATGCTGATCACCCCTGTAAACCTTAAGTTTCTTAAACATCTTCCTGCCCAGACGGTTGTGAGGAAGCATGCCTTTAACAGCTATTTCGATAGCCCTTTCAGGCTTCTTCTGCAGCATGGTCTGATAATCGACCTCTTTGAGGCCGCTGGGATAGCCGGTATAATAGCGGTATTTCTTCTGCTGCAACTTGTCGCCGGTAAGCTGGATCTTATCAGCGTTGATGACTATGATGTAATCCCCGGTGTCCATGTGGGGGGTATAGGTGGGCTTGTGTTTGCCTCTGAGCATTAAGGCCACTTCTGAAGCAAGCCGTCCCAGTACCTGACCGCTCGCATCTATGATATACCACTTGCGGTCAATATCCGCAGGCTTTGCCATATACGTCTTCACGATTTTCCCTCCTGTGTGTCGCAATCCATTTAACCACTGATATATATCTCCTAAGCCAGCCTGTCAACGGGGCGGAAGCCAGTCAGACTTAAATAGAGTACCTTTTTAATATAGCCAAATATTCCTGCCATTGTCAAGAATAGCACGGCCCTTCCAGGCCTTTTTAGGAACTTTTAAAGCTGGGCTAGTAATCCACTCTGACCATATACAGACCTTGCGGGGGTGCGGTTGGCCCAGCGTATTTCCTGTCCTGCTGGGCTATTATTGAGGCCATTTGGCCCGGTTCCCAGCGACCGCGGCCGATTTCGACCAGGGTGCCCATAATGATGCGTACCATATGGTAAAGAAAACCGTCCGCGCTCAGCTGTAAGCAGAGGTAGTCACCCTCTTGTTGCAACTCGCAACGGCTCATCGTGCGGGTGAAGTTCTTCACCGAAGAGCCGCTGGCGCAGAATGATTTGAAGTTGTTTCTTCCCAGTAAATATCCGCAGGCCTCTTGCATAGCCCTAACATCCAGCGCCTCAAAATTGCACCAGGCATAGTGGCGGTTAAATACCGCGCCCAGCGGGCTGCGGTAGATTTTATAGGTATAGTGTTTACATACTGCCTGAAAACGGGGATGGAAATCAAGCGCGGCCGGCTGGCTGTGAAGCACCCGAATGTCATCCGGCAATACGCTGTTCAATGCCGTAGCCCAGCGTTCCGGGGGAATGCCGGCATTGGTGTCACAGGCGATAACCTGACCCACGGCATGCACTCCGGCGTCAGTGCGCCCGGCGAACAACAGCGGCCTTCTCTCGCCGCTAAGTTTGGAGATGGCATCCTGCAAGGCTGCCTGCACGGTGTGAGCGTTAGCCTGGAGCTGAAAACCATGGTATTGGCTGCCGTCATATTGAACGATCATTTTAATACGCTGCATGACCACTTCCCAATCCGGTGGAAAAAACCAACTCTGCCCGGACCGTAATGACTTCCTCATTTCTCGGTTAATCCCGCATTTGTCGAGGTCATACCGGGGATGGCCATTGCCAATCCCCGTTCTGTTTACAGCCCATCTCGGTACAGTCTACTGTACCAGTTCGATAATCACCATTGGGGCGCCGTCTCCCTGACGGTAACCAACCTTGATGATTCGAGTATATCCGCCCTGCCGTTCGCGATAACGGTCGGCCAGTTCAGTGAACAATTTTTTGACCACCGGGTCTTTAGTCAGATAGCTACGGGCCTGGCGGCGCGCATGCAAATCTCCCGCTTTACTGAGGGTGATCATCTTGTCAGCAATACGCTGGATCTCCTTGGCCCGGGTTTCAGTGGTGGTTATCTTTTCACTCTCCAATAGAGAGGTCACAGCGTTTCTCAGCAAGGCTTTTCTTTGATGGCTTAAAAGCCCTAATCTACGGTAAGCCACGGGGGCTCCTCCTTTCTAGTCCTCAGCTTTTTTGAAGGACAGGTCAAGTTCTTTGAGTTTTCTTTCGATCTCTTCCAGGGATTTCTGGCCCAGATTCCTAATCTTGCTCATTTCCTCACGGGTTTTTTCGATCAGATCCCCGACGGTATTGATATTGGCCCGTTTCAACCCATTGGAGGCGCGCACTGACAATTCCAGTTCCTCGATGGACATCTCCAGAACCTTATCTTTCTTTTCTTCTTCCTTCTCCACCAGGATTTCAACTTCAGCATAAGTATCATCTATCTCGGTGAACAGCTTGAGATATTCGATTAAAATCTGCGCTGACAGGCTGATGCCTTCTTCCGGGCTGATGCTGCCATTAGTCCATACTTCCAGAGTCAGGCTGTCATAGTCAGTCCGTTTGCCCACGCGGGCCATGTCTACCGAATAATTAACCTTGCTCACCGGGGTATATATGGAATCAACCGGTATCAATCCCACGATATCAGCGCTTTTTATAGGCTGCTGGTCGGCGCTGACATAGCCGCGGCCTCTTTCTACGGTCAGTTCCATATTTATCTTGGCCCCCTCGTCGAGGGTGGCGATATGCAGATCAGGGTTTAAGATCTCAACTTCGCCGTCAGGAGTTATGTCGCTAGCCTTAAGATCCATCTTGCCTTCTTTTTCAATGCGCAGAATCTTGCGGTCCTGACTGTCGTACTTAAGGACCAGCTTCTTGATGTTGAGAATGATCTCGGTAGTATCCTCAACCACATTGGGTATGGTGGAAAATTCGTGCAATACCCCGTCTATTTTGATCGAAGTAATAGCCGCTCCCGGCAGTGAAGACAACAGCACCCGGCGCAGCGAATTGCCCAGGGTGGTTCCATAACCACGTTCCAAAGGTTCGATAACAAATTTGCCATAATTTTTCTCAGGATCTTTATCTACGCACTCAATGCGAGGTTTTTCCATCTCCAGCATTAGACAGACCCTCCTTTCTAGAGGTTGATTATCTAGAGTAGAGTTCTACGATGAGCTGTTCATGCACCTGGGTATCAATTTGATCCCGGGTCGGATAAGACAGCACCGTACCGGATAGATTCTCCACATCCACACTCAGCCACTCCGGTGGGGTCTTATATGCCGCCTGCTCCTTCATTTCCTGGAACTTGGCGGACTCTCTGCTGCCGGGCTTAACCTGGATCACATCGTTGACCCTTGTCAGCATGGAAGGAATAGAGGCCTTTCTTCCGTTAATGGTAAAATGACCGTGGGTGACCAGCTGACGGGCCTCTGCTCTGGAGGATGCAAAACCCAGCCGGTAGACCACATTATCCAGGCGTCTTTCCAGCAAGACCAGCAGGTTTTCACCGGTAATGCCCTGCTGGCGGTCGGCTTTTTTAAAATAATTGCTGAATTGTTTTTCTAAAACCCCATAAATCCTGCGGGTTTTCTGTTTTTCACGCAGCTGCAGCCCGTATTCAGAGGGTTTCTGTCTCCGGTTCTGTCCATGTGCTCCCGGTGCGTATGGTTTTCTTTCCACAGCGCACTTCTCTGAATAGCACCGATCTCCTTTGAGGAACAATTTTTCACCTTCCCGGCGACACTGGCGGCAAACAGAATCAATGTATCTTCCCACTTATGCCACTACCTCCTTATACTCTTCTTCTTTTAGGCGGCCTACACCCGTTGTGGGGTATGGGTGTTACATCTTTTATCACACTGACTTCCAAACCCGCAGCCTGCAGAGAGCGAATCGCAGCTTCACGTCCTGCGCCGGGGCCTTTCACATAACATTCCACTTCCTTAAGGCCATGTTCCATGGCAGCCCGGGCGGCAGTCTCAGCAGCCTGCTGGGCTGCGAAGGGAGTGCTCTTGCGTGAGCCTTTAAAGCCTACCGTGCCGGCGCTGGACCAGGAAATGGCATTGCCGTGCCGGTCGGTGATGGAAATTATGGTATTGTTAAAGGTCGACTTGATGTGAGCGATGCCATGTTCAATATTCTTCTTCTCACGCCGTTTGACCCTGGTGGTTGTTCTTCTGGCCAATTATGAATCCCCCTTTTAAGGCTATTTCTTCCTGCCCCCCGCGGTCCGTTTGGGCCCTTTGCGGGTACGTGCATTTGTCTTGGTATTCTGGCCTCTGACCGGCAGACCGCGCCGATGACGGATACCCCGGTAACAGCTCAGATCCATCAATCTCTTGATGTCCATGCTGACCTGCCGTCTCAAATCGCCTTCTACGGTATAGCTCTTCTCGATGATCTCTCTCAGCCTGGAAACTTCTTCCTCGGTTAAATCTTTCACCCTGGTATCGGGATTTATACCTGCCTGGGCCAAGATCTCCCGGGAGGAAGGCCTGCCAATGCCGAAAATATATGTTAGCGACACTTCCACTCTTTTGTCCCGCGGTAAGTCTACACCAGCTATTCTTGCCAAATCTTTTCACCTCCGATTTATTAGCCTTGAACCTGTTTATGCTTGGGGTTCTCACATATCACCATGACTCGCCCCTTGCGTTTAATGATCTTGCATTTTTCGCACATGGGCTTGACTGACGGTTTAACCTTCAAGATGTCTACCTCCTCGTCTGACTGTGCCTACTTGAAACGGTAAGTTATTCTGCCGCGGTTCAAATCATAAGGGGAAAGTTCTACCATCACCCTGTCCCCCGGTAGTATCCTGATAAAATTCATTCGCATTTTACCTGAAATATGGGCGAGGACCTTATGGCCATTTTCCAGTTCTACTCTGAACATGGCGTTAGGCAGCGGCTCAATCACCTTACCCTCAATCTCAATTACATCCTCCTTAGCCATTTACCAGACCTCCTTCCCATTAGCTGCCTCGATAGTCTTGATGTTTTTCAGGTATTTTCGCAACACATGGTTTCCCGGTATCTCGCCGCTATTAATGATTGCAACGATCTCATCAGCGCGCGTGCCAGTGAACTGAATATGTTTGATATTTTTGACCTTGGGGTTTTCGATTTTCCTCAAATCTCCGTCCGCCAGAGTTACAAACCGGTCGTTCACTATCCCGACGACAATAAACATGCGACCCTTATCCCGGCCGGTTTTAGAATAAACTACTTTTCCCAGAATTTCTTCTATAATTACCGTACACCCCCGTTTGATCGGTATGGTTCCGTTTTGAGCAACTGTATAGTTTTTGCTCCAGCTTATGATGCGAACCCTTTATAAACCGGCCAAAACTTCCTGGATATCGGCAAAAACTTGGTTGGCGGCACGGTCGCCATCTATGCTATACAGAATCCCGCGCTGCTGATAATACCCCAACAGCGGGCTGGTCTGTTGATGGTAGACCTCAAGTCGCCGTCTGGCGGTCTCTTCCTGGTCATCACTGCGCTGCAAAAGCTTTCCGCCGCATTTGTCGCACACCCCTGCCTGGGCCGGGGGATTGAATACGGTATGGTATACGGTCTTGCAGGCGGCGCAGCTGACCCTGCCAGTGGTGCGCTGAATCAATACCTCATCCGGCACCGCTATATTAATAGCCGCTTCAATCCTCCCACCCAGCTTTTTCATCACCTGGTCCAGTGCCTCAGCCTGTACTATGGTACGGGGAAACCCGTCTAAGAGAAAGCCCTGCTGGCAGTCGGATTGAGCTAACCGCTCTTCCACAATGCCGATAGTCACTTCGTCCGGGACAAGCTGGCCTTGCTCCATGTAGGATTTGGCCTTCAGTCCCATTGCAGTGCCTTGCTGTACAGCTTCCCGGAACATATCCCCGGTGGATATATGCGGAACTGGATAGGCGGCCTTGATCGTATCCGCCTGTGTTCCCTTGCCAGCTCCGGGAGGCCCCATCAAAATCAGGTTCATTGAATTCGCCTCCCTATTTTACAAAGCCTTCGTAACTGCGCAGCAATAAGTTGGATTCCACTTGCTTCATGGTATCCAGGGCCACACCGACCATTATCAGGAGGGATGTGCCTCCGAATGCCAGACTGCTGACTTTGGTAGCATATACTATAAAGTTGGGCAAAACTGCAATCAAAGCCAGGAATATACCACCTGCCAGGGTAAGCCTGGTTAAAACCCGGTCAATATATTCAGCCGTAGGTCTGCCTGGTCTGATACCGGGGACAAAACCTCCGTATTTTTTGATATTCTCCGCAACATCAGCGGGATTGAAGATAATTGAAATATAGAAAAAGGTAAAAAATACGATCAGCAAGGCGTATAACAGATTATACAGCACGCTGCCTTGGTGGAAGTAATTGTTCAGGAAGTTGTTGAATCCTGAAGCCGGATCCATCCATGCTCCAATTGTTGCCGGAAACATCAATACGGACATGGCAAAAATAATCGGGATGACTCCAGCGGTGTTCACCTTCAGAGGCAGGAAGGTGCTCTGTCCGCCATACATTTTGCGTCCTACAACTCGCTTGGCATACTGCACCGGCAGTCGTCTCTGTCCTTCGTTAACGGCGATGATGGCCACTATTATGGCTAAAGCCAACACTATGAACAACACCACGTTAAAAGCCCCGATGATCCCGCCGGCTAATTCCTGGCTAACTCCGGCTATCTGGCTTGGTATGCGCGACACAATGCCGGCAAAAATCAACAGTGAAATTCCGTTGCCGATGCCTTTTTCGGTGATCATCTCACCAATCCACATCAACAAGGCCGTTCCCGCCGTCAGACATATGGCAATGAACAAGTAGGTCCAGAAGCTGGGATGGTTCACCGCGCCGTTACGTCCTAAAGCCACCGCCATGCCCATGGCCTGGATGAAGGCCAGGATAACCGTGCCGTACCTGGTATATTGAGCTATGACCTTGCGCCCTTCCTCGCCCTCTTTTTGCAGTTGCTCCAGCTTGGGTATGACTACCGTCAAGAGCGACATGATTATTGACGAGTTAATATAGGGCGTAATGCTCATGGCAAAAATGCTGAAGCGTTTGAAAGCGCCCCCCGAAATTATGTCAAAAAAATTGAAAAGTTGCCCGCTTAGGAACTTCTGCACCGCATCGGCGTCTATGCCCGGGACCGGAATATGCGCCCCTAATCTAAAAACCAGGAACATAAACAGTGTGAAGAGCAGCTTTTGCCTCAAGTCACCTACTTTGACTGCCTTTTGCAATGACCCCAGCATCAGATCACCTCAACTCTACCACCCACAGCGGTGACTTTTTCTTCCGCCTGACGGCTAACCTTGTGAACCTTCAGAGTCAGTTTGCGTTCCAAAACGCCGTCTCCTAACACCTTTACCCCGTCGTGCATGGCCTTGACAATACCGGCCTCTTTCAGCAATTCAGGTGTAACCTCGGTTCCGTCGTTGAAAACATTCAAATCCTTAACGTTGACAATTGCATAACGGGTTGCAAATATATTGGTAAATCCCCGCTTGGGAATCCGCCTCTGCAGCGGCATCTGTCCACCCTCGAAGCCAGGTCTGACCCCTCCGCCAGCCCGGGCTTTCTGCCCTTTATGGCCTTTGGTGGAAGTCTTGCCATGACCGGAGCCGATTCCCCGGCCAATGCGTTTGGTTCGTTTATTGGCGCCGGATGGAGATTTCAGTTCATGCAGTTTCACTTTAAAACCTCCCTGTTATTGCTGTACTTCTTCCACGGAAACCAGGTGCCGCACCTTGTTGATCTGGCCGCGCAGTTCCGGGCTATCCTGTCTTATCACACTTTGATTCAGCTTTCTTAGGCCCAGGCTCTTGATGGTCAATCTCTGGGTTTGGGGACATCCGATGAAGCTCTTGGACCAGGTAATCTTAATCATATTAGCCACAACTATTTCCTCCCTAACCCGTAATCTCATCAATGGTCTTGCCCCGCTGGCGGGCCACCACTTCAGCCTTCTTCAGGCTTTTAAGCCCTTCCATGGTGGCGTGTACCATGTTGTTGGAGTTGGAAGAACCCAACGACTTGGTGAGAATGTCCTTGATACCTGCCGATTCCAGAACCGCACGCACCGGTCCGCCGGCGATAACACCAGTTCCGGCTGAGGCCGGTTTGAGCATGACCTGCCCGGCGCCAAACCTGCCCAGTATGGGATGAGGTATGGTGCGTTCGTCGATCAAGGGTATTTCGATCATGTTCTTCTTAGCATTTTCAACCGCCTTGCGGATGGCTTCCGGCACTTCGGTGGCTTTACCTTTGCCGGTGCCGACTTTGCCAGCGCCATCACCGACCACCACCAGGGCGCTGAAACTAAACCTGCGGCCGCCTTTGACGACCTTGGCCACACGCCTGATGTTGACAACCTTTTCTATCAGTTCAGGAGCGGCTTGTTCTCTTTCGTTCATCCTTTCCCTCCTAGCTTGATCGCTGGTCTTAAAACTCGAGACCGCCTTCTCGGGCAGCATCAGCCAGGGCGGCAATACCGCCATGGTATTTGTAGCCGTTGCGGTCGAATACTACAGTGCTAATACCTTTTTCCCGGGCTTTACGCGCGATGGCAGCTCCAACTTCCTTGGCGGCAGCTTCATTTGTCCGGGAAGGCAGATCTTTAAGATCCGCTTCCAGGGTGGAAGCCGATACCATGGTAATCCCCTTGCTGTCATCTATGATCTGAGCATAGATGTGGCTCAGGCTCTTATAAACACACAAACGGGGAACCGTGCTGGTACCAGCCAATTTGCGGCGGATGCGCTTGTGTTTCTTATCCCTGAGGCTCTTTTTGCTGGACTTTTTAAACAACCATTGTCACTCCCTTCCTGGTTATCTGGAGCCAGACTTGCCGGCTTTGCGCCTGACAACTTCATTTTCAAATTTAATACCTTTACCTTTATATGGCTCCGGTTTTCTGATGGCACGGATATGGGCGGCGGTATTGCCTACCAGCTGTTTGTCAATACCCTTTACGGTTATTCTGGTAACCGCTGGGACCTCGAATTCGATGCCTTCAGGAGGCTCGATCTCAACCGGATGGGAGAAGCCGATATTCATAACCAGCTTTTTACCCTGCAGCTGCGCCCTGTAGCCTACCCCGACCAGTTCCAATTTGCGTTCGAATCCTCCGCTTACCCCCTGCACCATATTGGCCACTAAGGACCGGACCAGGCCGTGGAAAGCACGGTTTTGTTTGTTGTCATTGGGTCTGGCCACTACAAGGGTGTCCCCATCCTGGCTGATGGTGATCTCTCCGGGAATATCCTGGCTCAAGGCGCCTTTGGGGCCAGTGACGGTGATTTTTCCGGCGTCTATTTGGGCAGTTACCCCTGCGGGTAATTCAATAGGTTTTTTACCAATTCTAGACATTCTTCACCCCTCCTTCGGCTACCAGATATAGCATAGGACTTCCCCGCCGATTCCAATTTTGCGAGCTTTCTTGTCGCTCATCAGACCCTGCGAAGTAGAAATTACTGCAGTTCCTAATCCTCCCAGAACCTTGGGGATCTCGTCTCTTTTAACATACACCCTCAGTCCGGGTTTGCTTATTCTTTTAATGCCGGTAATAACTTTTTCTTTGTTGGGGCCGTATTTCAGATAAACTCTGATTACGCCCTGCTTACCGTCTTTGATATATTCGTAATCCCTGATGTAACCTTCTTCCTTCATAATGCCTGCAATGGCCAGCTTTATCTTGGAAGAGGGGATCTCAACGGTTTCATGCATGACCATATTGCCATTGCGAATCCTGGTCAGGAAGTCGGCTACTGGATCAGTCATGACCATACTAAATACCTCCTTTATTACAACTTACCAGCTCGCCTTTTTTACCCCTGGCAGTTCACCTTTGTGTGCGAGTCCACGGAAGCAGATGCGGCACATCCCGAATTTGCGCATATAAGCCCGGGGCCGGCCGCAAATCTTGCACCTGTTATAAGTACGAACTTCGAACTTTTGATTGCGTTGCTGTTTGGCAATGAGAGCCTTTTTAGCCATTAATCGCTTACCTCCTTATCTGAAAGGCATACCCATACTTCTCAATAATTCTCTGGCTTCTTCGTCATTCTTAGCGGTGGTGACGATTACCACCTCCAGGCCTCGGACTTTGTCGATCTTGTCATACTCTATCTCCGGGAAGATGGTCTGTTCCTTAATGCCCAGAGAGTAATTGCCGCGGCCGTCAAAGGCCTGCGGAGATACGCCGCGGAAGTCTCTTACCCGGGGCAGAGCCAAATTGATCAGCCGGTCCAGGAACTCATACATACGCTCCCCGCGCAGGGTTACCTTGCAACCGATAGCCATGCCTTCACGTAGTTTGAAGCCAGCGATGGATCTCTTGGCCTTAGTGATAACCGGCTTTTGACCGCTGATGATAGTGAGGTCACTGACCGCCCCATCCAACGCTTTCGGATTCTGGACCGCTTCCCCGGTGCCGATATTGATTACGACTCGGTCTATTTTGGGCACCTGCATAATGTTTTTATAGTTATATTTTTCCATTAATTTAGGCACTATGTCTTGCTTGTATTGCTCATATAACCTAGCCATGCTTTTAGCTAGCCTCCTTTCCCGGAGAATTTAGTCCAATATTTCTCCGCACTTTTTACACTTTCTCGCTCTCTCTGTCGCAAGCACTGCTTTGCCGACACGAGTAGGCTTGTTGCATTTGCCGCAGACAAGCATAACATTGGAAGCATTTATGGGCGCCTCGATGTTTAATATCCCGCCTTGCGGTACAGTGCGACTGGGTTTTTGATGTTTTTTGACCTTGTTTAAACCTTCTACCACTACTTTATTGTTCCTGGGCAAAACGCGGATGACTTTGCCTTTCTTGCCCGCGTCTTTCCCGGTCAACACCAGGACATTGTCGCCCTTTTTGATGTTCATGCTTCTACACCTCCACCTCTACAGGACTTCCGGGGCCAGAGACACGATCTTCATAAAGTTGCGATCGCGCAGCTCCCTGGCTACGGGCCCAAAAATACGGGTGCCTTTAGGATTGTTGTTGTCGTCTATAATGACAGCGGCATTCTCAGAAAAAGCGATATAGGAACCGTCAGGTCTCCTGATCTCCTTTTTGGTGCGGACCACTACCGCCTTGACCACATCGCCTTTCTTAACCACACCGCCGGGAGATGCCTCCTTGACCGCGGCCATAATGATATCGCCAACCGTGGCGTATTTGCGAGTTGATCCGCCCAGGACTTTGATGCACAGTACTTTTTTGGCGCCGGTATTGTCGCCAACCTGCAGCATGGTTTCTTGTTGAATCACGGTGTAACCTCCCTTTTTGCCTTCAGACCTACTGCAAGGTCTCGGCGCGGTGAATGATTTCGATTAATTTCCATCTCTTATCCTTGCTCAGGGGCCGGGTCTCCATGATTTTTACCACATCACCAGTTCTGGCAGTATTGTCTTCATCATGGGCTTTGTATTTCTTGCTGGTTTTAATGGTCTTCTTGTAAAGGGGATGCTGTTTAACAGTTTCCACACGCACGGTGATGGTTTTATTCATCTTGTCACTGCTGACCGTCCCCACCTTGACTTTTCTGTTATGCTGGCTTTCAGTCACCGTTTGACCTCCTTTTAACTATTCCCCTTGGCCAGTTCCCGCTGCCGTAATATGGTCTTGCACCTGGCGATGTTCTTCTTGACATCATTGATCCTCATGGGGTTATCCAGCTGTCCGGTGGCAAGTTGGAACCTTAGATTAAACAACTCTTCTTTATGATCAGATACCTTTTGTCTCAATTCTTCGTCGGTTAGTTCTCTGATTTTGCTAGTTTTCACTAACCTCACCACCCATTTCTTCTCTTTTTACGAACCTGCACTTGATGGGAAGTTTGTGCATCGCCAAACGCATGGCCTCCCTGGCAACTTCTTCACTCACTCCGGACAGTTCGAACATAACCCGGCCCGGTTTTACTACCGCCACCCAATGCTCTGGGGAGCCTTTACCTTTCCCCATGCGGGTCTCGGCGGGTTTCACCGTCAGCGGGCGGTCTGGAAATATCTTAATCCACAGTTTGCCGCCTCTTTTGACATAACGGTTGATAGCGATACGGGCTGCTTCAATCTGCCGGTTGGTTATCCAGGCAGGTTCTAAAGCCTGTAAGGCGTAATCACCGTAGGTGACTTCATGGCCTTTATTGGCCTTGCCTTTCAGGCTGGGACGGTGCTGCTTTCTATGCTTGACTCTTTTAGGGGTTAACATTATCTATCGGCCTCCTCCGCTCTGGCCTGCTTGGGCCGCTGTTTTGCCTCAGGCATGATCTCCCCGCGGTTCAGCCACACCTTGATGCCAATTTTGCCATAGGTGGTATTGGCTTCGGCAAACCCGTAATCCACGTCGGCTCTTAAGGTATGCAGGGGCACTTTGCCTTCCGAATACCATTCGGTGCGGGCTATTTCAGCTCCGCCCAGGCGTCCGGCTATAGCGATTTTAATGCCAACCGCGTTGGCTCTCATGGTGCGTCCCACGGTCTGTTTCATGGCTCTGCGGAATGAGATCCGCTTTTCCAGCTGCTGGGCCACGTTTTCGGCTACGATTTGCGCGTCCAATTCGGGGCGTTTGATTTCCTGAATATTTATATTGACGTTTTTGCCGGTCATTTTTATCAGCTCGGCTTTGAGGTTTTCCACTTCCTGGCCGCCGCGTCCAATGACAATACCCGGTTTGGCGGTATGGATAGTGATCCTGACCCGGTTGCCGGTCCTCTGTATCTCTACTTTGGAAACCCCGGCGGTATAGAATCTCTCCTTGATGTAGTTGCGGACCTTATAGTCTTCATGGAGCAGTTCGGTATAATCGCGGTCAGCGAACCAGTTGGAGTCCCAATCGCGGATAATGCCGATTCTGAATCCTTTAGGATGTACCTTTTGACCCACTATTCAACCTCCCTTTCCTTTAAAACCACCGTAACATGGCTGCTTCTATGGCGTCTGACATCGGCTCGGCCATAAGCCCGGGGATGCATTCTCTTCATGGTGGGCCCTTCATCTACAAATATGGCGGATACATACAGACCGTCAGAATCCATATCATAATTATGCTCCGCGTTGGCTATGGCAGATTTCAAAACCTTGTTGATCAAAGGAGCTGATCTCTTATTGGCGTATTTCAAGATACCGATGGCCTCTTTAACATTTTTCCCTCTGACCAGATCAGCAACCTGACGCGCTTTAAAAGGAGATATTCTTAAATAGCGTGCAATAGCTTTTGCTTCCATCTTAATTGGCCTCCTTTCTACCTGGATCGGCTCGTTTTTTCGGATTTGCCGGCATGGCCCCGATAGGTTCTGGTCGGTGCAAATTCACCCAACTTCATGCCAACCATATCTTCGGTGATGTATATCGGCACATGCCTTTTGCCATCGTGTACCGCCAGGGTATGCCCTATCATCTGCGGGAATATGGTGGAGCGCCGTGACCAGGTTTTGATGACGGTCTTTTTGCCGGATTCGTTCATTTGCTCTACCTTAGCCAAAAGCTTCTCTTCGCAATAAGGTCCTTTTTTGAGTGACCTAGCCATCTAAAGACCTCCTTTATTTCCTCTTCTTGACGATCATCTTGTCAGAAGGTTTTTTCTTGCGGGTCTTGCCGCCGATAGCGATTTTGCCCCAGGGTGATACCGGGTATTTGCGTCCTATGGGGGCCCGGCCCTCGCCGCCGCCGTGAGGATGGTCCACCGGGTTCATGACCGAGCCTCGGACCGTGGGCCTGATACCCATCCATCTGGAACGGCCGGCTTTGCCGATGGTCATGTTCTCATGCTCCAAGTTGCCAATCTGTCCAATGGTAGCGCGGCAGTTGACATGTATCAGGCGAACCTCGCCGGAAGGCAGACGCACATGGGCGTAGGCGCCTTCCTTGGCCATGAGCTGGGCTACAGTTCCCGCCGAGCGCACCAGTTGTCCGCCTTTGCCGGGTCTGAGTTCGATATTGTGGATCAATGATCCCACCGGAATATCTTTCAAGGCCATGGCATTGCCGACTTTAATGTCAGAACCGGCGCCGGAAACAATGGTGTCCCCCACCTTGAGATTCTGGGGGGCGATTATATAAGATTTGCCGCCATCCTTATAGTGCAGCAAGGCGATATTGGCTGAACGGTTGGGGTCATACTCGATGGCCGCTACTTTAGCCGGAACCTGGTCTTTGTTGCGCTTAAAATCGATAATGCGATATAAGCGCTTATGTCCGCCACCCCGGTGCCTGACAGTCAAACGCCCTTTGGCATTGCGTCCGCCAGTGCTTTTCAGGGGAACGGTAAGGCTTTTTTCGGGTTCGGTTTTGGTGATTTCCTCGAAGGTCATCACTGTCATCTGTCTTCTGCTGGGTGTGGTAGGCCTGAATTTTTTAATGCCCATCTAGTGTCCCTCCTTGCAACGTCATTAGGCGGCTTACATNNCTGCGGCCCTGACGCTTAGGTTTGCCCTTCACGATCATGGTGTAAACCTTTTCCACCCTGACATTGAAAATGTTCTCAATAGCGTTCTTGACCTCGGTCTTATTGGCTCTTTTATCAACGATGAACGTATATTTATTGTCAGCCAGGAGTCCCATCGATTTCTCGGTGACGATCGGCTTGATGATTACATCCCGATAATCTCTCATCTTATGCAAATACCTCCTCTACCTTGGCGACGGCATCCTTGGTGATGAGCAGGACATCATAATTCATCAGGTCGTATACATTCATGTAATCCACTGGCAGTGGCTTCACTCCCGGGATGTTGCGGACTGACTTGATGACATTCTGGTCTGCCTCGGCTACGACCACCAGGGTTTTTTTATCTACCTGCAGAGATTCCAAGGTCTGCAGCATGGCTTTGGTTTTGGGGAGATCGAATTTGAGGTCGTCTAATACGATCAGGTTATTGTCCAGCACCTTGCTGCTCAGCGCTGACTTCATAGCCAGCCTTCGAACTTTCCGGGGCATTGTATACGAATAATCCCGCGGTTTGGGTCCAAAAGTAATGCCGCCGGTTCTCCACAAGGGGCTGCGGGTGCTGCCGGCGCGGGCACGGCCGGTACCTTTTTGTCTCCACGGCTTTTTGCCTCCGCCACGAACCTCAGCTCTTGTCTTGGTGGAAGCAGTGCCGACCCTACGGTTGTTTAACTGCATTTTTACAAACTGATGCAGAACCGCTTGATTGGGAGTAATGCCAAATACTTGATCATTTAATTCAAGCTCTCCGACCTGGGCCCCGCTCATATTATAAATGGCTACTTTAGGCACTTATTTACCCTCCTTTGTCGGCGCTTATGCCTTGACCGAATTCTTTATGGTGACAAGACCCCTCTTGGGCCCTGGGATTGACCCCCTGATTAATATCAGGTTTCTTTCCGGATAGACTTTTACTACCTTCAGGCCTTGGACGGTTACTCTTGACCCGCCTAACCTACCGGGCAACTTTCTTCCTTTAAAAACACGCGCCGGCCCTTTGGCTGCCAGTGAACCGGGACGACGGTGGTATTTGGAACCGTGCCCCATCGATCCCCGAGCAAAATTGTGGCGCTTCACCCCGCCGGCAAAGCCCTTGCCCTTGGAGATCCCCACTACGTCAACCAGTTCGCCGCTGCTAAACACATCCGCCTGAATCTCCTGACCAACCTCGTATTGCTCTACACTGTCAACGCGAAACTCGCGGATAAACCGCAAGGGCTTCACATTGGCCTTCTTAAAATGCCCTTTTATAGGCTTGTTGGCCAGTTTTTCTTTCAGGTTGTAAAAACCTACCTGAATAGCGTTATAACCATCGAGTTTCTCGGTTTTCTTTTGTAACACCGTGCAAGGCCCGGCTTCCACAACGGTCACCGGCACCGCCTTGCCTTCTTCATCAAAAATCTGGGCCATGCCGACTTTTACACCAAGTATAGCTTTGTTCAGATTCCCAGCCATGTTTTGTACCTCCTTATTGGTCTTTTCTAGAGTGATAGGTTGGACGTGGTTACCAACTTCACTTCTCTTAGCTGGTTGCTGCCTCCGCGACCTGTTTTCCCCACTGGCCCCGCAAGCAGCGGTTTTCCTTATAACTTGATTTCTATATCCACCCCGGAAGGCAGATCCAGATGCATCAGCGCATCGATGGTTTTGGGATTGGGATCTAAGATGTCAATCAGGCGCTTGTGAGTCCTCATCTCAAACTGCTCCCGGGAATCTTTGTTAACATGGGGAGACCTCAAAATGGTATAAATGCTCTTTTCCGTGGGCAGAGGGATGGGTCCGGAAACACTGGAACCATTTTTCTTGGCAGTATCCACGATCTTCTGTGAGGACTGGTCCAGAAGTTTGTGGTCGAATGCCTTTAGTCTAATCCTAACTTTCTGACCATTCACGCTTTGTTAACCTCCTTAGCTGGCTTCACTTGCACACGTATCCGGGCGTCCGGTTGGGAAGGATAAACGCCTTCCCAACCGTGACAGATTGTAAACTCTAGCTTAACCGATGGAAGTGAC
>DHGD01000164.1 GCA_002402575.1 Syntrophomonas sp. UBA4807
GTCACTTCCATCGGTTAAGCTAGAGCACTATCATAAACGGTGTCAGCAGCAGGGGATTTCCCCTGCTGTCATTTCTACTCTACCCAGATTCAGGTATCATTGACACTCTGCGCCGGTTGTGATAGAGTATTCTAGGATTTTTGTGTACCAGGATGGAGGTGTCAAAGCATGAGAGTCGGTATCACCATGGCCTGCAACGAATGTAAGCAGCGCAATTATACAACCACCAAGAATAAAAAGAAACACACCGAAAAGGTTGAAGTTAGAAAGTACTGCAGATTCTGCAATACCCATACTATCCACAAGGAAATTAAGTAGATCAGGATGTGAAAGTTTTGACCAAGAACAACAGTCCTGCCAAAAAGGATGACAATGTCAAAGGCAAATGGGACCAGATAAAAGGTTTCATGGTGGGGGTATGGTATGAACTGAAAAAGGTGCACTGGCCCAATCGCCAGCAGTTGCTGGCTTATACAGGCGTAGTCTTGGTGTCGGTGGCCTTTGTGGCTATACTCATCTGGATATTCGACATGGGCCTGTCATTTGCCCTCAACAAGTTATTTGAAGCCTTTGCTTAAAGGAGGTAGTTCCCATGACCGCACCTAAAGTTGAATCGGTGTTGCCGGAAGAGGTTGGAACTGCCGCTGAAGCAATCCCTGAGACCCGGGGAGAATGGTTCGTGGTCCATACTTATTCCGGTTATGAAAACAAAATCAAAGTGGATCTGGCCAAAAGGGTCGAATCGATGAACATGCAGGATAAGATTTTTGATGTCTTGATCCCTGAGGAGAAAGAGGTCGAGTATAAGGGCGGCAAGCGCAAGGTAACCAGCAAGCGGGTATTCCCCGGATATGTTCTGGTGAATATGATCATGAGCGAGGACTCCTGGTATGTGGTACGCCATACCCCTGGTGTTACGGGATTTGTGGGCAGCGGCAGCAAACCCATTCCTCTGCGCGAAGAAGAGATTAATAAAATCCTGCGCCAGATGGGTCTGATTGAGAGCAAACCCAAGTTTATCGATATTGAGATCGGTGAGAATATCAGGGTGCGCACCGGGCCCTTCGCCAACTTTGAGGGCGTGGTTAAAGAACTGCTCCCGGATAGAGGCAAAGTCAGGGTCAATATTTCCATGTTCGGTCGGGAAACCCCTGTCGAACTGGATTATGAACAAATTGAAAAATTATAAGGAGGAGGTGAAAAGTTGGCTAAAAAGGTAATTGGCAAGGTATCATTACAGATCAACGCCGGGAAAGCCACCCCTGCGCCGCCGGTCGGGCCTGCATTGGGACAGTACGGTGTGAATATCATGGGGTTTTGCAAGGACTACAACGCCAGGACTGCTGATAAAACCGGTTATATTATACCGGTGGAAATCACTGTCTTTGATGACCGCTCCTTTACCTTCGTATTGAAGTCCCCGCCGGCCTCAGACCTGTTAAAGAAGGCCGCCAGCGTTGACAAAGGCTCCGGCGAGCCCAACAAAAAGAAGGTTGGCAAAGTGACCCGGGCCAAAATTATTGAGATCGCCGAAACCAAGAAGGACGATTTGAATGCCGCCGATTTGGACGCAGCCATACGCATGATCGAGGGTACCGCGCGCAGTATGGGATTGGAAGTAGTCGATTAATAACAATGTGGGAGGATTAAATCCGCACTAACCACAAGGAGGTATTCAAAGTGAAAAAAGGCAAATCCTACCAGGACTCAGCCCGACAGATTGATAAAACGCAATTATATGAGCCGGCCCAGGCTTTGCAGATAGTAAAAGACATTGCCAAGGCCAAGTTCGATGAGACGGTGGAAGTACACATTAAATTAGGGGTAGACCCCCGCCACGCTGACCAGCAGGTCAGGGGCACCGTAAGTTTGCCGCACGGAACCGGAAAAACCCGCAAAGTGCTGGTATTCGCCAAAGGTGATAAAGTTAAGGAAGCAGAAAATGCCGGGGCTGACTTTGTCGGCGCTGAAGACCTAGCCGAAAAGATTCAGGGCGGCTGGTTCGAATTTGATGTTGCCGTGGCTACTCCCGACATGATGGCGGTAGTGGGCAAATTAGGCAAGATATTAGGCCCGCGCGGTCTGATGCCCAACCCCAAATCAGGCACGGTAACCTTCGATATTGACCGCACCATCAAAGAACTCAAAGCAGGACGCATCGAATACCGGGTGGACAAAACTTCCATCATTCATGCTCCTATCGGCAGAGTATCTTTCGATGTTGAAAAGCTGCAGGATAATCTCACGGTATTTACCGAAGCCTTGATAAAAGCCCGTCCGGCAGCAGCCAAGGGTCAGTATATGCGTTCGGTTACGGTATGCTCGACCATGGGCCCGGGCGTTAAGATTAATCCGCTAGTATTGGCTGCTATAAGCAAATAGCAAAAGCATAAAAACTGCAAATCAAAACTGTAGACAGCCGGTGGGAAACCTTAAAGAACGAAGTTCGCCAGCCGAGGTTATGATCGAATAGATTGTCAACGACTATTGGATAACCTCTGCACAGGCTGCAGAGGTTTTTGGTTTGTAGCCCAAACGACTAAAAGGGGGTGAAGTATAGTGCCAAAACTAGAAGAGAAACAAAAAGTGGTTGAAAAGCTGCAAGAGAGGATCGATAAAGCCGGGCTGATCATTTTCACCGACTATCGCGGCCTGAATGTTGAAGAAATGACCACATTGAGGAATCGGCTGCGCATTCCCGGGGTCGAATACAAGGTGGTTAAAAACACCATGATGGAATTTGCGCTGCGCAACTGCGGTTATAAGGAAATCGTCGATCAGATTGACGGCCCCAATGCGGTTTTGTTCAGTGACGATGACCTGGTGACGCCCGCCAAGACCATTTACGAGTTTATCAAGGAACGCAAGAAACTCGAGGTCAAGGTAGGCATCGTGCAGGGCAGGGTGGTGGTATCCGAGCGCATCAAGGCCTTAGCCGACCTGCCGCCCAAAGAAGTATTGCTGGCCCAGGTATTGGGAACCATGCAGGCTCCTATCACCAGCCTGGTTTATGTGCTTAACGCCAATATAACTGGATTAGCCAGGGCTATTGACCAGATTCGCGAACAGAAAGCAGCCGGCTAGGCCGTCTATATATCCTAATAAAAATGAAATAACAGGAGGTTTATCTACATGAGTAAAGTACAGGAAGTTATCGATATCGTTAAAGGTCTCACCGTTCTGGAACTGTCTGAGCTGGTCAAAGCGCTGGAAGAAGAATTTGGCGTAAGCGCCGCCGCCCCCATGGCTGTTGCCGCTGCACCCGCTGCCGCAGCCGAGCCTGAAGAAGAACAGACCGAGTTCGATGTCATCCTGACCTCTTCCGGTGAGAAGAAGGTCAATGTCATCAAGGTGGTCCGCGAACTGACCAGCCTGGGACTCAAAGAGGCCAAGGACCTGGTTGACGGCGCCCCCAATCCCATTAAAGAAAAAGTCACCAAACAGGAAGCCGCTGACATCAAGGCCAAGATCGAAGAAGCTGGCGGGTCAGTGGAAATAAAATAGTCTCAGCAGATTAAAAGGTGCTGCTTTAAGGGCAGCACCTTTTTTAATTGCCAGATTCGTAATAAGATTATATTATCAGTGCCTGGGCTGTAAAATTAAAGAAGGTATAAGGTGAAAAGGTTTAATAAGCGGGGATAGGGGGATGATTTTACATGAGGTCTTATGTGGTTTTTCTGGTCCTGGTGTTTCTCTGGGTCTGCCCTGCACAGGTATTAGCTGCTGACTTCGAATGGACCCTGAACTGGCAAAACGGGCAGCTGCTTACCGAAACGGTGGTCAGTAGCGACCCGGATCTCGTCAGCCCGGAAGGCGGCTGGGAAAAGACCGCACCCAATACCTTTAGCCGTCAGACCGAGGGATGGGCAGCTTACAATCAACTCTCTGACAAGCTTCCCATTGTGGCCAAAACCAAGGACTATCTGGCCGTTAAGGTCACTAAAATCACCCTGGATTCAGCCGCCTATCAGGAAGGCACTACCTTTTATGAACTGACCCGGGACGGCTCGGGACAGATTAAAATTGAAGTACCGGGGCTGATAATGAAGGCCCAACCGGCGATCAAATCACAATGGTCGCAGGGCTTTACGGCCACCTGGAATACTGGCCCGCAGGCCCAGAGCGAAGAATACCGCTTCGATATGATTGCTATCACTATCGAGATCCTGCCCTCAATCATCAGTTTGCTGGTGATAGGCTGGGGCATTATCTGGATGGTCTACCGGCGTCAGGTTAAACGGATGGAGCGGCTAATTGATGCGCGCTATTCACTGGATAAGGTGGTGCCTGTAGAGATTCCCAATATGGAGCAAATCGAAGCAGCCCCATCCGATAATGATGAAAAAACAAAAAATATATAGAAATAGCTTGACCGCCAGTATTACATATGATAACATTAGTAATTGCCATTTAGTATAAACTAAGTGGCTTTATGGTATAAATGCTGGGGTAGTTACGAATAAAGCGAGGTTTTAAATTAGGCCTTGCTTTTCACTCTTTTCGGATTAAAAAAAAGGGGTGAACACTTGATGGCAAGAGTTGAACAGTATGGCCGAGTCCAGAGGCTCAGTTATTCAAAGATTGATGAACCCATTGGGCTGCCCAATCTGATACAGGTGCAGCTCAGTTCGTACCGCTGGTTCATCGAAAAGGGCTTGAGGGAAGCTTTACAGGAAGTATTCCCCATATCCGACTTCACCGGCAACCTTGAATTGGGCTTCATCGATTACAGTCTGGGAGAACCCAAATACGAGGTTCATGAATGTAAGGAAAGAGACGTAAGTTATCAAGCTCCCTTGAAACTCAAGGTGCGGCTTACAGATAAAGAGAACGGGGAGATCAAGGAGTCCGAGGTCTATATGGGCGACCTTCCCCTCATGACTGACAAAGGAACCTTTATTATTAATGGTGCGGAGCGTGTTGTGGTAAGCCAGCTGGTCAAATCTCCCGGGGTCTACTTCAATGACCGGGTGGATGTGGCCGGCAATAAACTGTACGGGGCTACCATCATCCCCAACCGGGGAGCCTGGTTTGAGCTGGAGATGGACAGCGCCGGTGTCATCTACACCCGCATTGACAAGACCCGTAAAATTCCAGTTACAGTATTGCTTAGATGCATCGGATTCGAAACCAATGAGGCGATCCTCAGTCTTTATAAGCAGGAAGACATCCTTGCCAAAACTCTGGACAAGGATACCACTACCAACAAAAAAGAAGCCCTAATCGAATTTTACCGCCGCCTTCGCCCCGGAGAAATGGCCACTGAAGATGCTGCGGAACAGTTGTTAAACAACCTCTTTTTCGACCCGCGCCGTTATGATATGGCTCAGGTGGGACGCTATAAGGTCAATAAAAAACTGGGCCTGGACATTCCGGTTGAAACCAGGCATTTAACGGTCAAAGATATTACTGCTACTATTGGTTACCTGATCCGCCTCATTATGGGGGAAGGCAAGACTGATGTGATCGACCACCTGGGCAACCGTCGCTTGCGGTCCATCGGTGAACTTTTGCAAAACCAGTTCCGCACCGGTCTAGTGCGTATGGAGCGCGTGGTCAGGGAGCGTATGAGCATTCATGACGTGGAAAGCCTGACCCCGCAAGTTCTGATCAACATCCGCCCCATAACCGCGGCTGTCAAGGAATTCTTTGGCAGTTCACAGTTGTCGCAGTTTATGGACCAGACCAACCCTCTGGCTGAACTCACCCATAAAAGGCGCCTGAGCGCTTTGGGACCAGGCGGTCTGACGCGCGAGCGGGCCGGTTTCCAGGTCCGTGACGTACATCATTCCCACTATGGCAGAATATGCCCCATCGAGACCCCTGAAGGCCCCAACATTGGGCTGATTGGTTCTTTAGCCACATTCGGACGGGTCAATGATTTTGGTTTTATTGAGACTCCTTACCGCAAGGTAGACAAAGAGACCGGCCGGGTGTTGGAAGAAATCAATTATCTCTCTGCCGATGAAGAGGAAGAATTTGTGGTTGCCCAGGCTAACGCACCTCTGGATAATGAAGGTTACTTTAAGGAAGACCGGGTTGAAGCCCGCTTTGCCGAGGAAATCCTGGAAGTGCCCACAAACCGCATTGATTATATGGACGTTTCCCCCAAACAGGTTTTCAGCGTGGCTACCTCGCTTATACCCTTTTTGGAAAATGACGATGCCAACCGAGCCCTGATGGGAGCCAATATGCAGCGCCAGGCGGTGCCCTTGATACGTACCCAGGCGCCCGTGGTAGGTACCGGACTGGAATACAAGGCTGCCAAGGATTCAGGCGCGGTGGTTCTATCCAAGAAAGCCGGCCGAGTGCGCAAGGTCAGCGCCGACCGCATTGTCATCGACAATGACGACGGTGGCATAGAAGTTCACAACCTGCTTAAATTCGTGCGCTCCAATCAAGGCACCTGCTATAATCAGCGTCCTATAGTGAGGAGCGGCGATATTGTCGAAGCCAATGAGATTATTGCCGACGGCCCCAGCACCTGCAACGGTGAACTGGCTTTGGGGCGCAATGTCCTGGTGGCTTTCATGCCCTGGGAGGGCTACAACTACGAAGATGCCATACTTATCTCAGAGCGACTGGTTAAGGAAGACGTATTTACCTCAATTCACATCGAGGAATATGAGTGCGAAGCCCGCGACACTAAATTGGGACCTGAGGAGATCACCCGCGACATACCCAACGTGTCTGAAGACATGCTGAAAAACCTGGATGACCAAGGGGTAATCCGGGTGGGCGCTGAGGTGCGCGCTGATGACATCCTGGTGGGCAAAGTCACTCCCAAAGGGGAAACCGAGTTGACCCCGGAAGAACGTCTACTGCGCGCCATATTTGGCGAAAAGGCCCGCGAGGTGAGGGATTCCTCGCTGCGCGTTCCGCATGGTGAAGCCGGCAAGGTCGTGGCGGTGAAACGCTTCTCCAGGGAGAATGGCGATGAATTGCCCCCTGGCGTGAACCAGCTGGTCAGGGTATACATTGCTCAGAAGCGCAAGATATCTGAGGGTGACAAGATGGCAGGTCGGCACGGCAACAAGGGGGTTATTTCAAGAATACTGCCCGAAGAGGATATGCCCTTCCTGGAAGACGGCACTCCGGTACAGATTGTGCTTAACCCCCTGGGGGTTCCCTCGCGCATGAACATCGGCCAGATACTGGAATGCCATATGGGTTGGGCTGCCAGAGCCCTGGGCATCAACATCGCCACCCCCGTATTTGACGGTGCCGATGAAGAAGATATATTTGTAAAATTGAAAGAAGCCGGACTGCCCGCCAATGGCAAAGCGGTGCTTTATGACGGGAGGACCGGGGAGCGCTTCGACCATGAGATAACCGTGGGCTATGTTTACATGCTGAAACTGGCCCATCTAGTGGACGACAAGATCCATGCCCGTTCCATCGGGCCGTACTCGCTGGTAACGCAGCAGCCTCTGGGCGGTAAAGCCCAGTTCGGAGGGCAGCGTTTTGGCGAGATGGAGGTCTGGGCTCTGGAAGCTTATGGAGCCTCCTACACCCTGCAGGAAATACTAACCGTCAAATCCGACGATGTGGTAGGCCGTTTAAAAACCTATGAATCCATCGTGAAAGGCGACAATATACCTGAGCCGGGGGTGCCCGAGGGATTCAAGGTGTTGATTAAGGAGCTGCAGAGTCTGGCCTTGGATGTTCGCATCCTCTCCGAGGATGATCAGGAGATCACCATCAAGGACATTGACTACGAGGTCAATGAAAAGGAGAAAGCCCGCGAACTGGGCCTGGAACTGCCTGAAAGCACGGTGGCCCGTTCCGCACAAAGCGGCAGTGAATATATAGAAGTTGGCACTGTAGAAGAGCCAGATGTTGACGACAGCGCCGATCACTTAGACGAGGAGCTGTTAAGCGCTGAGGCATTGGATGAAGAGATATTGGACCAGGATATCCTGGACGAAGAAGTTTTAGAAGTGGAAGCTCTGGACGAGGGTGAAGAACTGGATGAATATCTCGATTAAATTACCACCAAGGCTCGTTGACAGTGATTTAACTGCTGGAAAGGAGAATCTGCCTTGCTAGATGTCAATAACTTTGAGCGGATTAAAATTGCCCTGGCCTCACCGGAACAGATCCGTTCCTGGAGCAGCGGGGAGGTCAAAAAACCTGAAACTATCAACTACCGCACCCTGAGACCAGAAAAAGAGGGCTTGTTTTGCGAGAAGATCTTTGGCCCCGTCAAGGACTGGGAATGCCATTGCGGAAAAT
>DHGD01000076.1:0-5225 GCA_002402575.1 Syntrophomonas sp. UBA4807
CAACCATTTTTGCAGTACAACACCGCCCTGGCCAGGCCTTCAAATGGCGGCAGCTATCGCTTTGCGGCAAAAGGGTAAGGCCCTCCAGGTTTAACCTTGCTCTCGAACCGTCCTTACACTACTCCCAGCACCCGTACCCGGCCTCAAGCAGATTTTGATCCTGCGGTTAGTCCGATATTCGGTACAGATAGGCTGTCATCACTCTATTCCGGCTTTCTAGTAAAGTTCGTAGTGCATACTATCAGAGTAGGAATTCCCCCATTTGAAGCCTGCCGGTTGAAAAGCCTTCTGCCACAAGATCAGGTTTGGATCGTTGGGCTCGGTGCCGGGATTCACATAGCGGAAATGGCTGGCGGCATTTATGTCCACCGCTATGCCCCAGGAGTGATTACTGAGACCATTATTGGCATTCCAGTTTACGTGCCGGGGCACCCAGGTGCCGTCAAAGGTTTTTACCTGACTGAGCAGGCTCATCTTGCGGCCGTTAACTGTCACAGTACTGTTGGCTATGGTGGTAAATGCCTGGATGAACTTGTCCCGCGCCAGTCTATGCACCTGTACGTTTCGATTCACCCCAGGCAGTTTAACCGTAACTATATTTTCCGCCACCCACTTGGGATCAATTTCAATTCTGCCGCCCCCTAGTTCACGGTAATGGAACTGGCCATAGATACCCTTTTTCACGCTTATCAAAGGGTACTTATTAAGATCGCCTGAGGAACCAGCAGAGCGTGACACCGGTGACGGCANNGCTGGGCGAAGCCTCCGTTGAGGCGCCTTTATCGTTGGAGGGGCTAGTCCTATTAACAGGCGTATCAGCATTGTCTGAAGTATTTGCGGATGAGTCTGCTGTTGCGGCGGAGGAGGTTGGCGGATTCCCGGCATCCTCCCGCAATTTGTCCGCCGGTAAAGCGTCTGCGGTTTCATCAGAGAGTGATGATAACTGAGTCCGGTTTGTAGTCTGGCTCTGGTCAGCCAAAAATATGTTATTGTTATTGTCTGGGTGTGTTGAATTCCATAGGGCAACAGAGAACATCACTGTGAAAATCAGCGCCGCCAGGAATAATGGCTGTTTTTTCATAAGTCCCTCCCGAACCAATGGTTTCCAGCAGGAGCATATTGTTGCGCCTTTATGGCACAATGCCATTGCTGGATAGTAAACTCTTACCTTACAGTCAATTCTACTGATGTCATTAATCCATCGTCAAAGGTAAGATCAGGAAGCAAGTCCTAATATAAAGGTTATGGAGTCCGGACACGTTCTTCCGCCACCAGGCACAACAATCGGGGGAGGTAACCACACGCTATCGGTTGACTGCACAGCGCGACAGTGAGACGGTGGTTTTACAGGCATTCCTGCACCCGTTTGATCAACAAATTCACGCACAGGTTTATATTCTCCGGAGTATAGATGCACAGGTCGCCGCGATAATAGTGTTTAAACAGTTTATCCGCCATCTGCTGGTGTTCAATCCCGGCCTCGCTCATAGCTCTTATCCAGTCGAAGGCTCCCCGGGCGGCTTGAAGGGCACGCTCATAAAAGGCCGGGATGTGCTCCCCGCTCCAAAGGGCGCCGTGGGCGGGCGCCACGATCCTCGCCGCATAGCCCTGCATCCTGTGAATAGAGTCCATATACATCTCATAACCCTGAAAGAATATGGGGAACAGCTCTTTATCAGAAATCTGGAATCCAGCCACATCCGAGACAAACAGCACTTTATCTTCGGGCATATAGGCCCCCAGGCTGCAGGGGCTGTGGCCCGGCGCGGCAATGATCTCCAGGCTGCAGCCGTCTCCGCTGTTTAGAATGTCCCCGTCCCGGAGTATGATTTCGACCGGTATGGCCTGAGGCTGCGGCGGCTGTACGTCTTGATCCAACAGACCCATTTCCCGGAGCACCCCGACCATCTTCTGATCCTGTTCAAAAAAGCCTTTTAAAACCTTTTCCTTTTGCATTACCTGGGCGGCATAGGGAGCGGCCGCCACCCGAGCCTGGGGAAACAAATCCAGCAAATGGGGTATACCGCAGATGTGATCAAAATGGGCGTGCATGGCTATAATCGTTTCCACTTCCGGCTGAGGGCAAAGCGCCGGCCATTGCCTGCTGAGGCTGGCAACTGCCCCGCTGACCGCACCTTCCACTAGGATGGCGTCCCGCCCTCCCACCACAAAAAAATGAAACAGTCGGTTGCCCAAACACCATATATTGTCTGTGATTTTCAGGCTCATCAGGTTACACCTCCTCATTTACTCCGAAACATAGTAAACTAATTCTATTATATTCTACATTAGTTTATATATGGCATTTAATCAGCGCGCTGCAGGAGAAGATGCGGTAACCGGGCGGCAGCGCAGAAATAAGCTCCCGGTGTTGGAGGACGCGCCATATGGATAAGAATTGTATTCAGTGAGGGATGTTTATCATGGTTAAAAGAAAAATCGGCGAAATTGAACTGTTAAGGGGTATATCCTTTTTAGCCATAGTGCTGCAGCATGCGCTGGCCAGCTTTATTTATTTACCGGCAACGTCAGAAGCTAACGCCTTGATATCCGCGTTTCTGCTGCTGCTGATTCGCTTTGCGGTCCCTATGTTTGTTTTCATCACTGGCCTGGTTCTGTTTTATAATCACGGTGACGAGGTGCTCAATTACCCGGAGATGATCAGGCGCCGCTTTTCCCAGGTGTTCATTCCCTATTTCGTCTGGACCATGTTTTATTTCATATGGGTAGGCTTGATTTCCGGATCACCGCCCCGTGGTGAAGCTGACCTTCTGGCCCAGATAGCACAGTTGACGATCAGCGGAGATGGATACTACCATCTCTGGTACATCGTTATGATACTGCAATTCTACCTGGTTTTTCCCCTGTTCAGGTATATTGTCCGCCGCGGCAAAAGTTGGGCTGTTGCCACCCTGATAGTCAGCCTGGGGCTTTATGTGGCTTATCTGTGGGGTTATCACCATGTGGTGCCGGGCCTGTATGAAATGACAACTTCGCAAATAATCAGAGAGATTATGGATTATCGGGACCGCCTTTTTGTCAGCTGGTTTTTGTTCTTCGTTATGGGCGGGTTTGCCGGTCTATATGTGGATAAGCTGCGCTATCTGTTCCGCCGCGCCCAACCAATCAACTGGGTTATCAACATTGCCGCTTTTGCGGTGCTTTTCTATCAGCTGGCGCAAACCCTGACGGTTACTCCCGGCGGAACTTATACCATCAATTATCAACTCACTCTGCCTTTAAGTTATACCATGACAATTTATCTGGTTTCATCAATAATCACCCTCTATTACCTGTCCCTGACCTGGCTGCCCCGCTTCAAATGGCTGCGCAGGTCATTGCGCTCCTTCGGTCAATGCTCGTTCGGCTGCTACTTCGCACATCCTTTCGTGCTGCATTACACCGATGCCTTTACGCGGAACATTTTTCCCGGCTTTAATACCATTGTTCAGGTTATGATCACCTTCACTGCCTGCTCAGCCCTGACCCTTTTGTTGAGTTACAGCCTGAGCAGGCTGCGTACCCCGGTGGGAGACCTGTTCGTGGGCAAGGTTCCGGGGGCGCGCCGCAGGGCTGTCCCTGCCCCGGCGCAGCCGCCCGCCCAGACCTCATTGGATATTTAGGTTATTGATATATTCGTCTTAAACCGGTCCTGCCTTAACTTTGTAATTCCGCTGGATATTTTGTATCAAGCCCACCCAGCACGGGCTTGTCTCATGAACAGAGAGAGGTTGGACCGGCACAAATATCATAATCCCCTCTACCAATTCCAGGACCCATCCTGGTTCCAGCGGCTGGGCGGAGCTTCTGCCAGGCCCACCTTTATTTTCAACTTATCATTCAAAGTACTCTTCTGTTTGAAATATCCTTGTTCGACACAGGTTAGATCCGCCTGGTATGATTTCTGTGCAGCTTCGTTTATGGTGACTGCCTTGAGCTTGCTCTCATCCAGACCGGGAGGATATTTCTTAGCCAGAATATAGGGAGGGGCATAATAGACTCCGGTGCTCTGATCCACATAGACCACTGCTTGCGGAGGGGCATTGTCTGCGATAATGATGAATTGACCCACCAGTCCTAACAGGATGAGGATCCCTAACAATATTGCCACTACGCTGTATACTCTTTCGGAATTTGACATCTCCAGCTGCATGGATTCCATCACCTCACCACACTGATAAACTCAGTTCATATTTTCTCCAAGTACGGGGCTACTAAGCACAAAACCCGCCATATTCTAGCAGGTCTTCCCGGTAAACTGCAAACGGCATTTTAGAGTCTCAAGCCTATATGCCGAAAATCGCGCCGGCATAGCTTGGATTCCTCGGCACCCTATTGCTTAGGTTGCGCTCCAGTTACTTTCGCCCTGCTGCTTTTTGATACGTCGGCAGCAGGGCTTTACTTTCATCTGCGGGGTAGTAAGTTATACTGATTTTTAGGGCATCCAGGGCTGCAGAATACTGTCCGGAGGCATAATAGGTTTGGGCCTCTTCCAGTTTAGCCGCAGCCAGCGGTCCTCTCAAATCATCCAGCAGGGTCTGCGCCAGGGCGTGAGTTTCTTTGTCTGCTTTGCTGATCTTTACAAAGCTGTCGTAAGCCATGGGGTAATCACCGGCGGCCAGATAGTTCTGCCCCATCTGGTACAGTATCTTGGCCTGTTGTCGCTCATAGGCCGGGATCTCCACCGATATCCACAGAATAAAGGCCACCGTAAACAGCAAGGCCATGGTCCCGGCAACCTTTCCCCACCAGGCTGCGGATCGGGATGTAAATACCCGAAATAAAGAAACGGCGGCGAATAAAATGAATAAGACCAAGGTAATGCCAGCGATGTAACCGAGCAAAGATTCTTCCTCCCACTTAATCCAAGTTGTAAGTTATTTCGTCATTGCCGAGTTTATTCCTGCTAATTAATTCCATTCCTTACAAACCATTTGCAGGGCAGCCGCATAAGGCATTTTGTTTACAGCCCAACACGCCGGAGAAGCCGCGCTAAAAGCAGCCTCCCCATGTTTGGCGATATCGGATTTCTAATCAATATAGGCCGCTTTGGCAAGGGCATTGACATAAGCCAGCGCACTGGCCTCAAAGATATCAGTGCTTATACCCCTGCCTACCACCAAGCTGTTTTTATAGCGTATTTTTACGGTGGCATCCCCCATGGCCTCGGAGCCGCGGCTGACGGATTTGAGAGCGTAGTCCTCCAGCTTAACCGGTTTGCCCAC
>DHGD01000076.1:5251-6273 GCA_002402575.1 Syntrophomonas sp. UBA4807
GCGGCGGCATGTGCGGCTCCGTTTGAAGTAACTGACAATTGCTTTATGGAAATACCGTTGACTTCTTTGACGGCATTCCCCATCAAGGCATGCAGGTCGTCATCAAATATTTCGTTTTTCAGGTCGCCCAATTCCAAGAATTTGCCATATATATCATCCAGGTCTTCCTGTACTCCGCTATACCCCAATTCCTCCAGGCGATGCTTTAAGGCGTGGCGTCCTGAACGAGCGCTGAGCACTATCCTGCTACGGGGTATGCCCACTACTTCAGGATCAATAATCTCATAAGTGTTGCGTTCCTTTAATACTCCATCCTGATGAATACCGGAAGCATGCATGAAAGCATTAGCCCCAACGATAGCCTTGTGGCTGGGCACCATCACACCAGTAATCCTGGAAACCAGGCGGCTGGTGGCGGCTATTTCGCGGGTGTTGATATGCACATCCACTCCGTACAGGTTCTTCTGGCTGTAAATGGCCATTATCACCTCCTCCAGAGAGGTGTTCCCGGCCCGCTCGCCGATTCCGTTAATGGTGCCTTCCACTTGAGAGGCTCCCGCCCTGATGCCTGCCAGCGAATTTGCCGTCGCCATGCCCAGGTCATTGTGACAGTGGATGCTGATAACTGCCCGATCTATGTTGGGTACATGGGTCCTTAGGTAGGATATCAGCTCTTCATACTGCCATGGAGTGGAATAGCCCACCGTATCGGGTATATTTACCACCGTTGCACCGGCGGCGATGACTTTGGTAATGATCTCTACCAGGAAATCACGCTCACTGCGGGAAGCGTCTTCGGCATAGAATTCTACATCGCTGACGTATTTCTTGGCCCGTTTGACTGCAGCTACGGCGGCTGCGGCCACTTCTTGCGGAGACATCTGCAGTTTCTTGGCCATATGCACCGGAGAAACCGCAATCCCGGTGTGAATGCGCGGGGCTTCGGCGTCGCGCAAGGCCTGGGCGCACGTATCGATGTCTCCTTCAACTGCCCGGGTCAGACCGCAGATGCTTGCTCCTTT
>DHGD01000029.1 GCA_002402575.1 Syntrophomonas sp. UBA4807
CAGACTCAGACGCCGATGCCGATGCAGATGCAGACGCCGACGCAGACGCCGACAGTGATGCTGATGCTGACGCAGATGCAGACGCAGATGCTGATGCTGATGCTGATGCAGACGCCGATGCCGATGCAGATGCTGATGCTGATGCAGACGCCGATGCAGACGCCGACGCCGATGCTGATGCAGATGCCGACAGTGATTCAGACTCCGACAGCGACTCGGATTCCGATAGTGACTCAGACGCCGACAGTGATTCGGACAGCGATAGCGACGCCGATGCTGATGCCGACGCTGATGCCGACGCCGACTCTGACTCCGATGTCGATGGAGATATTGATATACCGGATGAGGAAGTACCTTTAGGGGACGCGGATCCCATTGGAGAATTGCCGAAGACAGGCGGCGCAGCCAGCTTGCTGTCTTTGACCGGACTGGGGATGCTTCTGGCCGGACTGGGATTAAGAAGAAACACCAATAAGAAAGAATAGTTGTCAGCTAAAGATTGTATCATAGCGGATTTATCTACAGAGCCTGATTCTTTATAATAGGATCAGGCTCTGTTTTAGATCTGCCCAGGTTAATTACCGCAGATCAGAAGCTGTGAACAAAGAACTTCATTTATAGCGCGTCTTAGGCGATAAAATAGAAAAGGCAGAAAGGAATATCTTCCATGTATTTTGATAATCCCGAGGCTATTGCTCTGAAAGCCAGGCTTGATCAATTAAAACAGCGGATTATTGGACAGGCAGAAGCAGTCACAGATAATATGAAACTGTATTTTGACGGCAAACCGAGGTATATCGTTTTTCTGTCTTTTAGTGACGGCAAATCGCGGGCCTACGTTTGTAATGGCAATGGCAACTCAATTGAATCGAGCTTTAAAAATGCAGTAAATAATATGAATAAAAAAGTGAAAAAGCTGAATCTGCAGCCATTGTGGGTGAAAGCGGATTTGGTCAAAGACATTCACGAGTATTCATGGGATGCCTTTATCGATTATGTTTCCGGCTTCAAGACTAATTATTTCAGAGAAGGCGTTGCCCTGGATGAAATGTTCAATCTGGCTTTTTTGGAACAGGAGGTCAATGCCAATGTATTTGTCTGCGACAATAAAGAATCCCCCAAGAAACAAATATCCTGGAAGAACATTATGGCTCATATCAAATATAATCTGGGGCTTAAGATGGAATTGGATGAGAACACCTGCAAGAAAGTATGGCTGTTTACAACCGTCGGGTTTTTTCATGACGGCACGGAATGCTACGATCTGCATCATGATTGGCTCAACAATGGCCGCCGCGTCATAGAGGTTATTGACGAAGGCTTGCTGCGGGAAATAATCGAAAAATCCTCAGGCTATTTGGCTAGTCAAGTTAACGACTCAGGCAAGTTCCGTTATGGATATTTCCCCTGCTTTAATAAGGAGATCCCAGGCTATAATACCCTGCGCCATGCCAGTACCACTTATTCTATGCTTGAGGCGTTTGAGATCACCAGAGATGAAAAGCTGGGCCAGGCCATCATCCTGGCCTTGGATTATTTGATTAATGAGGGGATAGAGCTATTGAAGGGTGAAGACGGTGTTACCCGCGCATTTGTGGTTGAGCGGACAATGGACAACGAAATCAAGCTGGGGGCAAATGCCACCGCTATTCTGGCCTTTTCCAAGTACACCGCCGTGTTCGATGACCGTAAGTATGTTCAACTGATGAAGCAGTTGGCTGAGGGCATCGGTTATTTTCAGGATAAACAAGAGGGCTCCTACGTCCATGTTTTGAATTTCCCTGATCTTTCCATTAAGGAAAAATTCCGCACCGTATACTACAACGGCGAAGCGGCTTTTGCCTTGATGAGATTGTATGACATAGATAAAAATGAGCGCTGGCTCAATATGGTGGAAGCAGCTTTTGAATATTTTATCGATAACGAGTACTGGCACCAAAAGGACCATTGGTTAAGCTATTGCTCCAATGAGCTGTTTAAACACCGGCCGGAGAAAAAGTACATAGAGTTCAACCTGAAAAATGCCAGTGGCATTCTGGATTTTTGCCTGACCCGGGAAACCACCTATCCAACCTTACTGGAATTACTTATGGCTACCTACAGCATGATAGAAAAAATGAAAACTGACCGGTACTGCCTGGACCTGCTGGATTCTTTTGAACAGGAGAAACTGATGGCCGCCATTGAACATCGTGCCGAACATCAGTTGAATGGCTTGTATTTCCCGGAGGTGGCCATGTACTATAAAGCGCCCCAAAACATACTATGGGCCTTTTATATCCGGCATCATTCCTTCCGGTCCAGAATCGATGATATCGAACACAATCTTTCCGGATACTGCAGTTATTTGAATCAGATCGTTATCCCCGCAGGCAAACGCGGTGACGGTCGCGGCGTTTGAAATATGCACAAACACTGAAAATAGGACGGGGTTCATAAAGGAACCGCAAGGAAATTCTTATCCGGTCCCTTTTATCCCAGTAATTGCGCAACAACAAGCAAGCCAATAAAACCTTTTCGTGCTTCCCCGCTTGTTTTTATACTGAGAATAAGCCTAAAGCGCTGTGTTATAGGAGCGAATGCCATGTATAAAGGATGGCTCAAAAACGAACTGACCGATATTATTGGCGGGAAATGGCTCGTGGATCCCGCGGATGATTGGCGCTGCAGGAATCTGGCAGTTTCGTCCAGTGGCTGTGAGGGCCCGGGCACTTTATTTGTTGCCATCGATAAAGATAGATGGCTTCAGGGCACCGGCAACACCGGAGCTTACGCGGAGTGGACCGATACCCATACCAATTTGCCCCAATATCAGCACAAAATTGCCGGTGCAGTGGTAGAGCGGCATATAAAAGAACTGGATCCGTCTATTCCCCAGCTTCTGGTCGAAAATTCTTATGAGGTGATAAAAAAGCTGGGTTCAGCCGCACGTGATGCGTATTCGGGAAAAATCATTGCCATTACCGGCACTTCGGGAAAATCCTCCACTAAAATGATGGTTGAACATCTGCTGCGGGGCAAAGGCACGGTCGAATCTACCTCTGGAAATCACAACTCCAGGACAGGTGTGGCCCTGACTTTGGGAAGATGCGTTACACAGTCTGACTTTACGGTAATTGAGGTGGCGATTTCGGCATTATGGATGCGTTCGGGAGGCATTTGCAAACTTGTTCGTCCCCATGTTGCGGTTGTGACCGAAATAGCTCTGGGACAAACCGGCAGAAGTGTGCAGACGGTTCGGGAAACAGCCAGAATGAAGGCTCGTATAGCCCAGGGCATCCAACCCGGAGGAATAGCGGTGTTAAACCGTGATATGCCGGAGTTCGACCTGGTCAAAGCTGAGGTCATAGCTTACGGAGCAAATGTAATAAGCTACGGATTCCTTGAAGACGCTGATTTTCGGGTGGTTGAATGGCAGCCGGAGGATGATGGTTCCCGGATCAAGGCGGTAATTGGTGACCGGCACATCAAGTATTATTTACCGGCCCTGGGAAGGGGAATGGTTTCTAATTCGCTGGCTGCTCTGGCAGTGGTATACGCTCTGGGAATCGATCCGGCTGAGGTGGCTGATAGTTTGGAAACAATTCATCTAAAGGAATCCGTTTTGGAAGCGCTCACCGCAGAACTGCCCAAAGGCGGGAAGGCATACATTCTAGACGACAGTTACAATGCGACAGTCGCTTCAATGCTGGCTGCTTTTGAGGTCTTTAAAGTAAATGCGGCTCAACATAAGGGTAAAAAGATCTGCATTTTGGGGAGGCTGGTAAACTTAGGGGACAGTGCCGGGGCAATTCACAAAAAACTGGCCCAGCCTCTGATTGATACGGGAGCTGACCTGGTATTCCTGTATGGAGATGAAATGAGGTATTTGCTGACGGAATTACCGGAAAAAATGGTAGCGGGCTTCTATACAGACATCGGGACATGCGCACGGGATGCGGCCAGCATACTGGAACCGGATGATTATGTTCTGCTGAAAGGGTCTCGCCGGGCCAATGATTTCGGCCGGATTAGACACTGTTTATTGTCTGCGATAAAAAAGCAGCATGAGCTGCAGCCGTTCATCCCCGGGGAAAGGGGGGGCTTTTCTGATTTCGCGTACGGACTGCAGGCAGTCGACTTGGAGAGCGGAGAGACGCTTCTAAGCGAAGGAAACATTTATATTCAAGTGAACCGCGGTCTGGGCAGCCTGCTGCTGCTGGCCCGACTGCTGGAGAATATCGCCAGGGGGAAAATGAAATTAAATGAGTATGTAACCATAAATTCTTCATCGGCCCGGGAGTCAAAAGCGTCCGCCGCAATTGGATTTGAAGAAGGGGACCAGGTATCGCTTTATACATTGCTGAGCTTATTAATCTGCCGGAATGCGCCTGATGCGGTCTTGGCCTTGGCAGAAACCATGTCGGGCAAGACTTCGGAAGCCTTAAAATATATAAAGGATTTGGCCCGGCGGCTGAATTTGAGCGCCGCCGCGGTCGAAAATATCAGCGGCAGGCCCACAACTAAGCCGCAGTATTTTACTGTAACTGATCTGAGCAAGGCGGGACGGTATTTATTTTCTCTGCCTTCCCAATATTCGAAAATCCTCAACACAACTATGGCGGAATATCAAGGCAGGTTGTTTAATTCAACCAGTCACCTGGTGGCCAGCGGAAATATTTATGGAGGCTTCTTTTTCGGGCCGAGCAATGGGGAAGGAACTGCCTTGACTTATATAGGGGGGAAAAAAGTTGTCATTTCAGTGTGCGGCGCCAGGGATAATTTTCAGCGCGATTACTTGCTTAGCGCGGCTATCGCCCGGCTTGCGGAGGCGGGGGAGAAGGCGGAGAATCCGGCTGTAAGCAGGAAAATAAGCCTTTCGCTCACCGAGCCGGCCATTATTCAGTTTATTGGCGACACTTATTTCGGGGAGGATTATACCGTCAAACGCCAAAGGAGAGGGGAAGAAGATGCACTTACCAAGTATGGCTATGATTACTCCTTTGAAGTGCTGAAGCCTCTCCTGGCACAGGGAAGTTTCAATATTGCCAATTTTGAAGGCGTATTAACAGATCTTACCTCCTCGCCCCTTAATGGCATCAAGCCGTTTGTGCTGGGCGGACGGATTCAAGAAAGCGTTCGTGCTTTAAAAAACAATCACATTCATGCAGTGACCTTAGGCAACAACCACGCCATGGATTATGGCGCGCCTGGACTTAGAGCAACCCTGCAGGCCTTCCACGGAGCGGATATTCCTTCGGCAGGCGCGGGATTATCAGGCCGAGCTGCCAGCCAACCATTGCGAATTTTGCGCGGAGATCAAGAAATTGTGATTTACAGCGGCTATTGGTACCGGCGCCCGGCACACTACGAATTTGATTCATACGCAATGGGGAATAAGCCTGGCGTAGCTTGCCTGAACGGCGAGCTGATAGAAAGGATAGCCGAAGATAAACGCGGCAAGTCCTCTGATGCTTTTATCATCTTAGCGGCCCATTGGGGCACGGATTACGGACCGATATTGAATGAACAAAAGAAATATGCCGAAGCATTTGTGGATTGCGGGGCTGATCTGATCATCGGCCATGGTGCGCATTTGATGCAGGGAATTCAGCAGATAAACGGTAAATGGGTGATTTATAGCATCGGTAATGGCGTCTTTAACAGCAACGGAGAGTACCGGCAGAGAAAGATGCCGCCGTATAGTTATCTACTGCAGCTTAGAATTAAGGAAAACGGCGAAAAGCGCATGCGGCTTTATCCGATCTTTACCAATAATTTGAAAACATTTTGGCAGCCCCGTTTCGTTACGGAAGAGGAATTCAGAGATGTAATTGCGTATCAAACGCAGTTGGGCACGCCAATTGATCTGTTTGATATCGGAATGGATGCATTTGGTTATTACACCGAAACACAAATTTGAGGCTGATTGTTTTAAGCGGTATATGAGATATTTGAACCAGGCAAGAGAACCGCTTGCTAAATCGAGATGTGAAGAGTTGGCAGGATCATGAAACAGGAAGGAAAAAGCTTAAATTACAGGCTATTGGGCAGCCTGCTGGTACTGGCCGGCTTGTTTTTGCTTGTTTATCCATACGGTCAAAGCATATATCAGCAATGGGCCTACCCCCAAACCGACATTAACCCCGCAGAACAAACTCCTTTACCATCAGAACCGATTGCCATGCCATCCCCGGCGGAACAGTCCCGGGACTTCCTGCCGATTTCCGGACGCCTGCTTATTCCCAGCCTGCAGCTGGATGTGCAGGTTGGCTATGGGGTTGGGGAAGAAGATCTAAAGAAGGGGCCTGGTTTCTATCCCCAAAGCGGCCATCCCAGCCTCGGCAATGTCAGCATAGCCGGCCACCGCAATGCCTATGGCAGCCCTTTCCTGGATTTGAATAAATTAAAACCCGGCGATAGCATCGAACTCTACTACGACAATGCTCATTATATCTACAGCGTGGATCGTGTCTATGTAACCCACAGCCGGGATTGGAGCGTCGTCAATGCCACCAGTGAACCAGCCGTCACGCTGACCACCTGTACCCCTTTGCACCCGGCGGATGGGCATTACGACCGCCTGATCGTGCGGGGCTATCTGCATGAAATCATATTGGATTAATAATCCGCCGCGGCGGTGCCATTGGAATCAGCTGATGGGCAGCAGGCGGGTGTGGGCCTGAATCCCCATTGCCGCTCTTTTTAGGGTAGGAAAGCTATAACGCCCTGCGGCGGCAATAGCAGAAGGCAGTTTTGCATTCCGGACGATGAATGACAGGAACAGTTAAACAATTCGCGATGATTGCTGTTTATGCCTGTTGGGGCCGGTTGTCTCAGCACATGGAGCAGGAAAGAGACGGCAGGGCTACTGAAGCTCACCGGCGTAAGAGATGGTATTGCGGCCGTGCTGTTTGGAAAGGTACAGCCCCTTATCGGCGAATTCGATCAGTTTGACTGCCGCGTCACCGTCCTGAGGATAAGAGGCGGCCCCGATAGAAAGGGTTACATCAAGTTCGTTCTGTTCGGCGATGTTCTTTTTGATTCGTTCGCCTACATAGAAAGCATCGCGGATTGCGGTTCTGGGCAGGGTTACGATGAATTCGTCTCCGCCATAGCGCCCCAGACAGTCAACCCCGCGGATGGAGCGCTGCACCACCGCACTGACCTGGGCAAGTATCTGGTCGCCCACCAGGTGCCCCTGGGTATCATTGATCTCTTTGAACTTGTCTATATCGGCCATTAATATGGTGAAATTCTGTTTACCCTGCACCAGCTTGTCAATTTCCTCCATAATGGCGTTCTTGTTTAAACAATTGGTCAAACCATCCGTTTTGCTGATGTCCAACAAGCGCTGATGGGTGTGTTCGAAGTCTATGGTGCGTTTTAAAACCTCGAATTTTACGGTTTTTTCCCACTCCAGAAGGCGGCGGTTGGCATCATCGATATTTTGGCGGAGATGGTTTTGGATACTTTGGTAAAAATAAAGGAAAATGCTGCCCAGGGCAAGTCCGTGCAAGGCTACATAAGCGGCGCGGTTGAGGGCGGAATCGGCCTGCAAGGCCAGAGGCTGCGCCGCCAGCAAAAACAGCAGGCCCAGGGTATAGGCTGAAGTTTGATTAAGCCGGCGCCTTGATTGCAGCAAGGCCAGGATTAGCAAAGCTATATTCGCATAAAGCAGGACGCGGTTAAGTTGGGGCAGCAGCCTTAGCCCCACCGGCAAGAAAGATAGTCCTATCAATACCGGGGGCATGGCGTAAGCCCCTAGCATGAAGGCCCGGGCCGGCAGCTTGTTAACGGGAACTATTAGTAATACCGCCATACCCAGGATTAATAACGTTTCCGCGGCTATAAACAGGGTCTCCGCAGTTTTTCCCGGGGGAAAGAGATAAAGAAAGGCGAATACCAGCAAAGGGGAAAAGAAAAGCGGACCTGACCAGAACAAAGGCCCTTGCTGGCGGTTAAAGCACTGGTTGATGACCACTATCAAGAGACTGAACCCGATCACTAGTAAAAAAAGTATCTGCCCCGCTAGGCCCGTCTGGAACATATTGCACTCCTTTGCCGATGGTTTCTAATTCTGGCATCGTAATAAATTTTCATATAGTTTAATATAAGTCAAGCGTCAGCTTATATAAAGGAGAATCTGATGGGTCTGCTTGAACATTTAATAATTAGTCTGAATGGATGGGACCTTTCCGTTCAACATTATATAATTGCCAAACACCAGCCGGAGCTGATTACATTATTTGCCTGGGTAACCTCATGGGGAAATTCCGCCACAATCATTGCATTATGCGCCTTAGCCTCGGCAGGTCTGGCGGCGCAGCAGCGCTGGGGGGCAGCCCTGATTCTGGATGCGGGGCTTACAGCGGCATGGATAACCATGGCGCTACTCAAGCTGTGGTTCGGCCGTAGCCGCCCGCTGGGAGAGCACCTGGTTTATGCTGGGGGATATAGCTTCCCCAGTGGTCATGCCATGCTTTCCATGGTGCTTTACGGATTTCTGGGTTATTTGCTATCATGTCGTCTTTCGGGTTGGATGCGCTGGGCGGTGCGTGCCAGTGCCGGCCTGATGATACTAATGATCGGGTTCAGCCGCATCTATCTGAATGTGCATTACAGCAGCGACGTGATTGCCGGGTTCATTATAGGCAGCATATTTCTTTTGCTTATGATCTGGGCGTATAGCAAGACCGATAAAGGCCCAAGGCAGCTGTGGCGGTGAATTAAGCTGATCCTGCTTTAAGGAATCAAGTGATTGAAGAGCGGACAGCTCAATGCTGATTGCGCCAACGGATGAATGCCGCGGGCCTTAACTCCTGCGTCTCCGGGCGTTTTTCCCCTTGGCAGCTTTGCGCTCCCGGCGGGACTCTTCAGAATAGACCTGCCGGTTTTTCTCCTGCACTTTTATGCCGCCCAGGGGCTGCTTTTCCAGTCCCTTGACCATAACCAGGGTGTGCCCGGCGTCAAAGGTAAGGCACACGGGAAAATTTGATTCTCCGTAAACCACCTTGTAGCCGGATTCTTTTATTTCTGGCAGGGTTTTCAGCAGTTTGCGCACCTCGGTTTTTATGATCGAGAAACTGCGCTCACTGTGATGGCCTTTGCCATGATTGATGTCCAAGATGTCCACTCCGTGGTCAATACACCAGGTAAGGCTCTGGCGGGTCTTTGCCAAGGCTTCATTAAGTCCCAGGCCATGCAGATTCAGACTTTCCATCGATTTTCCTTCCTAGCTCGTCAGATTAAGGATAGCGATAGTGACCGATGATCTCCCAGCGCAGAAGAGCGTCTTCTTCGCGGCACACGCTGGCGTTGTGTATCACCAGGGGGATGCCCTCCTTATTGCGCCGGTCGCTGACGATGCCGCAGTGCTCCAGTCCATTGGAGAAGCGCCAGTAGACCACGTCTCCCCACTGCCAGAGCTGCGGGTCAGCATAATTTTCCATCGGCAGGCGGTGCCCATGGCGGTTGAAAAATGTCATCTGATTAGGCACGCGGCGGTGGTCGATGTTGGAGTCCGGGGACCTCAGTCCCCACTGCTGCGGGTACTTACTGAAGTTGCCCCGCATGTCCTCATGGATCAACGCCTGCAGATCCACACCGGCGCGGCGAAAGGCGCGGATGACCACGTCGGTGCAGGCGCCGCAGTCAGGGGCCACATCCCCGCCGGGATATTTCATCACCTGGTAGGAAGCATCGTAGCGGGTGGCGTTTCTGGCCTCCGCCCTGGCCCCCAGCAGGATAAGGTCAGGGGTCTTCAACTGCTCGGCGGGCATGGACTCCACCGGGGAAGGCGGTAAGAGCGCGTCGCCCGAAGGTAATCCGACAAGTAGAGGCAGCGGCTGTTTGTGCAGCAACAGGCCCCCGGTCAGAATGCCCGCCAACAGTATAAATGCCAGCAAATTGCGCGGCCGCAGCTTCAAGGCTCATTCTCCTCCAGATTCGAATTAAGCCGCATGGAGAATGGCTGGCTAAATCAACTCCACTAAAGTTCATCATAACAGGCCAGCCTGACTCATGAATATATATCCTACTTATGTTATTATATAAGGGTTAAGTCAAGATAAAAATCAAATCTCATCTCAGCAAGCATTAATCATTGGGGGAACCCCAAAAGAAGGAGCTTTTTTTGCATCAGGATATAATTGCCCAATTGAATCAACAGCAGCGCGAGGCGGTATTGCATGTGGACGGCCCCTGCATGGTTTTAGCCGGCGCGGGGAGCGGTAAGACCAGGGTATTGACCCGTCGTATCGCCCATCTCATCTCGTTGGGTATATCGCCGCGGTCTATTATGGCTATCACTTTTACCAACAAAGCCGCTCAGGAAATGCGCTCCCGCGTGGCCCAGCTCATACCTGATTTCAACGGCCAGTGGATTCAGACCTTCCATGCCTCCTGTTATCGCATCCTGCGTATGGATATCAAACTGCTGGGCTATGAGCCTAATTTTGTGATAATGGACGACAGCGAATGCAAAACCATCATCAAAAACATTTTAAAAGAAGAAAACGATTATGAAAATAAACCCGAGAGTATACTTTATCAAATCAAAAAGGCTAAGAATAGTTTAAGCGAAGCTGAGGCTTTTTTTTCCAATATGCATGTACCGCTGTCGCTACGGGAAAAGTACATAAGAGTGCACCGCCTCTATCAAGCCCGTTTAAAAGAACTCAATGCCTTGGATTTTGAAGATCTGATCGGACTGTGCGTGCGCTTGTTCACCGACCACCCCGATGTTCTGGAAAAATACCAGCATTGGTTTCAACATATAATGATCGATGAGTACCAAGACACCAACTTCGCCCAGTATAAATGGGCCAAGCTGTTGGCGGGGCGGCATCATAACCTGTTTGTGGTAGGGGACCCCGATCAATCCATCTATAGCTGGCGGGGAGCCGAACCATTCAATATCAGGCGATTTTTAGACGATTATCCCCAGGCCCGGGTAATCAAACTAGAACAGAATTACCGCTCCTGCCAGAGCATACTTGACGCCGCCAACGCGGTTATAGCAAACAACGCTGAGCGTGAAGAAAAACGCCTCTATACCGATAAGGAGGATAGCGGCAAATTGGTATATTTTTGCGCCGGGGACAGTTTCCAGGAAGCCCGCTTCGTAGCCGATACTATTTCCGACCTGGTGGACAGGGAAAGGCGCCATTACAGTGATATGGCCGTATTCTACCGCACTCACGCCCAGTCGCGGCTTTTGGAAGAGGCCTTGTTAAAGAAATACATTCCCTATCAGATCGTAGGAGCACGCCGATTTTATGAACGCAAGGAGGTCAAGGACATCATCGCCTACCTGAAATTGGCCTGCAACTATAATGACCGTCTCAGCCTGGAAAGGATAATCAATGTACCCCGCCGTGGCATCGGTGAAAAGACCCTGGAAAAGATTCAAACCATGGCGGCGGAAAAAGGCCTGTCAGCTATGGAAGCGCTTGCTGAAGCTGCCTCCATCCCCGGTGTCAGCGGCAAGGTGGCGGATAAGCTGAACGAATTCTATGGCATGATGCGTTTTTTTAGCGACCTGGCTCAAGCCGGGGCCTCTGTTAAAGAGATTATCGACCAGGTCCTGGAAATGAGCGGTTATCTGGATGAACTGAGCAACAGCCATACTCCCGATGCTGAAACCCGCATCGAGAATCTTCAGGAATTGCGCTCCCTGGCTCTGGAATTTGAGTCCCAGGGGGGGGAAGGCCTGGAGGAATTCCTGGCTCAACTGGCTCTGGTTCAGGATACCGATGAGCTAGACCGCTCCGATACTGTCTATATGATGACCTTCCACGGAGCTAAGGGGCTGGAGTTCCCGGTGGTATTCATGACCGGGATGGAGGAAGGGGTGTTTCCTTCCTACCGCAGCGAGACCCCGGAGGATATACAGGAAGAGCGCCGGCTATGCTATGTGGGCATAACCAGAGCCATGGAGAGGTTGTATCTGACCAATGCGCTCAGCAGGATGCTGTACGGTTACGAGCGCAGCAACCCGCCTTCGCGCTTTTTGAAAGAAATACCGCCGGAATTCATGGTATCACCGCATCAAAAAGAAATAATTACGCAGCAACTTGCGGCCGGGGACCAGGTTATACACCGCAAATTCGGCATGGGCACGATAACCGCCCTCATCGAAGACGGGCAAATTGCGGTGATCGACTTTGATCGTGCCGGAGTGCGTATGCTCAGGCTTGATCTGGCGCCATTGGAGAAAATCGGGTAAATTCCTGGGGGCATGGCAATTGGCAGATCTTATAGAACGCACCCGTCGTCTTCGCGATGAGATCAGGAAACACGAATATCAGTATTATGTGCTTGACAACCCGCTTATAACCGATGCCGAGTTTGATGCCCTGATGGCCGAACTGGCGGCTTTGGAAACCGCACATCCGGAGCTGGTCAGCTTCGATTCCCCTACCCAGCGGGTGGCTGGGGAAATACTGGATAAATTCAAAACTATCGCCCACCGTTATCCGCTCTTAAGCCTGGATAATGCTTTTTCTTATTCAGATCTGGTTCAGTTTGACCAGCGCGTACGGACCATGGTGAATCAGAATGATTATGTCATCGAGCTGAAGATAGACGGAGTGTCCATCCTGGTAGTTTATGAAAACGGGGCATTCTTATATGCCGCCACCCGGGGAGACGGTCTGGTGGGTGAGGACGTTAGTGCCAATATCCGCGCCATAAAGAGCATTCCGTTGAAATTAAAAACTGCTCTGCCGCGCCTGGAAGTGCGTGGTGAGGTGTATATGCCCAAGCGTGAATTTGCCCGGCTCAATGCGGCAAAAGAAGACCAGGGCGAGCGGGTGTTTGCCAATCCCAGGAATGCCGCCGCTGGCTCGCTGCGGCAATTGAATCCGCAAATAACGGCCTCTAGATCCTTGGCGGCTTTTTTTTATGATGTGGTCTATGTTGAAGGGGCCGATTTACAGACCCAGCAAGACATGCTGGCCTTCATGCAGGAGCAGGGACTGCCGGTCAATCCCGAATTTCAGCTGTGCCGGAATATTGACCAGGTTTATAAGCTCTGTCAGCAGTTTGCCGAGAAGCGCCACCAACTGCCTTATGATATTGACGGCATGGTGGTTAAGCTCAATTCTCTGGCGGGTCGGGAAGAACTGGGCCAGACCGCTAAGAGCCCACGCTGGGCGATAGCCTATAAATTCCCCCCGGAAGAGAAACAAACCCGTGTGGTGGATATTGTAGTCAATGTGGGACGAACCGGCATCATTGCCCCTACCGCCCTCTTAGAACCGGTCTCTTTGGCTGGCACTACGGTAAGCCGGGCCAGTCTGCACAATTTTGATCTGGTGGCGGAACGAGACATCCGCAAAGGCGATCTGGTCCTGATACATAAAGCCGGTGACATAATACCTGAAATAATAAAGCCTTTTCCAGAAAAGCGCAGCGGGCAGGAAGTCATCGTCAGACCTCCTGAGCATTGCCCTGCCTGCGACAGTATGGTGGTGCGGCCTGCAGGAGAAGTTGCTTACCGTTGCGAAAATATCAACTGCCCGGCCCGGCTCAAAGAGAGCCTGATCTTTTTTGCCTCCCGCGATGCTATGGACATAGAAGGCATGGGGCCGGCTGTCATTGAACAGCTGGTGGGAAGCGGCCTGGTGAAGAGGGTAGAGGATATTTACAGCCTTAATCAGGAGCAGCTGCAAAGCCTGCAGAGGATGGGTCCCAAGTCTGCCGCCAAGCTTTTGCAGGCCATCGATAAAAGCAAACAGCAGCCGCTGTTTCGCCTGCTCACCGCTCTGGGCATCCGCCATGTCGGACCCAAGATCGCCAAAATACTAACCAGGCACTACGGGCACATGGAGCAGTTTTATGATGTGACGGCGGATGAACTGGTGAAGATTCCTGAAATCGGCGCCAAGATTGCCGAGAGCGTCACCGCCTTCTTTGCCGAACCACGCAACCGGGCCACGGTGGAAAAACTTAAAATGGCGGGCTTAAACCTTACTGCAGCCAAAACCGCGGCAGGGCAGTTGCCGCTGACCGGCCAGAGCTTCGTTTTAACCGGCTCCTTGCCTTCATTAGCGCGCAGCGAGGCTACCCGGATGATTGAAGAACTAGGAGGGAGGGTTTCCTCCAGTGTGAGCAAGAAAACCGATTATGTAGTGGTGGGTGATGATCCCGGCAGCAAATATGATAAGGCGGTGCAATTGGGCCTCCCCTTGCTTGATGAAGCCGCATTAATTGCGCTATTAGAAGAACGGCACGATTTGTATACAAAGAATTAGCAGCTGACTGTTGCCGTATTTAATCGTATATAATGTATAATAAGCTCATCGTAGGTATTATCAAGATTAGCGGGGTTTATAACCATGGGAGTGAAAATTGTAGCCGACAACTGCTGCGATCTGCCTCAGGATGTCATTGAAAAGAATAACATCAGCCTGGTGCAGCTGCTGGTGCGTTTTGGAGAAAGGGTTTACCAGCCGGGTGAGTTGAGCAACTATGAATTCTATCAGCTCATGGAGACTTCTCCGGTTCTGCCTTCCACTACCCAGCCCACTGTGGACGAACTGATACGGGTCTACAGTCAGGCCTTGGAGGACGGTTCAGAAGTCTTGGCGTTGCACTTTTCATCAGGTATATCAGGTACTTTTCAAGGTGCCCAGATGGCTTGGAAAATGCTTGACAATCCGCGGCTGACGGTATTTGATACCCGCAAGGCCTCGGTGGGATGCGGCCTCTTGGTTTTACAGGCGGCTCGCCTGGCTCAAAACGGGCATGATCCTGAGAGTATTATGCGGCGGCTGGAAGAGATGCGGGAGAAGATGCAGTGCATTTTCACGGTGGGGAAAATGGATTACCTCATC
>DHGD01000072.1 GCA_002402575.1 Syntrophomonas sp. UBA4807
AAGTCCAGCCTAACCTTTGACAATCTTCAACAACTCCAATTCATGCCCCCGTTTAAGCAGATGGGGCCAACGCTTCAGTATGCTCTCCACTATAGAATCGGCATCCAGGTTAAGGCACTGCCATAACAGCTCGGTTTTGCCGTGTTCGATAAACTCATCCGGGATGCCCAGTTGCAGACATCCGCCGGCCGCGCCGGATTCAGCCAGCACGTCGGTCACTGCACCGCCAAAGCCTCCATTGAGGCAGTTCTCTTCAATGGTAATTATTGGCGTACCTGTCAGAGCACGCTGCCTAATAGCGGCGGTATCCACCGGCTTGGCAAACCGGGCGTCCAGCAAGGCTGCAGCGATACCGACCCGGCTTAGTTTGGCGGTTACATCCCGGGCTATATTCACCGCTCTGCCAATAGCTATGATGGTTAGATCCGGGCCTTCACATATCAAGCGTGCGTGGCCGGGCACTACTGGTAAATCCGCCTCTGCCGGATGGCTTTCCGCCACTCCGCGCGGATAACGGATGGCTACCGGGCCTTCCATGTTGAAAGCCGCATCCAGCATTCTAAGCAATTCTTCTTTATCGGAAGGGGCCATCACAGTCAGGTTAGGGATGGTTCTCAAGTAGGCCAGATCAAAAACCCCGTGGTGAGTGGGCCCGTCTTCGCCCACCAGCCCGGCCCGGTCTATGGCAAAGATTACCGGCAGCTTCTGCAAGGCCACATCGTGTATGAGCTGGTCATAAGCCCGCTGCAAAAACGTCGAATAAACGGCCACTACCGGTCTCAGGCCGCATTTGGCCATGCCTGCCGCCATAGTGACCGCGTGCTGTTCGCATATACCCACATCGAAAAATCGTTCCGGGTAACGGGCGGCAAATCCGGCCAGACCGGTTCCGCTGGTCATGGCAGCAGTGATAGCCACCATGGCGGGGTCAGTTTTGGCCCGTTCAAGTATATATTCACCGAATATTTCCGTATAGGTCAACAATGACTTCTTCAAGGGGTGGCCGGTCTCCACATCAAACGGGCCGATGCCGTGGAACAGATCAGGCTCCAGGCTGGCTGGTTCGTAGCCCCGCCCCTTCTGAGTTATGACATGAATCAACACCGGGCCTTTCATCTGTTTGGCATTGCTCAGCATAAGGTATAATTCGTCCAGGTTGTGGCCGTTAACTGGCCCGATATAGGTAAACCCCAGTTCTTCGAAAAGTATGCCCGGCACCACCAAGTGTTTGACGATCTCTTTGACTCTCCCGGCCGCTTTGGAGATGTTGGGACCGATAGCAGGGATGCGGTTTAAGCGGGATTCTATTTCCTCTTTGGTGCGAGAATATGATGGGTCAGTGCGCAGGCGGTTTAAATAACCAGATAAGGCCCCTACATTTTTTGATATTGACATTTCATTATCGTTTAATATCACCGTCAGGTCGCAACCCTGATGACCGGCGTGATTAAGCGCTTCAAAGGCCATCCCCCCGGTCAGCGCGCCATCACCGATTACGGCTACCACCGAATATTTCTGCCGCGTCAAGTCCCGGGCCAGAGCCATTCCCACAGCGGCTGAGATAGAAGTGCTGCTGTGCCCGGTGTTGAAAGCGTCGTGAGGGGATTCCTCAGTCTTGGGGAAGCCGGATAGCCCCCCCAGCTGGCGCAGGGTAGACATCTGCCGGCGGCGTCCGGTCAAAATCTTGTGCACATAGCTCTGATGGCCTACGTCCCAAATAATGCGGTCGCTGGCGGTGTCGAAAACATAATGCAAAGCCAAGCTCAATTCCACCACACCCAGGTTTGAGGCCAGATGCCCGCCGCATTCGGAAACGCTGTGAACCAGCAGTTCACGGATTTCCTCGGCTAAAAGGGTCATCTGGGCTTTATCCAGTTGCCGCAGATCCTGCGGAGAGTCGATATGGTCCAGCAATGACACGGATACACCTTCTACTTTTTAAATAATTCCATACCGGTGAGGTTTTCCCACCAGCCGATGACAACCGCCACCTTGAATATGATCTGATTGGCGTGGTTAACAGCCAGGTGCTTTCCCAGGGCTTTCCCGCCCACCATAACCGCGGCGATAATACTGGTCATAGCGGCCCCCATCCACACCGCGTCAATCAGGGGAAACCGGTCCAGGAGGTTCAAGGCTATGCCCGCCCCGATTGCCCCGCTCAGAGTCCCGGCTATATCTCCCACCACGTCACTACAAAAATTGGCTACCAGACCAGCATTGCGGATCAATTTAACCGCCTGCCGGGCCCCAAATATTTTTTTTGCCGCCCTGGCATTAAAAGGCGGCAATTCTGCAGCAGTAACAGCTGTTCCTATAGTGTCGAAAATAATTCCCAGCAAAATAATAATCAAAAGCAAGGCGATGGCAACTGCGCTATGATTGACCGATTTTACCAGTCCCTCAGAACCGATGCTCATCAGCAGAGCTATCACAAAAGTTAAAAAGGCCATAAACAAGGCCGAAATGAGATGATTTTTACGTATATAACCAGACAAGCTGATTTTTCCTCCGAAAGTAACGGTTCTGGCAAAAGGTTGTCTATTGAGTAAACGCTGCGACTTAGGTCCAGGCGGTTTTCCCAGCAGGACACCCAATTGTTGCCAAATGGGCGATTTCCCTTTACGCCTGCTCTGCTGCGTCACCGACAGCAAAACTGGATTACCACTTAGTACGCACTTTAATCCTCAATAAACCGTGCGGTGCACTCAGTCTAGGAGTTTTCCTCTACAACCCACATCGGTTTCTAGCCTCTTTTGCAGCGACGGTTTCAAAGCAAGCCGTACCCTCTCGGCCAAGACAAGTACAACCCACAAATACTTATTCGCCGCCCCCACTCAAGGCAGGCTACACTACACCCAGCTTGGTTACCGGAATGCAGGTTTTCTCGCCATAGTATATGGCGAACCTCCACGGATGCATGGGTAGAGCCCGCATGCCATTGCGGATTCCCCACACCTCCTTAACTCCCAGCACCGACCCCTGACTGGGCGTCACAAGCCGGCACCAGAAGCTTCATCGATGTGCCCTTAACGGATTTTTAGCCCCGTCTTTAAAACCGATAGGGTTGACTAGAATACTGCAACCTTTTGCCAGCCCTTTCAGTTCTATATTATATCATGTCTAAAAATCCTCATCCAGTTGCTATAAACGCCATGATTACCCTATGCAGGACTGCTATCCTGCTAAAGCCTTTATTCTCCCCTATGGCGAAGGCATACGACTGCAATTAAAGATTTGCTGATACATCCGCTAGTTGTCGCGTTGCAGTATAAAGCAGACCAAATTCCTCAGAAAATCGGCTTCCCGGCCAAATCCCGCCAGGGCTTGCAAGCATTGCTCCGCGCTCTGCCGGGCCAGGTCATGAGCAGCTTCAAGGCCAAACAGGCTCACGTAGGTGGTTTTTTGGTTCTTTTGGTCGCTTCCCACCGGTTTGCCGATCAGTTCCTCATTCCCATTGACATCGAGGATATCGTCGGTTATCTGAAAGGCCAACCCGAAATGGCGAGCGTAGTCGTCCAGAGCTTTGAGACGTTCTTCATCCATACCGGCCAGGATGGCTCCGGCTCTAAGCGCAGCCTGAAACAAAGCCCCGGTTTTAAGCAGATGCAGGCACTGCAGGTCTTTAAGCTCGATCTGCTGTCCTACCCATTGCAGATCCAAGACCTGACCGCCGATCATACCGCTGCTGCCTATGGCTGCAGCCACCTCTCTGATGGCCCGGACCGCATTGCCGGGATCAATACCTGGTTCGGCGGCGTTGGCTGCCATCAATTCGAAGGCCCGGGTGAGCAGAGCATCCCCAGTCAGAATGGCATTGGCTTCGCCAAAAACTATATGGCAGGTAGGCTTTCCGCGCCGCAGATCGTCATCATCCATAGCCGGCAGGTCATCATGCACCAGAGAATAACAGTGAATCATTTCGATGGCACAGGCAGTCGTCATCACCAACTGATCCGGCATGCCTGCCAGTACGGCCCCTTCAGCAGTCATTATAGGCCGTAGCCGTTTGCCCCCGTTAGATACCGCGTAGTGCATAGCCTGATGTATGACCGGCGGATAAGCATCCACCGGCAGACAACCCAGGAGGTGTTGTTCGATACGCTCCTTGCGAGCTTTCAGCTGTTTAAGGAAACTAATCCGATCAAATTGCATATGTATATCTCCATACCCGCTGCTATTATAATCAAATGTCAGCCAGGTCCCAGCTGCCGTCCAATTTCTTCACCAGTTGCTGAATCCGCCCCTCCGCCTGGTGCAGCTCTTGCTGGCAGCGCATCGACAGGGCGATGCCTTCTTCAAACAGTTTAATCGAGGTCTCCAGGTCCAAGCTGCCGCTTTCCAGCTGGTCCACAACCTCCTCCAGCCTTTGTAAGGCCTTTTCAAAGCTTATACCCTCCACCGGGACACGGCCTCCTTTCCTATTACTTCTACATGGATATCGGCATCCTCCAGGCATATCCGCAGCACATCCCCGATTTCCGCCTGTTCTCCCCGGGTGATTACTTTCGCCCCTGATTTTACTAAGGCATAGCCGCGCTGCATGGCTTTGAGCGGGCTTGCTCCATCCAGGCTGGCAACCAGCAGGGTAAGACGCATTGACCTCTGCTCAATAAGGTTCTGCATGGCCTTCTCCAGCCTCAAGCTGACCTGCCGCGCCCTTTCTTCATGTTCTTTGAGCAGTTGCACCGGTTCTTTCCACACTTTTTTCATCATAACGCGGTCGAGCCTTTCCATATTCCGGCTCAAGATTCGGGTCACCGCCGCCAGCAAACGCTGCTGCCGCCTGATCAGATCGGACTCCAACTGATTCATGTCAGGAACGGCCAGTACGGCGGCTTGAGTCGGTGTAGCAGCCCGCAGGTCTGCGGCCAGATCAGCCAGACTGTAGTCGACTTCATGGCCGATAGCCGTTATCACCGGAATCCGGGAATTAACTACAGCCTCCACCACCATCTCGGTATTGAAAGGCATCAGATCTTCCCATGAACCTCCTCCACGCCCCAAAATAATGACCTCTACCCCACCATGCTGGTTGAGCAGACGGATTCCTTCAGCCAGTTCCCGGGGGGCATCGTTGCCCTGCACCGCACTGTGTACCAGGATTATCTGGCAGCTCCGGTGGCGCTGGCGGATAACTTTGAGGATATCATGAAAGGCCGCCCCATCCTGGGAAGTGATAATGCCCACCCGATTCACTACACTAGGAATGGGCCGCTTGCGCTCCGCATCGAAATACCCCGCGGCCTGACATTTTTCCCGTATCCTTTCCAGGTATAACTGCCAGGCGCCGATGCCGAAAGGCTGCAATTCCTGCACATAGAGTTGATACTTGCCCTGCGGGGCGTAAACAGACACCGTCCCTCGGGCCAAAACCTCCATGCCATCATGCGGAGTAATACCAGCCCGACGGGCCTGGTTTCTGAACATAACACAGCTCAATCCGCTGGACTGGTCCTTCAAAGTAAAATAATAATGCCCCGACTGGCGGTGATGTTTGAAACCCGATATCTCCCCTTTTAGCCAAAGGTCGGACAGAATAACATCGGCCTGCATGAGATGGTCAATGTGTCGATTCACTTCAGTGACAGTCAGGTACTCCCTCATGATCCTACTCCCTGCTGCTCCCAGGCTGCCCGGGAAAGGTTGTACATCAGTTCGGCGATCAAGAGCGGGCCCATACCCCCGGGTACTGGCAAAAGCAGTCCGTCTGCAACAGCCACATCTTCATTGTCCACATTGCCCCTGGAGCCTTTTGAAGTCCAATACCATCCGGCATCGATAAGCAAGTGGACCCGGCCCAGATGGTGTTTTTTGATTATTTGCGGCGCGCCTTTTTCAGCCACCACAATATCGGCACTGATAGCAGCCTCTTTGTCCCACTCGGGTATGACCCGGACCTCACAGCCCTGTTTTACCAGCATTGTGGTCAGCGGCAGAATGAGGTCGAAAGAATCTCCAATCAAAAGGGCGTTACGCCCTTTCAGTTCCGGGAAGTAGCGGCTTATTACCTCCATAGCGGCCAGGGCGGCACAACTGTTGAAACGAGGCTGCCCGCCTATCAGCAAACCGCGGTTGACAGGATTGAAACCATCAACATCTTTTTGCGGGGCGATTGCCTGCAGAAATTCATCCTGCCGGGGCTGGAGATGGGCCGGCAACGGCAACTGCAAGATGATTCCATCTACCTGCGGGTCTTGGTTGAGCGTGGCGATCTCAGCCAGCAGTTGAGACGCGGAAATATCCTCTGCCAGATGCACCACCCGGCACTGTCCGCCGATTTCGGCAGCAGCCTTCTGTTTCAGTTTTACATAGGCGCAGCTGTCCTCTTGTTTGCCCACCAGCATGACTGCCAGCAGCGGACTCACCCCCTGGTCGCCGTTTTGCCGGCATAGCTCTTGCCTGATCGCGGCTGCCATCTGGGTTCCTGATATCAATTGCATGACATAGTCTCTCCTTGTTTGGCGACGGCCTTAAAGCCGAAGGATCCTATATTGCCGAGGTTTCTCGGTGGTGTAAAACGGCGGCCAAACGAGCCACTCCCACTGCATTATCGCTGCAGAGCCCCGGCTCGGCAAAATACAGTTTAAAGCCACTGGCCGGGCGGCACAAGCGACCAATAAGATGCTGTTTGATAAACTGATTGGCCATAACCCCTCCGGCCAGTAGAATATGCTTACTTCCCAGGCGCATACTCTCTTTTATCAGGACTTTTTCCAGGGTCCGGCCCACCGCCCGAAATAAGCCCAGGGCGATATCCTCAGGCGGGCAGCGCGCCTCCAGGAGGCGCATACATTGCGCCTCCACGCCGGAAAAAGAGAAGCCGGCGCCGCTGACGGAGGTAACCAGCCGGGGTACATCCCGGCCCGAAGAACGGGCGGCCATTTGTTCCAGGGCCGGACCGGCCGGGAAGCCAAGCCCCATGGCCACACCGATCCGATCTACCAACTGCCCGGCATGCAGATCCAGTCCAGAAAGCCCGGTCTCAATCTGCAGAAAGTGGCGGGCGTGTCTGGTTACCTGCAGTATTTCCGATGTACCCCCGGAAAAATGGACCGCTATGAAGCTTACTTGCCGCAGCAGTTCTTCATTGTTCAGCAAGGCAGCCATGATATGCCCTTCCTGATGGCTGACCGCATAGCAAGGCAGTCCATTGAAGCGAGCCAAAGTCTGGGCTTGGTTAAATCCGGAAAGAAATACCGGCATATAACTGCCTTCAACGCGCCGTGGCCAGGCGCTGGCCGCAATAGCTGCCACCTCCCGGCTGAGGCCTGTCTGCAGGCGTTCAAACAGCCGGGGCAAATTCCGCACATGAAAAAAGAGAGCCTGTGATTGCCTCAACCCTCTTTCTCCCGGCTTTATGGTTAGCGGTATGCGTTCGTCAACAATTATCTCGTGTCGGCTGTCGACTACTGCCAGCGAAGTGGTATATGCACTGGTATCAAGTCCCAGAAACAGTTTCATGCTTTTCGCCCAGAATCCTGTCTAAAATGGCATTTATAAAGGCCGGTGAATTCTCATCGCCGTATTTCTTGGCTATTTCCACCGCTTCATCTATAGCCACCACCGGTTCGGAGACTTCCTGAAAGAGAATTTCATAGCCGGCTAAGCGCATGATATTACGATCCACTGCCGACATGCGGTTTAAGTCCCACTCCCGCGAAAAGCGTTTGATGGCTGCGTCTATCTCGCCCAAGTGCCGTATGGCGCCGTTGGTCAACTCGGAAGCGAAGACCCGGTCCTTTTCGGCTGTCAGTTCATCTTCCTGGAAAAGGTAGTTCAATGCCTGCTGCGGCTCAGCTAATACCTGATCATACTGGAAAATGGCTTTAAAAGCCACCACTCGGGATTTTCTCCTGCTCAATCACATCTGTCCTTTCCGGTCAACGTTGATTTTTGAAAGTATCAATCCAATTATTAAAGCTGTGGTGATCATCAATCCGTTTGCCTATCCAATACCCGGCGGAAAGGCAAATAGCAATAAAAATAGTGCGCCAGAACCCCAGAGTCACGAAGAGGATGCTGGCGGTAAGTCCCAAAATAACACCCACGGTCTTGCCTCGGTGCTCCTGCCATAATAATGCTATCAATCTGTCCAGCATACGGCTCCCCCCTTAAAATGCTACCTTACTGCGGCGGGATTATCATCAACCAGCACACGTACTTCGTAGACCTGCAGCCCGCCTATGTCCTGCAGGTATTGCTTAACGGAGGACTGTATCTGCTGACTCAGTTCAGGGACGCTCAGTTCCGGATTGACAGCCATATGTAATTTGATGATGAGGCCCTCCACGCTCTGGGCCACGTCCGGCTTGATGTCGCGAACCCCTTCGATCTGTTTGATAGCCCTCATTATCAACACTTTTATAGCCGGTACGGTGATAGCGATCTCACCCTGCAGACCTTGTTTGACCACCACCTGTTCCAACCGAGGTTCCCGTTTGAATATAGCCACAAACACCGCCAGGGTAACTGCCAAAAGCAGAAGCGCGCCTATGCCGACGATCAGTCGGCTCTCCGCCGTGGCCAGAGCCCATTGTATGTAATTCAACGGCTCGGGCCGATTCACGGCCGCTGCCAGGGATACCCCCGCCACGGCCAGAAACAGCAGGTTGTAAAAGAACAGGATCAAACGTAAGGATGACATGGCTTGCCCACCTCCATCTTTCGAAAAATACATTTAACCCCCTGTTTATGGCAGGGGGTTAAAACAGCTTACTTGCAATAATGCTATTCCTTCTCCGCGTCAGTTCCATCATAGGCGGCTTCAGCCTTCTTAGTAGAAACCCCCAGTATGTTCACATTAACCGC
>DHGD01000038.1 GCA_002402575.1 Syntrophomonas sp. UBA4807
AGAATACAACAACCCGGCGGTGGGCGAATTTATCAGAAAATATACCAAGCGGCGCCAGGGGTTCTCCGGTTATGGAAGATATCGCACTTCATAGATTTTATAACTTAAAAAGCAAAAAGGATCTTGCTAAATACCTGGCCGGGATCACTGAGCCAGAACTCAACGATTAGTTATTTTACCATGAAAGGAGGTATATAAAATGGAAGCCAATAAAATGGTCAGCTTAAAAGATGCGGTATCCGTCATTCAGGATGGTGATATCGTTTTTTTCGGGGGCATCGTTGACGGCCGGCGTCCGGTGGCCGCTATGCGCGAACTGGCAAGACAGCAGAAGAAAAACCTGATAACTTTATCGTTTCTCTCCGTTGAAGATTTTTTAGTAGGGGCGGGCTGCATTAAAGGAATCAGAGGGTGTTATACTCACCTGGGCATTTTTGGCAAAGTTCCCTGCTTGCATCGCGCTTTAGCCAAGAATGAACTGGTAGTTGATGAGTTTGGCCACATCGATTGCCAGCTGCAGCTTATGGCGCCGGCGCTGGGCCTTCCGTATGTAGCGTCTCCTTATTGCATAGGGTCGGATATTATTAATCCCAACTATGATTTTAGTGAGAAATTAAGAGCCCTGGCCCGTGAACCGGAGAGAATAGGTGCCCAAAAATATATCTTTACTGAAAATCCCTTCTCCCCAGAGCATGAAACGGTAGTTCTGGTTCCCGCCCTGAGACCGAATGTGGCCATTATTCATGCGGGAAAAATCGGCCACGAAGGAACGGTGCGAATTGAAGGAACGCAAGGCTTGGATATTTATGCCGCTTTTGCCGCCGACAGGGTGATTGTTACGGCCGAAGAAATCGTACCCGAATCTTATTTGAGGAGAGACCCCAATCGCAACAATATTCCCACCACGCAAGTGGATATGATCGTTCACGTTCCCTGGGGGGCGCACCCCACGGCGCTGCCCGGTTATTATGATATGGATATGGAAGCCCTGTTTATCTATCAGAAGGCTGCCCGAACCGAAGAAGACTTTGCCAAATGGTCTGACGAATGGATCTATAGCCTCTCCGATAATAATGCGTACCTCGAAAAAATCGGAGCCGCCAAAATGATGCAGCTTAAAGCGGTGGAGCCTTATGGATTCAAGCCGCGCACCAGCGTTGAACAATTAGGTTAAAAGGGGGGTATGACAATGTCTGAAAACTTACAGATTTCAGCTCAGGAAAAAATGGTAATCTATGCTGCCAGGCAACTGAAGCCTTTTGACAACAAACAGGCCTTGATCGGAATAGGCCTTCCGGTTTTAGCGTCGCAGGTGGCTAAATATCTGTGGTGCGGCGGGTTAAAAAGCATCATTGAAAATGGGTCGTTCGACGCTATAATAGCAGAAATACCTTTTTCGCTCTTTGGCGGACGCATAAGTTACGGGTGTTCCGCCCAGCTTGACAACGGTTTTGCCTTATCCGGCGCTAAACGCGGCCGGGTCGAAATCGGTTTTCTGGGGGCAGCGCAGGTGGACAAATACGGGAATATCAATACTACCCAGATCGGGCCCATCGATAATCCCAAATTCCGGATTGCGGGCAGCGGCGGTGCCGTGGATATCGGCTGTTATTGCGCCCATACCTTTATAGTCTGCGCTCAGAGCAAACGTACTTTTGTCAATCAAGTGGATTATGTAACGACTCCGGGTTGGGTGGCTCCGGATAACACCAAAGCTGGACGCGCCTGGGTTCCCCGGGAAACGCTGAGACTTACCGGAGGACCTGCCGCTATCATTACCAATCTGGGCATAATGAAGTTTGACGAGAAAACCAAAGAAGCCTACCTTGACGAATACTATCCCGGGGTTACCATCGAACAGATTCTGGACAACACGGGGTTTGACCTGGATGTGTCAAGGGCCAGGGAGGCTGATGGGATTACCGGGGAAGAATTGACTGTATTACGCACCAAAGTCGATCCTTTGAACATTTACAAAACCAGATAGCGGTCGTATCCAGCCTTTGCTGGAGAGGAGCAGTTGATTATGAGTGAAGTATTAGTTGAAACCAGAGGCGCCGTCTACACAGTAATTATTAACCGGCCGGAAATGAAAAACTGCGTTAATCGCAAAACAGCCGACCAGATGGCGGACGCTTTCCGGGCTTTCGACAACGATCCCAATTATGCGGTGGCCGTACTATTCGGCACCGGAGGAACTTTTTGCGCGGGAGCTGATTTAAAAGACGCCGTTCATGTTGGTGATCCTAATGGCCCTGCCAATAGGATGGATAAAGACATGAGCAAAGACGGACCGATGGGGCCTACGCGGATGCAGCTTTCCAAACCGGTTATTGCCGCTGTTTCGGGATATGCGGTCGCCGGCGGGATGGAACTGGCCTTATGGTGCGATATGCGCGTAATGGAGAAGGATTCCATATTCGGGGTATTTTGCCGTAGATTCGGAGTGCCTCTGATTGACGGCGGAACCCAGCGTCTGCCGCGTTTGATCGGCATGAGCCGGGCCATGGATCTAATCCTGACCGGCCGGCCGGTTGCCGCCGACGAGGCTTTGCAAATGGGACTTGCCAACCGGGTGGTGGAAACCGGTACGGCGCGGGAGGAAGCGGAAAAGCTTGCTGAACAAATAGCCGCTTTCCCGCGTCAATGTATGCTAAGCGACCGGCAGTCTGTTTATGAAGGTTTTGACATGAATTTCAAAGATGCCATGGAACAAGAATTCCTTAAAGGATATGATATCGTTATGGTAAGTGGCGAGACCGTTAAAGGCGCTTCCAAGTTTACGGAAGGTGCAGGCAGGCACGGCAAATTCTAAGCGTTAAAATATATGGCGCTGCCTATAAAAGATCAGAATAATTGGCGGTAATGGCCGTTAACAGGGAGACGGGGCGGCTGACGAATTGATAAGAACTTCTTTTTTGTGGCGTGAAGTATATTTAG
>DHGD01000116.1:0-2828 GCA_002402575.1 Syntrophomonas sp. UBA4807
AGAGTAGTATAGTATGCTCAGGTCGTTGACCTGGGTATATTTGTATATACAGGTTTTTTAAATGGCTTCCTGATAAAGCAGGGCCATATTTAGGGCGGAGGCGGATTATGAGTAGGATCAGAATTACGGATACCAGCTTGCGTGACGGCCACCAGAGCCTCTGGGCCACCCGGATGGCGACTTCAGATATGATACCAGTCTTGGAACAATTAGATGACATCGGATATCATTCTCTGGAGGTTTGGGGCGGCGCTACTTTTGACGTATGTATTCGTTACCTTAATGAGGACCCCTGGGAGCGGTTGCGGGAGATACGTCGCAATATCACTAAGACCAAGCTGCAGATGCTGGTGCGCGGGCAGTCACTGGTGGGATACGCCCATTACCCGGATGATATCGCCATAAAGTTCATCGAGAAAGCAGCCGAAAACGGCATCGATATTTTTCGCATCTTTGACGCTTTAAACGATCTGCGCAACCTGGAAACTTGCATGCGCACGGTGAAAGAAATTGGCAAACACGCCCAGGCCTGTGTAGTGTACACCATAAGCCCGGTGCATTCAGTGCAGCACTTTGTCGACACGGCTTTAAGACTCCGGGATATGGGTGCTGATTCTATATGTGTTAAGGATATGGCTGGATTACTGGCCCCTTACACATCCTATGAGCTAATCCGGGCCTTGAAAGAAAACCTGGATGTTCCTATTCAGCTCCATACCCATTATATTGGCGGGCTGGCTATAGCTACCCTTTTAAAAGCCGCCGAAGCCGGAGTGGACATTATCGACACCGCCAGCGTGCCCATGGCCTTCGGTTCATCTCAGCCTCCGGTTGAAACCATAGTCAGAGCCTTGCAAGACACCGAATGGGATACCGGCCTGAGTCTGCATGACTTGTTTGATATCGCCGAACATTTTGAGCAGATCCGCAAACATAAGGGCTTTGAGCGCGGCGTCACCAGAATTACGGACATGAAGGTGTTCGAACACCAGGTTCCTGGAGGGATGATCACCAATTTCTACTCACAGTTGGAGCAGCAAAAGGCGGCACATCGCATTGAAGAAGTTATGCAGGAAATTCCCAAAGTGCGCGCCGATCTCGGATATGCTCCGCTGGTAACCCCAACCAGCCAGTTAATTGGAAATCAAGCGGTTTTTAACGTATTATTAGGGGAAAGATATAAGATGGTTCCTGGCGAGATTAAGGATTACGTGCGGGGCTTCTACGGCAAGCCGCCAGCGCCCATCAACGAAGAGGTGAGGCGCAAGATTATCGGGGATACGCCGGTGATAGATGTCAGGCCGGCCGACTTGTTGGAACCCATATGGGAGAAATCCAAAGAAGCCTGCAAAGAATGGGCTGAGAGCGAAGAAGATATCATCACCTACGCCCTTTTCCCGCAGGTAGCTTTAAAGTTTTTCGAATGGCGCAAAACAAAAAGAGCGGAGGATGTTCCGCAAATAGAATCCAATGATGAAGTAAGAACAACAGCAGTGGAGAGTAAGGCTCCCGTGGCAGCGCCTCCCAGGATGAAGCCACCGGTCAAGCCGAGAGCAGTTAACAGGGGAGATGAAGATATGAACATTGATGAAATCAGGGAATTGATGTTGCTTTTAGACCAAAGCAATATAGCTGATCTGGAGCTGCAAAAAAACGATTTCAGAATACATTTGCGCAAACACACCGCCACGGATACGCCGCCAGCATCCAATCCGTTTCCCGGCGCACCCAAGGTAAAGCCTGCAGAAACGGCCGAAGTGATTCTGGATGAAAATATCACCGAAGTGCTGGCCCCCATGGTAGGTACTTTCTATGCCGCTCCATCACCGGATTCAGCACCCTTTGTTAAGATTGGGGACCATGTCGAACCCGGCCAGACGCTGTGTATACTGGAAGCCATGAAGCTGATGAATGAGATTAAGACCGATTTTGCCGGGACTATTGTTGACATTCTGGCGGAGAATACCCAGCCGGTAGAGTACGGGCAGACCCTGTTCCTTATCCAGAAAGATTAGGGGTGGAAGGTTGTTTGAAAAGATTTTGATCGCCAACCGCGGGGAGATTGCCCTGCGGGTGATTCGGGCCTGTCAGGAACTGGGCATCCCCAATGTGGTGGCATACTCAATAGCCGATAAAGACAGCCTGCCGGTCAGACTTGCTGATGAAGCGGTTTGTATCGGAGGCCCCCAGGCCCGGGAGAGTTACCTGAATATACCTAATATCATAGCTGCGGCACGCAACACCGGGGCGGACGCGATCCATCCCGGGTATGGTTTTCTGGCCGAAAATGCGTACTTCTCCGAGTTGTGCAATACATATGACATAAAGTTTATCGGCCCTCGTTCCGATGTAATAGATACCATGGGAAATAAGGTCAAGGCCCGGGAAGTGGTGAAATCGGCCGGGGTGCCGGTGGTGCCGGGAAGCGACGGCGCGGTAGGGAGCTATCAGGAGGCTCTGCAGGTAGCCAGCCAGATCGGCTACCCGGTGATGATCAAGGCTTCAGCCGGTGGGGGCGGCCGCGGCATGCGCCTGGCGCACAGCCGGGAGTCCTTGAAAGAAGCCCTCAGCACGGCGCGCATGGAGGCGGGGGCGGCTTTCGGCAATGATGCGGTGTATATTGAGAAATACCTGGAGGAACCCCGTCACATTGAGTTTCAGGTTCTGGGCGACGAATACGGCAATCTGGTGCACTTGGGCGAGCGAGACTGCTCGCTGCAGCGCCGCAACCAGAAACTGTTGGAGGAATCACCCTCGTCTTTCCTAGACGACAGCTTGCGCAAAACTATGGGCGATGTGGCCGTAAAGGCCGCCAAAGCGGCCAATTA
>DHGD01000116.1:2880-3337 GCA_002402575.1 Syntrophomonas sp. UBA4807
ACCGGCATTGACATCGTAAAGGAACAGATCCGCATCGCGGCGGGTGAGCCGTTGCGTTTTGCTCAAGAAAACATTGTGCTCAACGGCTGGGCTATTGAATGCCGCATCAATGCCGAGGATGCCGAAAATGATTTCCGCCCTTCGCCAGGTCGGATGGGTCAGTATGTGGTTCCCGGAGGCCCGGGTATCAGAGTGGATTCTTCAGTGTATTCCAATTATCTGATACCGCCTTACTACGATTCCATGGTAGCGAAGCTAATAGCCTGGGGCAACGACCGCGACGAAGCCATTGAGAGGATGAAGCGCGCCCTGCATGAATTCAAGGTGGAGAACATCAAGACCACCATCCCCTTCCATCTCAGGGTCCTTGACAATGCGTTCTTCCGGCGCGGCGAGGTTTACACCAATTTCATCCAGCGCCGCATGGAGGACTAGTATTTTTCAGCTTGAATTTGAA
>DHGD01000120.1 GCA_002402575.1 Syntrophomonas sp. UBA4807
TAAGGAGCGCTTACAATCTTTCCAGCAAGAGCCTGAGTTGCTGATATATGATTGCTACATCATCTTCCTTGATACGTACTAAACCGCTGCTGGAAGGAGCCACGAAATCATTAACCCCAGCTATTACCTGATTAGGCTGCAATCCCCAGGGGATTTGCTTTTGACCGGAAAACGCCTGATAAATTCCTTTTCCCACATAGCACACCAGGCGAGGGCGATATTTTTCGATTTTAACCTTTAGCAGTTCTCTGCCCTGGGCATATTCGGCAGCAGTGATTTCAGAGGCCGCCTTGCTGGGCCGGGCTACGATATTGGTCAGCCCATAACCCAACTGCAAAAGAAAGCGTCCTTCCTCCGGCTTATACTTTCGCGGCGTAAGTCCGGAGCGATACAGTATCTTCCAGAAGCGGTTACTGGGATTGGCGAAGTGGTAGCCGGTTTCGCCGGAGCGAATGCTAGGATTATAGCCTACGAAGAGTATCTTCAATCCAGGCGTGATATAATCGGGTATTTCTTTTAACGGCCCGGCCATGGTGCAACTCCTTAATGAATCCTAAATCCCTGAGCGCTCTTTAAATGGTATCATCTTTATTATATTGTATTGTTTTTTAGCAGGAATCGGACTGCCAGGCTGAGAATTAAACCTGAGGGGCTGGTACTTGTTGGATTCCGCCTGGCACCTGCTTTGCGGGGCATGTGTGCGTGTTAGAATAATACTTGTGAATGCAGCTTGTTTACGTCAATTCATTACACTAAATCGGAGGTGTCATCTTTGCTGAAACGTATCGCGGTGATGTTGTTGGTGATGTTCATTCTGATAGCTGGCGTAAGTTCGATTTCCGCTGGGCAAAACACCTACCTGGATATTCCCTACGGGCCATCCCCTTCTCAGAAGGTGGACATATTCCTGCCTAGTGATATCGACGGGCCTTATCCGGTCATCATTTCCATACATGGGGGCGGGTGGTGTGCCGGTGACAAAGTGGGGCCAGACACCGAAATGGCAAAGAACGGTCTTAAACGCGGTTATGCCGTCGTGGCAGTCAATTACCGGCTCAGTCAGGAATCCCCGGCGCCAGCTCAAATTCAGGATGTCAAGGCCGCCATCCGTTTTCTGCGCGCCAACGCGGAGCGCTACGATCTCGATCCCAACCGGTTTGCGGTATGGGGCAGCTCGGCCGGCGGCGCCCTCTCAGCACTGGCAGGCACCGCCTCAGGAGTGGCTGCCTTAGAGGACTTGAGCCTCGGCTATGGCGGTTTTTCCGATCATGTGCAGGCAGTGGTGGATTGGTGCGGCCCCATTGATCTGTCCACCATGGATGCGCAATTCCAGGCCAGCGGCATAGATGGCGAAAAGATGGAATTGCCTACCTCCTACGGTTCCAAATACGTGGGCAAGAGTATCAGCCAGGCCCCGGAATTGGTGCAGCTGGTAAATGCCGCCAACTATATAACTCCGGATGATCCGCCTTTTTATTTGCAGCACGGTACCGCCGACACCCTGGTGCCATATCGGCAGTCGCCTGAATTCGCCAAGAAGCTCGAGGCCGTGCTGGGTAAAGACAAAGTGCGTCTGGTCACCATGCCGGGCATCGGGCATAGCGGCCAAGGCTTTACCAATCCTGAAAGTGTGGAAAAAGTGCTTGATTTCCTGGACGAAACCCTGCGCGCGCGGTCTTAGCAGTGGCATTATCAGCCTATTCGTATCTAGGTTTTCTCTTGGCAATGCAACCCGGCCAGTCATCTCCACGAGGCAACATTAACGACAGGATGAGTTCTCAGTCGGCTGAGCCGGGAAAATGCAGGATTCTCCCACTTTTGGAAGTTTAGCTGTTAAATCATTGATAGACCACCGCAGTATTTTTAAGTATCATAATACATATATAATATAATTCACTTCATTCTATTCAATTACCGTTTTCGATGACAAGCACTTGAATACAGCTGATGCGCGCCTTGGTGCTGTTTATGGTTTTCATTAGAGTATAGAAAGAAAACCGTATGCGGGTAAAGGGTAGGTAATAATAAGCGGAGGAGGCGATTGAGCAAGTTAGCGAGTCACCACGCTGAGGTAAAAGATCTAAGGAGGGGAAATAGATGAGCGAGTTCGTGGAAAAAGTCAAAGACAATGCTGCCAACAACTTCAAGGTGGGCCTCAATTGTGCGGAATCGGTTTTTAAAGCGGTTATGGATACCGGGGTAGCTCCTGAATTTCCGCCCGAAGCTGTGGCCATGGCCACCGGTTTCGGAGGCGGCATGGGCTTGGCCGGGAACAATTGCGGCGCCCTCATCGGTGCGGTAATGGCGGTAGGAGCCGTGCACGGGCGCAAAGACCCGCTGGAAGGTGAATTTGACGAACGTGTGGATAGACTGTACGGTAATCCCGGGCTATATAGATTCTTCAACGGGATGTCACATGAATTTAAAGAAAAATACGGCGCCCTGGACTGCAAAGTCCTTAATCAGGATTATCCGGAATGGCAAGACAAGAGTCGTTTCAAAGCCTGCATGAAGATGGTTATCGCAGCGGCGGGAATGGCAGCCGAGTACATAGAAAAAGGCAATACCGAAGGCTATACCCAGCCATTCGGGGAAAATGTAGCTGGCAAGGCCTGAGCGCGGATGTGGAATTATCGATGATACCATAAAAAGAACTCACCTTTTGTTTTAGTGATCGGTCTGAATTCTTTTTTACCGTTTATTGGTGCTAATGCAATATTCTCATTAGCACCTTGTTTTTTTGTGCTTTATCCGGATAGCTTGAAAAGCGCATATTGTTTTGTGATACTCCTTCTAGTCAGGCTTCTGCCGTAACCTCATGTGTAAGGATTGGGAAAGCCTCACTATAAACTTGCCGCTATAATCTACCGGGCTGGCAGTACGCGTAACTTTTAGGTTGTTTTCAGCTACAGGGCTGCTTGACGGCCTGCCCCATGGCAGTGTCATGATTCCGAAGCGGGCTTCTATGTAGCGGCCCTCCGGGGCTCGGGGGGGGAGCCCCGGAGGCAGAATAACCACCAGCCGCTTAGCGCGGGTCTATAGTCCCAGATAAGCCTTTTTGATGTGCGGATTATTCAGAAGTTGCGCAGAATCCCCTTCCATGCTGATAAAGCCATTCTCCAGAACATATCCCCTGCTGCTCAACCCCAATGCTTTCTTGACATTCTGCTCCACTAACAAAACAGTGATGTTCTGTTCGCTGATTTTAGCTATAGTCTCGAAAACAGTTGTTACCAGGAGGGGCGACAGCCCCATGGAAGGCTCATCCAGCATGAGCAGCCGCGGCATGGCCATTAACGCTCTGCCAATAGCCACCATTTGTTGTTCTCCGCCGCTCATGGTGCGGCCGATCTGATCCTTGCGCTCCGCCAGGCGAGGCAGCAGTTCAAAAACGAATTCCAGATTCTCTTTTACTTTGCTGCGCGATCTGGGCAGCGACGCTCCGATAAGTAGATTTTCATATACGGTCATCAGGGGGAACAAGCGTCTGCCTTCCGGAACCTGCACTATGCCCAGCTCGGTTATTTTATGAGGGGGAAAGTGATCAATCCTTTGATTGTCAAACCAAATCTCTCCGCTATCAGGGGTAATAAGCCCTGATATAGTGTTGAGCAGTGTTGTCTTGCCCGCCCCGTTGGCTCCGACGATGCTGATAACTTCCCCTTCCGCGATGTTCAAGGAGATGTCTTTTAAAACAGTAACGTCACCATAGCCGGAATTGACTTGACTGATTCTAAGCATGGTCATATTCATCACCTAAATATGCTTTAATTACTTCGGGGTTGCTGGTAACTTCCTGAGGGTTCCCTTCGGCAATCTTTTTGCCATAGTCCAGGACCACAATACGGCTGCATATGGCCATGGTGGCCTGGAGAACATGTTCGATCATCATTATGGTTATGCCCTCTCTATTTATAGATTTGATCAATTTGACGGCCTCTTCTATTTCAGTCGGGTTAAGGCCTGCCAAGACCTCATCCAAAAGCAATAAGTCAGGTTTGGTAGCCAGGGCTTTGGCCATCTCGAGTCTTTTTCGCTCCGGAATGGTGAGGTTGTGTGCCAACGTGTTATGCTTAGGCAGCAAACCCACCTTTTCCATAATGTGATGAGCGGTCTGTCTGGCTTCACGAGGGGAATTGGTCCTAACAAAGGCGCCCACCATAATGTTTTGCTCCACGGTCATATTGCCGAAAGGCTTCACCACTTGAAAAGTACGCCCGATACCCCTTCTACACACCTGGTGAGGCCTGAACCCGGTAATATCCTGGCCTTGAAATTCAACCTTACCAGAGGTTGGTTGATAGGCTCCCACGATGAGGTTGAAGGCAGTGGTTTTTCCAGCGCCATTAGGTCCTATTAAGCCTACTGCTTCTCCCTGATCTATATGCATGTTTAGATTATTGACTGCAGTAAGGCCCCCAAACTTAATGGTTAAGTTCTTAAGCTCCAGAATTCTTGACATTACCCTCACCTCCTCTGGTTTTTCTGTAATGTGACAGTTTCTGCGGCAATTTGTCCCAAAGGGCGATAATTCCCCGCGGTTGGTAGATGATCACCAGAAGCACTATGAGTCCATAGATGAATAGATGCAGGCNNCTGCCCGCCCAGGTAAAAGCGGATTACCTCGCTGATCAATGACAAAACTATACCGCCGATGACCGGTCCCAACACTGTGCCTGAACCGCCCACGATACTTAAAAAAACCATCTGTGTTGACATACTGCCGCCGGCAATGGCATTTGGTTCCAGATAACGGATTAAGGCGGCATAGAAAACCCCTCCCAAAGAAGTCATAAAGGCACTGATCATGGCAGCCCGCAGCTTGTTGCTGCGCACGTTGATACCCATGGCTGCAGCGGCATCTTCGTCTTCCTTCAGGGCTGTGAGCGAATACCCCAGCTTGGAGTTCTTGATCCAGTAAGATATTCCTATGACTATGAACAGCATGAAAAGAATTATATAGTAATATGGTACTTTGGAACTAAACTGCATNNGCCGCCGCGGATTGTCCCACCATTTTTACAATCAGGCCTTCGGCGCCGCCGACCTTGAAAGGGCCGAGATGGTGGGTGCTGTTAATAAGAACCACAATGCCTTCGGAAATAGCCACTGTGGCCAGAGCATAGTAAGCGCCACGCAAAGCAAAGGTAGGATACCCTATTAAAACGCTGATCGCTACCGCTACTGCTCCTCCCACCAACATTCCCAGCCAGGGTGACAGCCCGTAAGTATTGAATAGCATCATGGTAATATAGGCGCCGGTAGCAGTGTAGATACCGTGACCCAGAGAAAGTTGTCCGGCAAACCCGCCCACAATATTCCAGCTCGATGCCAAATAAGCCCATAGCAAGCACATAATAATAACATGCAGATAATACGGTCTGGAGATCATCAAGGGAACCAGCAGCAATATTATTACCAGACCGGCTATAAATAAAAACCTTTTATTAATTTTCACTATCTCACCTACCAATCATAGCGGGAGCCAAACATACCCGAAGGCTTTATGAAAAGCACCAGCAAAAATACTGCGTAAACCAGAACAACCGTCAAGGTGGCAGTCATATATTGAGCCCCGATAGATTCTATTAAACCTATCAGGATACCGCCCAGTACGGCTCCGGGAACGCTCCCCAAGCCACCTAAAACTACTACGATAAAGGCCTTGGTCATAAAGACCTGACCCACCGACGGGTGCACATAATAGAAAGGTATTAGAGCCAAGGCCGCCACCGCCAGTAACGCTGTGCCTAAACCGAAGGCAATGGCAAAAGTCCGGGGCACGTTAATACCCATCAAGGCGGCGGCATTGCGATCTTGTCCGGTAGCCCTGATATTTCGCCCGGTCTGGGTTTTCTGCAAGAACAGCCAAAACGCCCCGGCGACCACCAGAGCGATCATCAACCCGTAAAAACGCGCCGCGCTCACCGTAACTGCTCCTATTGCTATGGTTTGGTCTGAGAAACTGGTTTTGGCCATTACGTAGTCGGCGCCAAATATCATTAAAGCCAGGTTTTCCAATACAATCGCCAAGGCGGCGGTTAAGAGCAGAACGCTGACCGGCTCGCGAACATTTTTTTCCGAATCAAGCACCGGTTTGACCAAAAAGCGCTGGCACAGATAACCCACTCCAAACATGATAGGACCAACAATAACAATCAAAATAATAGGGTTTAGTCCGGTGAATTTCCACATCCAATATGAAGTCATCATGGACAGCATCAATAATGCCCCATGGGCAAAGTTAATTATTCTCATAATCCCGAATATCAAGGTTAATCCCAGGGCAATTAGTCCGTATATGGCTCCCATGCTGAGACCGTTGGCGACTACTGACATAAATCCCACTTAGGTTTACACCCCTTTCCAATAGGGAGGAGGGGGAGGGAATGGCCTATGCCACTCCCTCCGTCCGTTAATAGGGTTTTAATTGCTGGCACCCGGATAGGGCCATACTATATGCGAACCAACGCGGGCTTCTTCCTTAGGCCACACAGTGATTCGCTCNNATCTTGCCATCCACCTTTTGGTACTGACAGATCACTATAGGTGCATTAATCATTTGACCTGTTTCGTCAAATTTGGTTTGAGCGGCATACATCTGAGTTACGCCACTGTTGATGTCGGTTGCCGCCAANNCGCTCCAGGGCGTCCGCAATGATGTACATCCCCACATAGGCTTTAACCGCTTCAGCATTCATGGCATAACCGTATTTGTCTTTGAACTTCTGGTTGACTTCTTTAGAGAAGGGACGGTTGACATCGGGTTCCCAGGTGGAAATGTCAAAATAATTCTCACTGGCATTGCCGGCCAAATTGTAGTAAGTCGGGTCGGCAAAGCCACCGCTGGTGCCTATAAAGGCCAAGGGCTTAACCTGATGCTCAGCGAAGGTCTTGGTCAACAGAGCGGCGTCAGATACATATGAAACCATCATAATGATGTCGGGATTTAACTGTTTGGCTTTTAGGACCACTGGGGTGAGATCTGAGGAATTAGTAGGGTACGGCTCTTTCATTACAATCTGCAGGCCGGCTGCGGGGAGATATTTTTCCCAGGCGGCTACCGCGCCCTGACCCCAGGCAGTGTTTTCATATATCAGGCCTACGGTTTTTACCGGGGTGCCATAAGTCTTGGCCATTTCGGTTATGAACTTGGTCTGGTCGCGGTTGCGCCAGCTGGTTTTTTCGGCCAGACGAAAAACGTATTTAAAACCACGTTCGGTGATTTTGTCTTCTGAAGGTACGTCTACAAAGTACGGTACTTTATAACGTTCCGCCACTTCGGTAGATGGCATCGCCACACCACTCTGGTAACATCCGGTCAAAAGCGCTACCTGCTCCATGGTGATAAGACGTTCGGCCTCGGATACGCCAACGGCCGGGTCGCCTTTACTGTCAGCATAAACCATCTTAATCTGAGCTCCGCCCATAGACTTAATACCACCGCCGGCATTAATTTCTTCAATGGCCATATCGCGGGCCTGCTGGCCGATTTTGCCCAAAGGAGCGGCTGATCCTGACAATGGCAAGATAGTGCCAATCTTGATCTCTTTGGATTTGTCTGTTGTGCTGCCTCCGCCACATCCGGCTACTAGAGAAATCAGCATAATCATTACCACTAATAAGCCGATAATCCTGGCGCCTCTTTTACTCATGCAATAAGCCTCCTTAATAAACTAAAGGACATACTCAGTTGTTTGGGCCTAAAATGTTATCACTATCACCATCCTTATCTGCCAGGCAATTATAGCTAAGCCGGAGTGCGATCACTAGTCGCAGTTCTCTTTAATTTAACCTGGCATTAATTGTCATATCGTCTCTTGTGAGCATATGCCGACAAAGCCCGATCAGCCANNCGACATTCCAATGAATTATGCAAGCACTGTGCCATCGGTATTGGCGCCGGGCTACTTGTGATTGTGATAACAATAAGCTTTATAAAAATGATTCATTTTCGCGTCGCTAGGCTGGAGTAAAAAAGGCCTGAGACTAGATCGGAAGGTGGTTAGGGGGGGTGATTCGTTTTGTGTTCACTACCCATTTTTTGACCCATATTCGGTTCATGTNNAAAAGGCTGGTCAAATGACCAGCCTCTTTCTCTTAAGCCGCGTTGCGTTACTTAAACTCAAAGCCCAAAATGTTATTGGGATCAACCAGTTTCAAAGCTTTTAGTTCTTCTTCAGTAGGCGGCTCCATAACTGGAACATCGTTCTCGTCTATTGTCCATCCGGTGT
>DHGD01000094.1:0-5696 GCA_002402575.1 Syntrophomonas sp. UBA4807
GACATGGAGCCGTTAGCCAGCACAAAGCCAGCGATTCCCCTGGGCGAAAGGTGATGAATTATATGCTGTACCCAGGCGAAGTTGGCATTACCCACCGGCGGGACACCGTACTTCCAGCGGACATCATCACGCAGGCGCTCACCGCCCCAATCGCTCATATTAAACGGCGGATTGGCCAGGATATAATCTGCCTTGAGGCCTTGCTGGAGGTCGTTGTGGAAACTATCGGCCGGCTGATGTCCCAGATTCGCTTCAATGCCGCGTATCGCCAGATTCATCTTCGCCAGGCGCCAGGTGGTGGGATTGGACTCCTGACCGTAAACCGCAATATCACCGATGTGTCCCCCGTGCTGTTCGATGAACTCCTCGCTCTGGACAAACATTCCCGCCGAACCACAGCAGGGGTCATAAACCCGCCCTTTGAAGGGCTCTATCATTTCCACCAGCAACCGCACGATACAACGCGGAGTATAGAATTCTCCGCCCTTTTTCCCTTCGGCGCTGGCAAATTTACTCAGGAAATATTCGTATACCCGCCCGAGAATATCTTTCGAACGGCTTTCTTTATCACCCAGACCAATAGTGCCGATGAGGTCAACCAGCTCGCCCAGCCTCTGTTTGTCCAGAGTAGGGCGGGCATAGTTTTTAGACAGGACACCTTTTAAGGAATTGTTTTCCCGCTCGATAGCATCCATAGCATCATCAATGCGTTTCCCGATGATGGGCTGCCTGGCGTTGGCCTGAAGGTGAGGCCACCGTGCCTCTTTAGGCACCCAGAAGATATTCTCCGCCCGGTACTCATCGCGGTCCTCAAGGACTTCATACCGCGCTCTGGGTTCTTTCATGAAATAATCACTGGCGGGATCGGCCGTAAAGAGCCCCAATTGCTGGTATCTTTCTTGAAAGGCATCGGAAATGTATTTTAAAAAGACCAACCCCAGTACGACGTCTTTGTATTCAGAGGGATCCATATAACCGCGGAGCTTATCCGCCGCCTGCCACATCTTTTCCTCGAAGCCAAGATTGGCACCGTTGGACTTTAGAGGTTTGCGATTGTTTCCAGTTCTACTCGCCATGTTTTGCCCCCATCATTCCTGAGCTCTTATCGTCTCCGCTTGCCGCGCCGTGGCTCGTCGTAAGTTGATGCGAATTTTGCCAGCTTTTTTATGAATCAACCACATATTATGGACTTCCCTTGCCGGAATCCGCCCTTCCCGGCACATGCGCTTGACTGTTTCTCAGTGAACGCCCAGTGTTTCCGCAGCTTCCACCACACTTACGTAATTATCAAGAACCGGCATATTTCACCCCTATCGTAGTCCGGATATATACATCGATAGCGAAATAGTAACACTACGAAAAGATAGGGTCAATTGGTCGCACCCCCGCGGGTGCGTGGATTGAAACAGTTAATATTGATACGATTGAAGCGGTAACCGTGTTAATTACAAATTACTTTTCCCTGTAATCATCCAGTAGTTTTTGCATTAACGGCTGGAGTGGTGGTATATCCTGCTTGGCAGTATCCCAAATTACCTTAAGATTAACACCAAAATATTCGTGAGTCAGTTTGTCTCTCATCCCAGCAATATCCTTCCATGGTATAGTGGGATAGCGATCTTTGACTGCAGGAGGAAGTTTCTTTACCGCNNATCCAAAAATCACGGTTCACAATTTGATTACCTCATTCAAAATGCGGCGACCTATCCGTGGTTTCAAACTATCTTTCATTACCAGATCAATTTTAATGCCCAAGATCTGGCTCAGGTAGTTTTCCAGATTAATAAATCGTAACTATCCCTTGACAACAGGTACATAGTGTGTTAGAATAGTCTCATAGTAAAGGTGAAGGAAAGTGAACACTATGAGACATTATACAATAAAAGACTTCAAAGGGGACTTCCCGAATGATGAAGCCTGTTTGGAATGGCTTAAAAATGCAAAGTATCCGAATGGTATATTCTGTGATAAATGCCAAAAGGTTACAAAGCATTATCGACTTGCCAAAAGACCAGCTTATTCCTGTGAAATCTGCGGTAACAATGTGTACCCGATGGTAGGTACAATTCTTGAAAAGTCGGCTACTTCACTGAGCACTTGGTTTCATGCCATGTTCCTTATGGCTAATACCCGATGTGGAATTTCGGCTAAACAGCTACAGCGTGAAACTGGCGTTACTTATAAAACCGCTTGGCGTATGTTCAGGCAAATTCGTTCCATGCTTGGTGATGATGTTAGTACTTAATTGGATAAATCAGGGACAATAATTGCGAAGCTAAACAATGTCTTGTTATACGTAATAATAATTACGCGGACTTTCGCAACTAAGTATTAGTCTGGAGGGTTCATCAGTAGAGGTCGATGAGACCTATATAGGTGGTCGCAGAAGTGGTAAGCGTGGGCGCGGAGCAGAAGGCAAAACTCCAGTTGTTGGTATGGTACGGCGCAAGGGACGGGTCAAAGCTATAAAGACAGACAGGGTTAATAGTGCTACTGTAATACCGTTGATTAAAGCGAATGTAAAGCCGGAAAGCATGATCTATACAGATGAATACCCAATCTATAATAAGCTAAGCCAGAATGGTTATAAGCATGAAACGGTAAACCATGCAGTAAAGGCGTGGGTTATCGGTAATGCCCATACTAATACTATTGAGGGATTCTGGAGCTTAGTAAAACGTGGTATCAACGGTGTGTATCATTCCGTTGGAGAGGATTACGTGCAAAGCTATGTAAACGAATACTCTTTCAGATATAACAGACGGGATGCCGAACGACCTATGTTTTGGAACTTTCTTGATCGGTTGGTGAAGATTTCTGGACAGGCATAGTGACTTTGTGTAAAAATGAATAGAATGCTGAGCGAGTCAATATTGGTTTCTTATCTGACTCGCTATCAGCTTTATTAGAGTTTCGGGGTAAAGGGTGTGTTTTCATACCGTCGCAAGTATAATATACACCCTTGAAAGGGAATATGACAACTCTTTAAGGGTGGCAGGAGACGGTAATGGCAATCAAAGAGCGTCGGAACGAAAAGGCGACTACCACTGGCATAACCTTTGTAATACATCCGGAAACAGAATCTGTTTCCGTTGGTCTGTTTCTAAGAACAATAGCCGATATGAATCGGCTAATTCTAGATATTGATTATGCCATTACTGGCGAAACAGGTAAGCGCAGATGGGTTGTTTCCCAACTGCATTCAAGTAGTCCTTCCATAACGGTTACCCCACTACTGGACAAACCAGAAGTTGCACAAGCTTTTGTCCCTGGGCTGAGAACGATCACTGAGGGAACCGAGGAGCCGCCCGCCCATTTTACCGAGCAGGCGTTAAGCGACTTAAAGAAAATGAAGCATCTATTTGTCGGCCCCGACAGGGCTAAGTGGCTTGACGTGTATTCCAACGGAGACAGACCTGCCATTATTCAAAAGGGCATCGAGTTACAGGCTGATCGAATCCTTAAAGCGATTTATTGGAATCTAGGTTCCATAGAGGGCACACTAGATGCTATCAACCTCCATCGTATTACCACGTTTACTGTCTGGGATAGGGTCAGTGGGATTCCAGTTCGTTGCTATTTCCCGAATGAATCTGTATGGAAAGAGAAGGTGAAATCACTGTTAGAAAAGCGGGTACTTGTTAGGGGAAAAGTTAACTACTTTAGAAACGGGATGCCGCGTTCCATTACTGAAATCGAAGAACTTGAAGATAGGACGCCCGATTCTACGTTACCAAAGGCCACGTTTGGTTCCATCCCTTCAAAGGAAGTAGTCGAAGATGTTGTTGAGTTTCTAAGGAAGGTGAGAGAAGGGGGATAGTTCATGGCAATACCGCGGAGGCTTTGGGATTCAGATGTGATATTGGCATACTTGGGTGGAGATACTTCTCTTTCTACCGCTTGCGATTCGATCATACGACAAGCGGAACAAGGAAAGCTTGAGATCGCCGTGTCTGCAATAACTCAGGCAGAAGTAGCCTACCTCAAGGGAACCTCGGACGATGATTCAGAGGCTAAGATATTAGAGTTCTTTTCTCGCAAGTACATCGTTCCAATAGCATATGAGACCAAAGTAGCAGGGATTGCGAGAGGCCTGATAAGGAAGTATAGCCCTGGATTCAAGCCTTTTGATGCTATTCATTTGGCAACAGCACTGCTGTGGCATATACCCCTGATAGAAACTAAGGATAAGAAATTGATTAGTCTCAGCGGGAAAGAAGGGAATCCAACACCCATAATAATTAGACTGCCCCAGCATAAAGGGACAGCCACGATGTTCACAGTATTTTAGAGGTGCAAAAAACGGAAAGACCAAGAAATCCCAACTCTTTCAACAAGTCGAAGTTTCCTAGTCTCCCCGTTCGTTTGGGTTCAATCCACGAATGGATATCCGCCCTTCGCACGTAAATTAATGTTATATCATCACGATAATAAAAGTCAAGTCCCCTCGAAGGGATTCGAACCCTTGATCCCAGCCGTGCGAAGGGCAGGTGCGATCCAATCGCCGAGGGGCATGTCCATTATAGGCGCATAAACATAAAACTGTAAATAAATATGCTGATTACATGCCCACAAGGGATAATTACGTAATAAATTTAAGCAGGCTTATTTCCCCTTCGAACTCCACCAGGATATCGAGGTCGCTGCCCTCTTTCTGCAGGCCCTTAACATAGGAGCCAAATACTCCTATCTCTTTGACTTTGTATTTTTGCCTCAGATCTTCTTTATGCTATGCCAGTATGTTTCTTATTTCTTCGAGCGTTTTCATAACCCTCACCGCCGGATCGAGGATTTAATCAATCATTTTCCAGATTTGACCTGCTTTTTACACAGCTATTGCAGCCTTCCTTCAGACTTTTGCTCATTATATCACCAAATTTACTATAATTTACCTGTAAAAAAGGAGGCTAAGGCATGTTGACGGTCACAGAAGCGATCAAGCAGCGCAGGAGCATACGCAGGTTCAAGCCGGACCCGGTGCCTGACGAATATATCTGTGAGATGCTGGAGGCGGCGCGGCTGGCCCCCTCGGGCAGCAACCGCCAACCCTGGCGCTTTATCGTGACCACCGACGCAGAGGAGAAGAAGCTCTTGCGCAGGGTCTCACTGGACCAGGCCTTTATCGAGGAGGCCCCCGCCGTCTTCGTCTGCTGCGCCGACCTGACGGCCTATTCCAGGGCCTCGCGCCTGCGTCGCGAACAGGAGGTACTGGAAAGCGGTCTCATCCAGTACCTGTCCGGCAGCTTCGCCGACCCCAAGTTCCGTGAGATGATGCTCAACCTGCCTGATCCCGAGATGTCGGCTTACCTGGGCACTGCCACCGCCAATACCTATATCGCCATCGAACACATGGTGCTGACCGCCACGTCTCTGGGCCTGGCCACCTGCTGGGTGGGCGGCATCAGCAGCTCAAGCGAGATAGCCTCCCTTTATCATCTGCCCGAGACCACCGTGGTGGTGGCCCTCCTGCCTACGGGCTACCCCGCTCAGTCGCCTCCACCACGTCCCCGCCTTAAGCTTGAAGAGATCTTGCTGTGTCCCCTGCGCCCGATATCCTGAGATCAATTTCTCATTTGCATACATACACGAACTATGACATAATTAAGCTTGCTTAATTAAGTTGACTTAATCACAGGGAGCAACTATGGATACGGAAAGGACGCAGGAATATTTAGAGGCCATATACAAGCGGCAGG
>DHGD01000094.1:5706-7129 GCA_002402575.1 Syntrophomonas sp. UBA4807
CGCTCGCTGGAGAATAAAGGCCTGATAGAATACCGACCGGGCAAGGGGGCCACTCTCACCGGGGAGGGGAACGAGAAGGCCCTGGGCGTGATCAGGCGGCACCGCCTGTGGGAGAGGTTCCTGGTCGACGTGCTGGGCATGGACTGGGACAAGGTGCACGACCAGGCCTGCCTGCTGGAACATGTCACCTCGCCGGAGATGGAGGAGAAGATGGCCAGCCTGCTGGGCAACGTTGACACCTGCCCCCACGGCCATTCCATACCGGACAGGGACGGTAATATCAGGCAGGAGTCAGCTCTGCGCCTGACAGATTTTAAAGCTGGAGACAAGGTCTACATCCAGGCCATCAGCGACGAAAGCCCCGACCTGCTGCAAAAGGTCAACGGCCTGGGACTTCAGCCCCAGTCGGTGGTTACCATCCTGGGGAAAGGGGAAAACGGCGAGATGGAAATAGAGACGGCCGGCGAGAAACTGAAGCTGGATGCCGGGCTCGCCTCCGCATTGCTGGCGGGGCCTTATGCAGAAGAGGCAGCCACTGGCCTGAAGGATATTCCCCTGACCGAGCTTAAACCGGATGAGACAGCCATCATCAGATCATTTGAGGGTGGCCGCGGACGGCAGGGACGCTGCCTCTCGCTCGGCTTCACGCCGGGCACGCGTCTCAAGATGCTGGAAAACTATAACCACGGGCCTGTTCTGGTCAAATTGCACGACACTGAGGTGGCGCTGGGACGCGAGATGGCCGAGCATATCATCGTTGTAAGGGATAATGGATGCCGCTGAGGTCCCCGGAAAAGACCATAACGGTGGCACTGGCAGGCTCGCCCAACGTCGGCAAGAGCACCGTCTTCAATCTGCTGACCGGCCTCTCCCAGCACGTGGGCAACTGGCCGGGCAAGACCGTTGAACAGAAGACCGGCACCTTTCGTCATGGCGATCTTGTTATGAATGTCGTTGACCTGCCGGGCACCTACAGCCTGACGGCCAATTCGGTAGAAGAGCAGATCGCCCGTGATTATCTGGTGATCGAAAAACCCGATGTGGTGGTGGCCGTGCTCAACGCAGCCAGCCTGGAGCGCAATCTCTATCTCGTGGCCGAACTGATCGAGCTGGCACCACGCATGGTGATCGCTCTGAATATGATGGATGTGGCGCGACAGCAGGGCATCAGCATCGATGCCGCCGCGCTGTCAGCCGCTCTCAATATACCCGTCATTCCCATTGAGGCCAATCGCAACCGCGGCATCACCGAGCTGATGGACCAGGTGGTAGCCGAGTATAACCGTCCCCCTGGCACGCGGGATGTAAAGCATATAGAGTACGGCAACGACGTAAAGCTCAGCATCGACCAGGTGGCCGAGCTGCTGACACCTGATATCATCGATCCCTATCCACAGCACTGGGCAGCCATGAAGCTGCTGGA
>DHGD01000094.1:7154-7570 GCA_002402575.1 Syntrophomonas sp. UBA4807
CGCCTGGAGGTGCTGCTGCGGGCCAACGAGCGTGCTGCCATGACCATCGCCACACTCCGCTACGAATGGGTGGAGCGGATGGCTGCGACGGCTCAGGAAAAGCCCGCGCTGGGCAGAGTGTCGCTGACCGAGAGGGTTGACCGCATCGCCACACACCCGGTCTGGGGCATGGTACTGCTGGTTGCTGTGCTGGGCGCCATCTTCGGGCTTGTCTACTCCATTGGCGTGCCGCTGCAGGCCTACCTCGAGGACTGGCTGATCGAAGGAGGACGCACCCTCATCTACTCCGGCCTTTCCTTCCTGCCCCTGTGGCTGCAGCAACTGCTGGCAGATGGTGTCCTGGGAGGTGCGGGCATCGTGCTGACCTTCATCCCCATCCTGTTCTTTTTCTTCGTCGCCTGGGCGCTGATGGAGGA
>DHGD01000094.1:7612-8085 GCA_002402575.1 Syntrophomonas sp. UBA4807
GTACTGGGCACACGCATCATCGATTCCCCGCGGGCGCGCCTGCTCACCATACTGCTTACACCCCTCGTCCCCTGCACCGGCAGGATGGCCGTGGTGGCTATCATCGCCGCCGCCTTCTTCGGCACACGGGCAGTCTTCTTCTCCATCGGCATTATCATCTTCAGTCTGGCCGTGTTGGTGCTGGTGGGACTGATCTTAAACCGCTTCGTTGTAAAGGGGGAAAGCGAGGTGCTGATCATGGAGCTGCCTCTTTACCACGTGCCCGACCTGAAGCTGACGGCCATGGTGACCTGGCAGAACCTGCTGGCCTTCATCAAGCGCGCTGGCACAATCATCCTGATCGTATCCATAATCGTCTGGATGCTGTCCGTAATACCCGGCGGGAATATAGAAAATAGTGTGCTGGCAGCCTTCGGCAGATGGCTGGAGCCGCTGGGCAGCCTGATGGGGCTTAACTGGCAGATGATGGTGGC
>DHGD01000094.1:8136-8354 GCA_002402575.1 Syntrophomonas sp. UBA4807
GCCGCCCTCGCCTTCCTGGTGCTGCAGGTGCTTTTCATCCCCTGTGTGGCCACGGTGGGTGCCATCAGACAGGAGACGAAGAGCTGGCGCTGGCCGCTTTTCAGCATAGCGCTACAACTAATACTCTCCTTCGCACTGGCAATCCTGGTCTACCAGGTGGCCAGGCTGGTAATGTAACGCTTCACGGAGACTTAAAGGCCGATGGGAACGCCTTCCGC
>DHGD01000034.1 GCA_002402575.1 Syntrophomonas sp. UBA4807
AAATCCACTTTGATGAACCTTTTGGGCTGCCTGGATAAACCCGATAGGGGTTCATACACGATCAGCGGGTACCAGGTGGCGGACCTAGATTCGGACCAGTTGGCATTTCTGCGCAACCGCATGATTGGATTCGTTTTCCAGAACTTTAACCTGTTAGGTAAATCCTCTGCTCTGGATAATGTCAGCATGCCGCTTATCTACGCGGGCATAAAAGGCCCCGAGCGCACCCGGCGGGCTATGGAAATGCTGCAACTGGTGGGGCTCAAAGGCCGTGAGCATCACCGCCCCAATCAACTGTCAGGGGGGCAGCAGCAGCGGGTAGCGATCGCCCGGGCCCTGGTCAACCGGCCCAGTCTGGTTTTGGCCGACGAGCCCACCGGCGCTTTGGACAGTAAGACCAGCATTGAAATCATGGCCTTGCTGCAACAGCTTCACCGAGAACAACAGCTCACCGTGGTTATAGTGACTCATGAATTGGAAATCGGACAACACTGCCAGCGTATCGTGCGCCTCAGTGATGGTATGGTGGTCAGCAGCGAAGCGGTGGCCTGCCCGCTGCAGGCTGGCTCGGCAGCGGAAGAAGAAAATGAGGTGAATCAAGCATGGACCTAGTATCCAGCCTGCAAATCGCCTGGCGCAGCCTTTTGGATAACAAGATGCGTTCCTTTTTGACTATGTTGGGGGTTATTATCGGGGTAGGCGCAGTGATAATTATGGTTTCTCTGAGCCAGGGAGCCAGCGCAGGCATTACCGAGCGTATATCCAGCATGGGCTCCAACCTTCTGATGGTGACCTCCGGGGGAGGTTTTGGACCGGTCCGGGGCGCCAACAGTAGCGGGCAGCTTACCATGGCGGATGTCGAAGCTATATCCCAGCTGCCCATGGTTAAGCATACCGCCCCGGAATCAAGCACTCAGGCCACCTTGACGGCAGGCAGTTTAACCTGGACAGCTTCGGTTAGCGGTACCGTTCCGGCTTTGCAGGATATTAAAGACTGGCCGACCCGGCTGGGCGGCTTCATAACCGCGGAAGATGTCAGTCAGGGCAGTCTGGTGGCTGTAATCGGCCAGACCGTAGTCGATAATCTTTATTCCGGGTCTAAGACCCCGGTGGGTAGTCAGATGCAGATAAACGGGCTGGAATACACCGTGATCGGGGTACTTACTTCCCGAGGGGCGCAAGGTTCCGGCTCCGACCAAGATAATGCCGTCTATATTCCCATAACCACCGCCCAACAAAGGCTCTTGGGGAGTTCAGCGGTGCGCACCATCAATATACAGGCTAGTGACGCCGAGTCCCTGCAGCCGCTCAAAGCGGTGATCACCAGCCTGCTGCGCCAGCGTCACCGACTGGCTGCTGACGCCGAAAATGATTTCAATATTCAGGATATGGCCCAGGTTTTATCAACCATAGAGGATACCACCCGCATCATGACCTTCCTGTTAGGGGGCATCGCGGCAGTCTCCCTTTTGGTGGGCGGTATCGGCATCATGAACATAATGCTGGTATCGGTTACAGAGCGGACTCGCGAAATCGGGGTTCGCATGGCGGTCGGGGCTACTACCCGTGCTATCCTGACGCAGTTTCTAATCGAAGCCCTGTTGCTGTGTGTGATCGGAGGAATAATCGGGGTGTTGCTGGGATGGGGAGGCAGCTATTTATTGGGAGTATTGGCTGATTTTAAAATAAAACTGTCACCCTGGCTGGTCGCTTTGGCCCTGGGTTTCTCCATGATGGTGGGCTTGTTCTTCGGATATTATCCCGCCAGCAAAGCGGCGCGCTCCAATCCCATCGAAGCCTTGCGGTTTGAATAAAGGAGGCAGGAAATGAACAGGATAAAAGTCTTTGCATGGTTACTGACTGGGTTGTTGATCTGCAGCCTGGGCTTATCGGAGGGAGCATTTGCAGATACAAGCGGGGCAGACCAGGCTGCCGCTGCCGCGGATGCCGGACTGGCAGCTGACGCAGCCGGCGCCACGCCTACCTCCGGCCTGACCGTAGCTGACGCTATACTCAGGGCTGAACTGCATAGTCTGGACCTCAGACTATCCGATTTGAACATAAAAAGCAGCGGGCTTAACCTCGATACCGCCCAAGAGGATTTTGACAACTGGTTCAGCGGTTCCGGCGACTATGACCGGGTCTTTGTAGCTCTGGTGGAGAGCAATATCGATTACCAGAAGGCCAAATTGAATTATGATACGGCGCTCGACCAGCTGCACATTGATACCGTCCAAAAATATACCAATATCCTACTAGCTCAGGCAAAGATGGCAGCGGCGGATAAGTCTCTGGAGATAGCCGCCTATAAGAAATGCGAAGCACAAGCCCGTTATAGCTTGGGCTTAATCAGTCAGGCTGAACTGAATGATGCGCTGTTAAGCTATGAATCCTCCCATAATGCTGCCGAACAAGCCAGGCAAGCGCTGGAGGACAGCTATGCTCAGTTTAATGAACTGATCGGGCTCGACTCTGAAGAACGACCGCAGCTAACCTATGAGCAACCTTATCAGCTTCTGGTGATCGGCAATCTGGAAGAAGAGATTGAGCAAAGAATGAATGCCGACCCCGGCCTCTGGTCAGCCAGCCAGGAGGTATCCAAAGCCGAACTGCGCATCGATTACCTTGATGAGGATTCGGTAGATGATTATCAAGCCTTGCAGTATACTTTAGCCAAAAGTAAAATCAATTATCAGCAAACCCAGGCTCAAAAACGTCGCTCTATAACCCAGCTATACGATAATGTCCGGGAATTGGAGCGGCAGATCGCGCTGCATCAGCACAATTTGGCGACTGCGGAGAACAATCTGGACATGGTCAAATTTAAGCAGTCTCTGGGCATGGTTAACCAGGGTGAAGTGCTGGCAGCAGAAAAAAACCTGCTGGAGAACCAGCAGAACCTTAACTCACTGTTGTATCAGCATCTGCTTGCGAAAATGGCGTTTGAAACCCCCTGGGCTGCCTGACAGTCTTGATCTTAATGTATGCCGGAATTGACGCATTAAAGTGTGGGGCGGGCGGAAAGTTGATTCCTACTCTGATTGGCTAACGCCCAGGAGACTGCGCCGCAAATTTTTAATGGCACATTGCTGTCGCGAGGT
>DHGD01000068.1:0-9243 GCA_002402575.1 Syntrophomonas sp. UBA4807
CATAAAACATGCGGTTTTGCGGGGTAATAGCGGAGCGGCCGCTCTCTTCCAGCCACAATGAATTGTCCGGGCTGAGCTGACGGGGGTAGACGCGCGACACTGCGGCAGGACCGCCACTGTCGCCAATCGACGGCCGCTTTTCCTGACGCCCCTCCCAGAACAGCCTCACCTTGTTGTTTGCCAAAACCCTCACCCTTCCCGGCCGCGGGAGAACAGGCCAGGGGTTTTCCCCCGATTCTTCCGCCTCTAACCCTTTTTCCGCATTGTACCATAAAAAGGGTTAAAGGCCCTACCACCGGACCGGCTTTATTCCGAGGGCATCTCCAGGCGCACCAGATTGTCTACAGTAAAGGCATTTTCCACAGTGAAATAGTCCTGGGTAAGGGGCATCAACAGGCCGAGCACTACCATCAGCAGAAATATGGTTATGATCCGGTTGACCATATCAGAAGCCTCCTTTGCAGACTTTCAGATATACTTCTTGAGCTGTTTGAGGGCGGCCTTTTCCAGACGGGATACCTGGGCCTGGGAAATACCGATCTCGTCGGCCACTTCCATCTGTGTCTTGCCAGCGAAAAAGCGTAGCGAAACAATATGCTTTTCCCGCTCATTGAGCTTTTTCATGGCTTCTTTTATGCTGATCTCTTCCAGCCACAGGTCGTCGGTGTTTTTATCGTCGCTGATCTGGTCCATGACAAGTATTGGGTCGCCGCCATCATTGTAAATCGGTTCGAACAGTGACACCGGGTCTTGGATGGCATCCAGGGCGAACACCACTTCTTCACGGGGCAGGTCCAGTTCCTTGGCAATTTGAACCACGGTAGGTTCGGACGAATTGTCTGAAACCAGCCGTTCGCGCACTTGCAATGCTTTGTAGGCAATGTCGCGCAAGGACCGCGACACCCTGACCGGATTGTTATCGCGCAGATAGCGCCGGATCTCACCGATAATCATCGGCACCGCGTAAGTGGAGAAGCGAACATTCTGGCTGAGGTCGAAATTATCTATAGCTTTAATTAATCCGATGCAGCCCACCTGAAACAGATCATCAACTAATTCCCCCCGGTTGCTGAAACGCTGTATGACGCTCAAAACCAGACGCAGGTTGCCCTGTATCAGTTTATCCCTGGCTTCCTGCTCTCCCGCTTGAAACTGTTTAAACAACAGCCTCATCTCTTCGTTTTTCAATACGGGAAGTTTGGAGGTATTGACCCCGCATATCTCAACTTTATTTATCAAGCCGGCTCCTTCCCTTCATCAACGCAATTGTCTGGCAAATCAGAAAAAATAGTGCCTTATAAGCACTAAATTCCCTTCTATTAAATTGTTTACGCGACAGCCGGGATTTATTCTCTGTTTATATAGACAGGACGCTAAACCGGCTTCTTTAGCGAGATTTATTCGATCTTTCTTATCTCGCGCTGCAGCCTTTTTAATATCCTCTTCTCCAGGCGGGAGATGTAGGATTGCGAAATGCCTAAAATATCAGCCACTTCCTTCTGCGTCTTTTCCAAACCGTCCCCCAGGCCAAAGCGCAGCTGAATGATTGTTTTTTCCCGGCCGCTCAGTTTGTGCATCGCCTGCCACAACAGGCTCTTTTCAACCTCATGTTCGATACGCTTGTATATCATGTCACCGTCTGTACCCAGCACATCCGATAACAGCAGTTCATTTCCGTCCCAATCCACATTGAGCGGTTCATCCAGTGAAACCTCGCCGCGGTTCTTGAGATTGCGGCGCAGATACATGAGGATCTCGTTTTCAATGCAGCGCGAGGCATAAGTGGCCAATTTGATATTCTTCTTGGGCTCGAAGGTATTGACCGCTTTAATCAGCCCGATAGTTCCTATGGAAACCAAGTCTTCGATGTTGATGCCGGTGTTTTCGAATTTCTTAGCAATGTAAACCACCAGGCGCAGGTTATGTTCGATAAGTTTGGCCTTGACCGCCACGTCTCCCTGCTCCAGGCGCGAGATCAGATTCATCTCCTCGTTTTCCTGCAGAGGTGGGGGCAACACCTCGGTCGAGCCGATGTAATGGATGAACTGCGGGATGCGCTTATTAATGTACAAGCGGATCAGGCTCATCTGCCAGTTTTTCAACAAGTCTCTGATTCCCATACCGTTTCCTCCTATCCTTCCACCATATCCGCGGGGATCAAAAGCTGATAGTTACCTTGCGGATTCAACTGCTCCCGGTAAATCCCTACCACTGCGTTTTTGTGCATGATATCTTTAGAACCGATATTCAGCACCACCTCGTCGGCGCGTATGCCCAACAGCATACCGTTCTTCCTGCCGATGGATGAAAACGGTATCAGCCGCAAACGGTTGGCCCAACTGCTGGACATAATCTGTTCCAGCAAGGCTTCTTCATTCTGATTGCCTTCCATCATGTGCTGCAGGTCTTGCGGCAGACACGATTTTATTAGGGCGTATTCCGCCACGATTACCGGTCTTCTGGTCAGGGGATCCTTGAGAGCGTTGCCGGTATCAACAAAGCCATGGCCGGCGCAGTGCTGGTTGCCGAAACGCAATACCACCTGGAACTTCAGCAGCTCCGGCAAGAGGTGGTCCTTCACATAACGGCCCGCAAACAATCCAATGGCCAGAGCCGCCACAATGGCTACCACTATCCAGATAGCCGGAGAGATATTCTCTACCACAGAGCCTTCCAGCAGTGAGGAAGCGGCAATAGTAGCGCCGGCTACAGTGAAGTTTATTACATAGAAATATAGCAAGACTTTGCCATAATCCTGCCAGCGCACTGGGTTAATGGCTATAATTACCATCAGCAGTGAGAATACGATCTTCCCGGTCAGGCTGAATAAGAGGGATTTGGTCAGCCATACATAACCTACCGCATATGCCGCTCCCATGGCAGCAGCTATGGCTAAGCGGGTATGGTTGGGCTTAAGCCCCGACAACCTGGAGGTAGCCCACAGGATGATAAAATCCATGATGAAGTTGTTGAGGAAGGTCAGGTCCAGATACACTTTGGGATCGCTCAATTGCCCTCACCTTGTTTGCGAAAATCCTCCCGGAGGGGTGATAGCAGCCAGCTTTTTCACTATAAACATTCATATTCACAATGTTGAGGCAGCATGCTTACCAGATTATACCAAAATTAACAAACATAATTTGTTGGATTTAATTAGTGGCCGGGGTATTCTTATCCTATAAAAAACAAAAAACCGGGAATTTAACATTCCCGGTTTTTTCAATCATATGCGCGTGGTGTCTTTCCGGCTATTTGTCAGAGCGTTTGCGGCTGCGCAGGAATGGCGGAATCTCCAGATCGCCCTTTTCGGCGAAAGTGGGCGGAGCTTCTAAACCAGCCCGGCTGTTCTTATGGGTTTCGCCCAGTCTGGGTTTGTAAGCGTTGAATCCGGTGGCGATGACCGTAACCCTAACTTCATCTTCCAGGCTCTCATTGATATTAGCCCCAAAGATGATATTGGCTTCCGCATCTACCGCTTGATGGATAATCTCGGCAGCTTCATAAATCTCAAACAGGGTCAGGTCTCCCCCGCCGCTGATGTTGAACAAAACCCCTTTGGCCCCGTCAATGGAGGTTTCCAGTAGCGGACTGGATATAGCCATACGGGCTGCTTCGGCGGCACGGTTTTCCCCTTTGGCGGTTCCGATGCCCATCAGGGCGGAACCGGTGTTTTTCATTACGGTTTTAACATCGGCAAAGTCACAGTTGATAACTCCAGGAACCGCAATCAGGTCGGATATGCCCTGCACCCCCTGGCGAAGTATGTCATCGGCGATGCGGAAGGCGTCATTGAAAGCGGTGTTCTTTTCCACCACCTGCAAGAGACGGTCATTGGGGATAGTTATCAGGCTGTCCACTTCTTCACGCAGGTTATGTATGCCGGTCTCGGCCTGTAAATTGCGCTTGCGGCCTTCAAAAGTAAAGGGCCGGGTTACCACCCCCACGGTGAGTGCACCCAGCTCTCTAGCTATACGGGCGATGACCGGAGCACCTCCGGTGCCGGTACCGCCGCCCATTCCTGCGGTCACAAAAACCATGTCCGCTCCCTGCAGAGCCCGTTTGATCTCATCAGAATTTTCTTCCGCGGCCTTGAGGCCGATTTCCGGGTCTGCACCGGCGCCTAATCCTTTGGTTAGCTTTTCACCCACTTGAATCTTCTTGTCGGCTTTGGAGATCCACAATGCCTGTGAATCAGTATTGACGGCTACGAACTCGACCCCTTTCAAACCGGCTTCAATCATGCGGTTGATGGCGTTATTGCCGCCGCCGCCGATTCCTATGACTTTAATGTCCGCAAATTGTTGCATCTCAACGTCAAAATCCAATGGCATTAGAAAACCTCCTCCGTCCTTTACCTAAAAAAATCCTTATACCAATCGCCCATTCTGTCAAACAGACCAGACAGGCCGCGTTTACTCTCAATTTTACGGGGCTCAACGTGCCGAGCCGCGCACATCAGTCCCCCCACCACCGCGCCGAAGCGCGGCTGGCGATACTCCCCAGCCAGTCCCGGAACCCGATCCGGAGTTCCAAGCCTTACCGGCATCCCCAGATAATCCTCAAATAAGGAAGTCGTCCCGGAGAGTTCAGCGCCCCCTCCAGTTAATACTATCCCTGCCGGAATCCTTTCTAAGGAATCAGACTGCCTCAATTCAGCATACACCATTTGAGCGATTTCCAATACCCGGGCAGAAATGATTTCTGTAACTAATTGTTGTGAAACCTGACGTCCACCTTGTCCCTGGACATCCCTGACATCTACAAAGCCTTCTTCAGCCGCAGAATCTTCGGGACGCAAACTGCTGATATCACTCTGTTCCTTCAGACTGGCGGCTTCTTCCAAGGAGGTCTTAAGTATTATGGCCAAATCTCTGGTTATGTGCTCCCCACCCAGGGGCAATACCGAAGCGCACAGCAGGCTGCCCCGTTCAAACACGCTCACATCGATAGTGCCCCCGCCGATATCGACCAATGCCACTCCCATCTCCATTTCAGTGGGCATCAGCACCGCTTCTGAGGTCAAAAGGGGATTGAACACCAACCCTTCGACCTCCAGGTTTATTCTGCCGGCACTGCGCTGCAAGTTCTGGACCGCTGCGACAGCCGCCACCACAACCGTAATCTCCGCTTCCAGGCGGCTTCCCACCATACCGATGGGTTCTTTGACGCCGTCATATCCATCGATGATATACTGGCGTTCCACGGTCTGCACGATACCTTTGTCAGGCGGCAGGGAGATGTTGCGCGCAGATTGTAAAACCCGATTCTTATCCTCCGGCGATATCTCGTAACTGGGGGTTCCTACCGCTACCACGGTATGATTGTTCAAGGTGGAGAGACTGGTCCCGGAAAACCCGATCAAAGCGCCGTTTATTTCCACACCGGTCAGTCTCTCCAGTGCGTTCAGTGCTTCTTCCATACCCTGGGCGGCTGCCTCGATGTCAACTATATGTCCTTTTTTGATACCCTTGGCGGGCAGGGAAGAAATCCCTAGAACATTGATGTGGTCTAAGCCTAATACTTCAGCCATGGCGGCTTTAATGGTGTGGGACCCTATGTCCAGGGCAACCACTATATGGCGGCTTTTGATAGTGATTCCCCCTCGCTTTAATATCTACATAGAAATACCACAAAATCCTGATTATTCCTTTATTTAAAGCCTAATATTTTTTCATGAGATATCGACGAATTATCGCCAGATTTTGGAACAATCGCACTCCGAAGACCAGCACCGCAGCCAGGTAAAGATCCACCCCCAGGCGGTCGCCCAAATAGGCCATTCCCGCTGCCAGCAGGGCATTGACCACAAAACCGGTAACGAAAATGGTGCTGTCAAAGCCGTCCTCCATATAGGCGCGAATGCCGCCGAATACGGAGTCCAAAGCCGCCAGAATAGCAATAGACATATATTTCGCATAAAGCACCGGAAACAGCACCGGCATTTGTAATCCGATAATAATCCCTATCAATAAACAAAAAACAACTACTAACCACATTTTTTATTGCGCCTCATTCGCTTGTGTTACCACCGGCACCGCATGGGTGAACTTCATAGCTCCATGGTAGGCCGGCAACTCCATGTTATCCACTTTTTGCAGGTTGGTCTGTACCCCGAGAATTTTCAGGGTTTCCAAATGTCCTCCCCTGATATTTAATCCGCTGGTCAGCATATCCGGATCCCCGATGGCCTTAATCACATAAGGAGGCCCGATTCTGACCCAGTTAACCAATATCAATGTGCCGGCACATCTGATCTCTGACACCGCGGTGAGGCGTTCCTCATTAATGGCAATGGCTTCCGCGCCTGAAGCGCGCATTTCGTTAACCAGAGTCAAGAGATCGTAATCATGGACGATGCCATAATTAGGATTTTCTCCGGTCTGCAAACTGTGAGTGCTGTCGTTTAAAGTCAGTATCACTCCGGGGCCCTTTACCGGAATTGTCCCTGCCGCCATATGAGCCTTTATCATTTCATCCTGTATGTCGGCCATGGCCTGATTATCCTGGCGAATGTTCTGCAACTTGTCACGCAGGCTCTGAACCTCTTCAGACAGAGAATCGCGCTGCTTGGTGACCTCTAAGAGCTGTTGGCTCAATTCCTCCACCCGGCCTGGCATCAGAGTATCGTTAATGTTTTCCTGGGTTTTGAACTGAATAGCCAGCATTATCCCCAGGACCATGCAGATGACGGCAATAGTTAGCTGTGCGTTGCGGTTGCGCATTTGCCTTTTCCCTCTTACTCCTTGATTAATCCATGGTTTTAACCACCGGCTGACCTTTAAAACGCAGATCAACATAACTCAGCCCGGTCTGGCCTTGTTCTTCATAATCCTTTTCTATACTTATAATCTGCAGCAATGACTGCACTTTTTCATCCAGCCGTTCCAGAGCCCCGAATTTAATCTCCGTCCCCTTGCTGGTATAGAGTATTATCTCTTTGCTGGCATTGACATAATGGTAATCAGAGATATCAGCCTTACTTTCGGCAGGAATGGCATCCCACACCTGGCGTATGGCCCCCACCGCTTCCGGATCCAGTACCTGTCCCAAGACCACTTGTTCGGGCAGCTGGTCCAAAGTAATTATACAATATTGGTCGACGGAAAATGTATTTAACTTATCAATAACAATACCGTCCTTATCAAGACATAAAAAAGCTCCCTGATAAGGAGTCAATGCCCAGGCCTGACGCTCAGTAACCTGAATCTCCAAATGCCGGGGCCAATGCCTTACCACCTTGATATCCTCAACCATGGGGTGCACCTTCAGGGCTTGGCTGATTTGATTGCCATCCACCGAGAAGATGTTATGTCCGGTCTGCAGCCCGGAAAGGCGGATGATCTCTTCAGGGCCCAACTTGTCAGCACCCTGCACCGAAATTTTATCAATATAAAAAAATGAACTGTGTATGAAAAGAAAAATTGAAAGGAGTGCAACCAACAGAAAAACCGTATACTTTACCAAGCCACTGTACCATAGACTCTTCATTTGATGCCCCTGCCCCTGATTGATGTGATAGATTATAGCAAAATTCTCCAGCAAAATCATCACTGGAAACGGATTTCCTGCTGACTATTTTATGCTTACAGGCTTTTGGGGCTTTGGGCTTAAGGCCTGCGCTCAATGTCCGCGCCCAGTTGCCGCAACTTGCAGTGCAGTTTATCATAGCCCCGGTCTATATGCTCCAGTTTGCCCACCCGGGTTTCCCCGCGGGCGTGCAGTCCAGCCAATACCAGCGCAGCCCCGGCACGGAGATCGGTGGCTTCCACAGCCGCTCCTTCCAGGTTCTCCCGGCCTCTGATGATGGCCACCCGGCCTTCAATCTTGATATCCGCTCCCATGCGTCGCAATTCGTGCACATGCATAAAGCGGTTCTCAAAAATAGTCTCCACCACAATGCTGGTTCCCGCCACGGTTGACATCAAGGCCATCATTTGAGGCTGCATATCAGTGGGAAAACCAGGGTAGGGCATAGTCTTGATGTCGGCGCTGCGCAAGGGCTGATGCCCTGAAATTCTGACCCAAGAGCCGTTGGAGCTAATTGCCACCCCGATTTCGCGCAGCTTGGCGACCAGGGACTGGATATGCTCCAGAACAATATTGTCGATCATTACGTCTCCGTGGGTAATTGCTGCCGCCGCCATAAATGTTCCCGCCTCGATGCGGTCGGGAATAACAGTGTGTTCCACCCCATGCAGCCGGTTCACACCCTCGATGCGGATAGTATCCAGGCCTGCGCCGCGAATTCTTGCTCCCATACGGTTGAGAAAGTTCTGCAGATCAATTATCTCCGGCTCGCGGGCAGCGTTGCGCAGGGTAGTAATTCCCGGCGTCAAGGCGGCAGCCATCATTATATTCTCTGTCGCTCCCACACTGGGGAAATCCAATAAAGTCTCTTGACCGCCAAGGTTTTCGGCCTTTCCGCACATCACCCCACATTGGTCGGCGATGTTATAACCCAAAGCTCTGAATCCTTTGAGGTGCAAATCCATGGGGCGGCTGCCTATGGCGCAACCTCCGGGATAGGCTACCGCAGCTTTTTTGAAACGCGCCAGCAGCGCCCCCATCACCAGGTTGGATGCTCGCATCCTCCTGGACATGTGTTCCGGCAGTTCGATACAGTTCACATTGCTGCTATCTATTATCAATACGTCATTTTCTCTCTTGACTGTCGCCCCCAGGAGCGTGAGCACATCGGACATGACATTGATGTCTTCCAGATCGGGAACACCGCACAGCACTACTTCGTCATCCGCCATCAGGGTTGCGGCCATTATCGGCAGAGTGGCATTCTTCGAACCGCTGATACGAACCTGGCCTTTCAGAGCATTGCCACCCCTGATATAAAAGCTATCCAATACAGCACCTCCACAGGTGTTAAATCTTTTCCAGTATTTTTTTACCCAATTTCCACACGTCCCCGGCGCCCATGGTGATGATTAAATCTCCTGGCCGGGAACGGTCGGCAACCAGAGGTACAATCCCTTCTTTGTCGGGAACGTAGTAAACCTGGGCGTCGGTTCCGCAGGCAGCGTCGTATACCGACTGTGAACTCACCCCTGGAATGGCTGCCTCGCCGGCGGAGTAAATGTCGGTGATAATCACCGTGTCGGCTCCGGTCAGGGATTTGCCCAGCCGCTCCCCCATAATCTGAGTGCGGGTAAACCGATGGGGCTGGAAGATAACCGTTAGCCTGCCTTGATGAGCCTGGCGAGCCGCCGCGATAGTGGCCGCAATCTCGGT